>CAIUAY010000253.1 GCA_903897335.1 uncultured Chromatium sp. | reverse complement strand
TGTTGGAACGAATGCCGATGCCTCCATCCCCGGCACGTCGACGACCCCGGCCTCCGAAACCGATCTACCTTCTACCCATTGCCGTGTAGGGGGTGGCCGGAACGATGATCAAGGCCGCCAGACACAACATGGACTTGAGTTTACCCGCAGTGTCATAAATAGCAGAGTGATACCAGGCACAGTCAACCATTGTTCCATCCTTGCGGACATGACGGCTGATGTCGCTCGTGCGCGACTCGGCACCCTTGATCATGGCAGCGATTTTTGTCTGAATCTCGGCAACATCCTCAGGGTAAGCCCAGGCGATATCGGGAATGCGGTATCCCAAGACATCCCCGGCTGCCCAGCCAAACAGGCGTTCTGCCTCTTGTGACCAGCGGATGATACGAAGTTCGGTATCAAACTCAATGACCGCCAGCGGCGAATTGTCCATGTGGGCGCTGATGTGTTGCAACGCATCGGCAAGCGCGGCCTCGGCGCGTTTGCGCTCGGTGATGTCGATGGTATAGCCCGCCAGCAAGGTTTGCTCGCCCTGGATAATTGGAAATTTGATCGTGGTGTAGTAGCGACCGTTAAACACCTCGTCCAACGTCAACACTTCGCCATTGAGCACGACAGCCCAATCATCAGCAGTAATCTGTGCGGCAAAGTCTGGCGGAAAAATCTCAGCCATCGTTTTTCCCACGATGTCCGAACCTGCGATACCGATCATCTGTTGAAAGTTCTGGCTGGCTTGCAGCACCCGACTCTCGGTCGGCGTCACTGTCTTGATGAAAACGTAAACCGGCGAATAGCGCATGAAGAGCGCGAACAATTCCTGGCTCTGGCGTAACGCTTCTTCTGCCTGCTTGCGTTCGGTGATGTCGCGGATGATTTCAATCGCGCCAACGATCTGGCCAGTGTGATCATACAGCGGAGACGCTTTGGCAAAGATCCAGGCGCCTCGCTGGTGATAGAGCGCGTTGCAGAAGACCTCCGTTGTGAGTGCCTGTCCTTCGCGGTCAATGTAGGGATAGCGTTCGGCAATGGTTTGGTCATCCAGAAAGACCAAATCCATCAATTGCGGTCGCGCCTCGCCATAAAACGGGATCGTGTAGGCATAGTCGCCTTGGCCAAGCATCTGTTCTGCTGGAATGCCGGTCATCCTTTCGAGTGCCTGGTTCCAGATGATAACGCGCTTATCCTGATCGATAGCGAGCATGGCGTCTGGCAAAAAGTCGATGATGTCGGTGAGTTGTCGCTGGCTCTGCTGTAACGCCTGTTGCGTTTGCAGTTGCTCGGTGATGTCCGTTCCGATGCCCACCATGGCGACGGGCTGGCCAGCATCGTTCTTGACGAGCGTGGTGCGTAAATGCAGGAAGAGTGACGATCCATCGGGTCGAAAGTTGATGACCTTCCCGTTCCAGGCACCTTGCGTTAGCGTGGCGTTGACGATTTCCTGCTGGGTGGCATCTGCCTCGGGACTCTCGCCAAACGCCGACACATGCTGACCGATTTTCCCGTCATGGAGATCATTAAGCGCATCCGATTCCGTCCGATTAACGTAGGTAACCATCCCATGCAGATCGGTGATGGTGACATGATCCTGAATTTGATCGAGAACCAGCGCTTGCAGTCGCAGCTGCTCCTCGCGCTTTGCCATATCCCGATAGGCCGCAATCAAGCGTTGATCTTCGTCTTCCTTGACTAACAACACAAAGCCGATTCCGCCGACCAGCATGAACAGATACGCCATCACGAACGCCAGGGTCTGAACGAAATGTTGCGACAGGAGTCCGAAGTCATCCACAGCGCCTGCGGCAACTCCGGCACGCACGGCGAGAATCAGACAGAAGAAGCCATAAAACCAGCCAACCATGCGGCGTAAGCGAGAAGCGTTCGGGGTCTGCACGATTATCGCTGACGCTGTACCGTACAGAATAATCGTCATCAAAGAGGCGACCGCGACACGTTGAGCGGGATAATCTGCGGCACACAGAAAGACGAGAACGCAGCCTCCAGCAAGGATAGCGAAGAGCGTTTCGGCGCGGCGGTTCACGATGCCGGTCATGGTGACGGCCAGAACCTCAAGGGCGAACCCCATGAGCAACAGGCTGTTGCCGCCAGACACGGAATACAGATCCGGGATGTCGCCACGCAGCGCGAGCAGCCCCCAGGCCAGCGCCTGTAACAGCTTGCCTGAAAAAAACTGACGGCACGTCCGCGCCATCAGAGTACCGCGTTTGTAAGCAAACAGAATGCTGGCGACCGTGATGTTGCCAATGCACAGCAGCGAGATAAATGTGCGAATATCAAGCTGCAAGTGCGTCATGGGTAACGATTCGCTCATTTAGAGTCGACGATTTGCCTGATCCAAGTCAGTACTGTCTGTGGGTTTAGACGTCACTGCTCCTGTGTGCTTTTGGTGATTCAACCGCATTACTCAAACCCGGCTGGTGCCGCCTGGTGCCAGTGCGTCACATGCTGAAAGCGGTGTGCGACATTGAGTAGCCTGGCTTCCTCGAAATAATTTCCGATGATCTGTAGACCGACCGGCAGGCCGTCGACCGGCTCGACCGGGATCGACATGCCTGGCAATCCGGCCAGATTAGTGGCGATGGTATAGATGTCACTCAGATACATGGCGACTGGATCATCCATTTTGGCACCGATTGCAAAGGCGGTCGTCGGACTGGTTGGCCCCATGATGACATCGACCTGTTCAAAGGCGCGCCGAAAATCGTCGGCAATCAGGTGACGAATTTTCTGAGCCTTGAGATAATAAGCGTCATAATAGCCAGCCGACAGGACATAGGCGCCGATCATGATGCGACGCTGAACCTCGGCTCCAAAGCCCTCGGCGCGGCTTCGTTTATAGAGATCCTCTAGGTCTGCGGGGCGTTCGCAGCGATGGCCGTAGCGAACTCCGTCGAAGCGGGCGAGATTCGACGAGCATTCGGCAGGCGCGACGACATAGTAAACGGGTACCGAGAGCGGGCTGTTAGGCAGGCTGATGTCGTGAATCTCGGCACCGAGTCGCTCATACTCCCTAATGGCCTCCTGGATGGATCGGGCGATCCGCTCGTCGAGTCCAGCACCGAAGTATTCCCGAGGCAGCCCGATCCGCAACCCCTTCAGGTCGTCGTCGAGCGCATCGACATAATCGGGCACCGGGACATCGGCGCTGGTTGAGTCGCGGGGATCGAAACCGGCCATCTCGTCGAGAATGAATGCGGCATCAGCGGCTGAACGCGCCATGACGCCAGCCTGGTCGAGCGAAGAAGCGAAGGCGATCATGCCCCAGCGCGAACAGCGTCCATAGGTGGGTTTGATGCCAGTGATGCCGCATAGCGCAGCGGGCTGACGGATGGAGCCGCCAGTGTCGGTCGCCGTGGCGACAGGGCAGAGCCGGGCGGCCACGGCGGCGGCTGAACCACCCGAAGAACCGCCCGGAACGCGACGCTCATCCCAAGGGTTCCTGACTGGCCCGTAATAGCTGGTTTCGTTGCTCGACCCCATGGCGAACTCATCCATGTTGGTCTTGCCGAGCACCACGGCACCGGCGGCAGCCAGCTTTTCGACGACCGTGGCGTCGTAAGGCGCGATGAAGTTGTCGAGCATCCGCGAGCCGCAACTGGTGCGGATGCCCTGAGTGCAGAAGATGTCTTTATGAGCGATGGGGATGCCGGTCAGCGGGCCGGCCTCGCCGGATTTGAGCGCCCGGTCAGCACGTTGGGCAGCGGCGAGCGCAGTGTCTGCGGCAACCGTGATGAAGCTGTTGAGCTGTGGGTCGAGCCGCCCGATCCGCTCCAGATAATGCCGGGTCAGTTCGACGCTGGAATAGGTGCGCAGCCGCAGATCGGCGGCGAGTTGAGCGATCGTCTTATTCTGCATTAGTCGATCACCTTCGGAACCAGATAGAGTCCGCCTTCGGTTAGCGGTGCCAGAGCCTGAAACAGCGCACGCTGATCGGGTTCGGTGGGCTGGTCGGGGCGCAGCCGCTGTGTCATATGCAACGGGTGCGCCATCGGCTCAACGCCAGTGGTGTCGACGCGATCCATCTGGGTAACCAGATCAAGAATATTCGAGAGCGTGGCGGCGTAACGCTCGGTCTGTTCGGCGCTGATGGCAAGCCGCGCCAGATGGGCAATGTTTTCGATGTCGGAACGATCCAGTGACATGGCGATCCTGCCGGTGGCTGAAAGCCTCGCAACATAGCATAGGGGCTCAAGTGGTGAAACTCGCCACGCATCAGCTCCGGCGTCGTGCATGACCCTGGCCAGGTTTCCGTCGGTAATGGTCTTTGTAGAAAATGCTCGTGCGGTTTCACGCCTTGCCGATCCTGATTGGCATTGCTAGATTAGCCGCCCGATGACTTTGTGGATTTTGACTGTGGAACACCAGGCGGCCAAGAATCGAGCCACCGGTTTCCCTACACCCCTGGAAGGTAACGACCTGATGTTTTTCAGACGCATTCGCGGAATGTTTTCCAACGATCTATCGATCGATCTGGGAACCGCCAACACACTGATCTTTGCCCGCGGGCAGGGTATCGTGCTCAATGAACCCTCGGTGGTGGCGATCCGTCATGAACGCCAGGGCGGGGGCAAATCGGTGGTGGCGATTGGCGAAGAGGCCAAACAGATGCTCGGTCGCACCCCGCAGAGCATCACCGCGATCCGTCCGCTGAAGGATGGCGTCATCGCTGACTTCACCGTCACCGAAAAGATGCTGCAATATTTCATCCACAAGGTGCACGAGTCGCGGATGTTTCAGCCCAGTCCGCGAGTGCTGATCTGCGTCCCCTGCGGCTCGACCCAGGTGGAGCGGCGCGCGATCAAAGAATCCGCCGCTGGAGCCGGTGCCCGCGAGGTCTATCTCATCGAGGAACCGATGTCGGCGGCCATCGGCGCCGGGCTGCTGGTTCACGAACCACGCGGCTGTATGGTGATCGACATCGGCGGCGGCACGTCGGAAGTCGCGGTGATCTCGCTCAACGGCGTGGTCTACTCCGAATCGGTGCGGGTAGGCGGCGACACCTTTGATGACGCCATCACCAATTACGTGCGGCGCAATTATGGCACCCAGATCGGCGAGGTCACGGCCGAACGCATCAAGCACACCATCGGTTCAGCCTTTCCAGGGAATGAAGTGCTGGAAATCGAGGTGCGGGGTCGCAGTCTTGCAGAAGGCATCCCGCGCAGTTTCACGCTCAACAGCAACGAGATCCTGGAGGCGCTTCAGGAACCGCTATCGATGATCGTCCATGCGGTCAAGATGGCGCTCGAAAAGACTCCGCCTGAATTGGGTGCCGATGTTGCCGAACGTGGGATCGTGCTGACCGGCGGTGGCGCGCTGCTGCGTGATTTTGATCGCCTGATCGAGGAAGAGACCGGATTGCCGGCGTTGCTGGCCGCCGATCCACTGACCTGCGTGGCGCGTGGCGGAGGCAAGGCTCTGGAAATGCTCGATGCTCAGGAAACCGGACTGTTTGCAACCGAATAGACTCTGACCCCTGTGGCCGTTAGGGGCGTTGCGCCCCTCCGCGACCACCCAGCGCGATCAATGCCGGGAACCTGCCCAGGAACGCTGCTATCAAACCCTTGTTCGTCCGTGGCCCATCACCAACCTTCAGAGTTACCCTGGCGGTGTTCCTTGCGCTCGCGCTGATCGTGGCCGATCACCGCTACCATCATCTGGATCAGGTGCGCTCGCTGGTTGAGGTTGGCGTGTATCCGTTGCAGTATGTCGCCAATTTGCCAACCCAGGTCTCCCGTGAGCTGCATGACCGGTTTCTGAGCGAAGCACAGCTTCGGGTATCGAACGACACCCTGCAACATGAAAACCTGATGCTCAAGGGACGGCTACAGCAGTTCGAGGCGCTCCAGGCCGAAAACATGCGGTTGCGCGATCTGCTGGGTTCTTCTTTCACCGTCGGGGATCGGGTCTTGATCGCCGAGATCCTGGCCGTTGATCTGGCCTCTTACCGTCAACAGGTGATGGTCAACAAAGGCACCAATTCCGGCGTTTTTATCGGTCAGCCGGTACTCGATGCCGAGGCAGTCATGGGTCAGGTGATCCGTTGCAATGCCTTTTCATCCACTGTGCTGCTGATCACCGATGTCAATCACTCGCTGCCGGTCGAGGTCAACCGCAATGGACTGCGCACCATCGCAGTCGGCAAAGGACTGAGTCAGGAACTTGAATTGCTCTATATTCCAAAAAATGCCGACATCAAGATTGGCGACCTGCTGGTGACTTCCGGGATGGATGAACTGTTTCCAGCAGGCTACCCGGTAGCACGGGTCAAGACCGTGCGTCAGGATCCCGATAACCCGTTCACCACGGTCATTGCTGAACCCACGGCGCGTCTTGACCGCAGCCGCGAAGTGCTGCTGGTGTGGCCGCTGACCCGCAACGCCCGACCTAATGAGCCGGCGTTGACGGCTGACGCCAAGACGAGTCATCCCTGATGGGCGAGACTGAACGCCGGGGGCTGTGGCTGGTCGTCCTAAGCCTGATACTGGCGATGTTTCTGACCATTCTGCCAATGCCGGATGGACTCGACGACTTTCGTCCGCAGTGGGTGACGTTGACGCTGATCTTTTGGAACCTCAACAAGCCTGACCGTATCGGCGTGTTCTGGGGATTTGGAACCGGACTGGCGCTGGATGTCATCAGTGGCTCACTGCTGGGACAGCAGGCGCTGGGGTTGTCGCTGGTGGCTTATCTCGTAGTCAAACTGCATGCACGGATTCGTCTGTTTCCAGTCTGGCAGCAGAGTGTCATCGTCTGGGTGCTGTTGCTGACGGAACGTCTGCTGACGCTCTGGATTCTCGGCGCGACTGGACAGCCCATGCCAGCCCTGAACTATTGGCTGCCAAGTTTCGTCGGTCTGCTGCTGTGGCCCTGGCTGTCGGCGTTGCTGACCTGGATCGAGCGCCAGTTGCGGGCAGACTGAGCCATGCGCCTGACCAGTCTTGAAGAGCGCCAGCGCGAACAGCGGCTCGTGGCAACACGCGCCATCGTATCCGCGATCATCGTCCTCCTGGGTTTGCTGTTGCTCAGTCTGCGTCTGTTGCACCTCCAGGTCGATCGGCACGAACATTTTACCGTGCTGTCCAAAGACAACCGGGTCAAGATCCAGCCGGTGCCACCGGCGCGCGGTCTGATTTTCGATGCCAAGGGAATCTTGCTGGCTGACAATCACCCGACTTTCTCGCTGGAGATCACGCTTGAAAAAGTCGAAGATCTCGCCGCCACGATCGATGAACTGGCGCAACTGGTGCCGATTGACGCCAATGACCGCGCCCGTTTCGAGCGTCTCAAGCGCCAGCGGATGCGCTTTCAGGGGGTGCCAATCCGGCTCAACCTGACACCGAAGGAAATGGCGCGCTTCGCGGTCAATGGCCATCGCTTTCCGGGTGTCGATGTCCGCGCTGAGCTGGTTCGCACCTATCCGCTGGTCGAGGCGACGGCCCATGTCCTGGGTTACGTGGGTCGCATCAACGAGCGTGAAATGACCCAGATCGACACCAGCAATTACGCTGGCACCCACTTTATCGGCAAGGGTGGTCTGGAAAAAGCGCATGAGGACGTGCTGCATGGTCGGGTTGGCTACCAGCAGGTTGAGGTTAATGCCCGCGGACGCATCCTGCGCACACTGGAGAGCACCCCGCCGACACCGGGTCAGGACGTGTTTCTTTACCTTGACATGACGCTACAGCGGGTGGCCATCGATGCACTGGGCGAACGGCGCGGGGCGGTTGTCGCCATCGACCCGCGCAACGGCGGGGTGCTGGCGATGGTCAGCAAGCCAAGCTACGACCCCAACCTGTTTGTCGAGGGTATCACTCAGGCGGATTACAACGCACTGCTGCATTCGCCTGACAAACCGCTGTTTGACCGCGCTGCGCGTGGACAGTATCCGCCAGGTTCCACGGTCAAGCCCTTCGTTGCCCTCGGCGGACTGGCATCCGGCTTCACCACCGCCCGTAAAACCGTCTTCTGCTCCGGTTCGTTCTCGTTGCCCGGCCAGAGCCATCGTTTTCGCTGCTGGCGCAAGGGCGGACACGGCACCGTTAATCTGGAACGCGCCATCGTCGAGTCCTGCGATGTCTATTTCTATTCGCTGGCCAACCAGATGGGCATCGACCGGCTGCATGGTTTCCTCAGCCAATTTGGTTTTGGCATGCGCACCGGCATCGATGTGGCCGGCGAACTGACCGGACTGCTGCCCTCGCGCGAATGGAAACAGCGGGTGCGCAGACAATCCTGGTATCCGGGCGAGACCCTGATCGTCGGCATCGGACAGGGTTCTTTTCTTGCAACGCCGCTGCAACTGGCGGCAGCCACCGCGACCATGGCCAATCGCGGGTATTTCATCCAGCCCCGGCTGGCACGCGCCAGCCGTTTTCCAGGCGCCACCAAAGAAACGCCATTCCCGCTGGTCTCGCATCGCGTCGAGGTCAGCGATCCCCATTACTGGGACAGCGTGATCTCGGCGATGACGCAGGTCGTTGAAAGTCCGCGTGGCACAGCCAAGCGTATTCGCACCCCGGAATATCGCATTGCTGGCAAAACCGGCACTTCGCAGGTGTTCACGATCGGCCAGAAACAAACCTATCACGAATCGAAAATTTCAGAGCGGATGCGCGACCATGCGCTGTTCATCGCCTTCGCGCCCGTCGAAGATCCACGGATTGCCGTAGCCGTGCTGGTCGAGAACGGCGGTCACGGTGGCTCGGATGCCGCGCCGGTCGCCCGGCGGGTGATGGATGCCTATCTGGGCGGCTCGACACTCATCGAGACCCCCGGTGCCACTGACGCGGATCACGAGAGCGATGGCGACTAAAGACATCTCCTCACGACTCGACGAGAACGCAGACATGACACAACGCGGTCTGCTGCGCCGCATCCACCTCGATGCACTGCTTCTAGTTGCGCTCCTGGCGCTCTGCGGCTTTGGACTGCTGGTGGTCTACAGCGCAGGAGATCAGGACATCATCATCGTCGAACGCCAACTCACCCGACTGATCCTCGCGTTTGGACTGATGGCGGCCGTGGCTCAGGTGCCGCCCCATCTGCTGCGGCGCTGGTCATTCGCGCTCTATCTATTTGGCGTGGTGATGCTGATTGCGGTGCTTCTGTTCGGAGATGTCGGCAAAGGCGCCCAGCGCTGGCTTGACCTCGGAATCGTGCGCTTCCAGCCCTCCGAACTGCTGAAGCTCGCGGTGCCCATGACCGTCGCCTGGCTGCTTTCCGAGCGTCCATTGCCGCCGCGTCTGCCCTGGATTCTGCTGGCGGTGATGTTGACCCTGATCCCGGTGCTGCTGATCGCCAAGCAGCCCGATCTGGGCACGGCGCTACTGGTCGTCAGCGCCGGGGTGCTGGTGCTGTTCATCGCGGGTTTAAGCTGGTGGACGATCCTGGGGCTGGGGCTGACCGTCTCAGCCATTGCGCCGTTGGCCTGGCTCATCATGCACGATTATCAGCGGGCGCGGGTGCTGACTTTCCTCAATCCTGAATCCGATCCACTTGGAACCGGCTATCACATCATTCAGTCCCAGATCGCTATTGGCTCTGGCGGCATCTCCGGCAAAGGCTGGCTTAACGGCACCCAGTCCCATCTGGAATTTCTGCCTGAGCGTCATACTGATTTTATCTTTGCCGTGATTGGTGAAGAATTCGGCTTCGCCGGGATTCTGGTGCTGCTCGCGCTTTACTTCTTTATTATTCTGCGTGGACTCATGATCACGGCACACGCCCATGACCGCTATGGCCGACTGCTTGCAGGTGGTCTGACGCTGGTATTCTTCGTCTATGTGTTCGTCAATACTGGGATGGTGACAGGTCTGCTGCCGGTCGTGGGCGTGCCGCTGCCGCTGATCAGCTATGGCGGCACCTCGATGGTGACGCTGCTGATCGGATTTGGCATGATCATGTCTGTCGAGACGCACAAAAAAAAGGCACGGACATAGATGTCTCAGGTCGCATCGACTGCTCACCGTCCAGTCGCCCGGATCGCAACGCTGCTGCTGGCGGTCTGGCTCGGCGGTTGCGCGAGCCAGGGTAAGCAGTTCGATGACATTCCTCCTGAGATCGCGCGGATTCCAGATGCGGTGCCGCGTGTCGAGCCACTCTCTAAATTCGGCAACCCTGAATCCTATGTCGTCCTTGGCCAGCGTTACGGCACCCTGCCTAGCAGTCGCGGCTATGTCGAACACGGACTGGCATCCTGGTATGGTCGAGATTTTCAAGGCCATAAGACCAGCTCTGGCGAGATCTATGACATTTACGCCATGAGCGCGGCGCACAAGACCCTGCCCCTGCCAACCTATGCGCGGATCACGAATCTGAATAATCGCCGCAGCATCGTGATTCGGATCAACGACCGCGGCCCATTCCATGAGGATCGTCTCATCGACCTCTCGTATGCCGCCGCCGTCAAGCTCGGCGTTGTCAAGACTGGGACGGCGCTGGTCGAAGTCCGCGCCATCGATCCGCGACATCCGGAGTCTGACTCCGAGCCATTCCTTGCAGCGCAGACCACCAAGACCCAAGCCACGGCTGACGCAACGGAGCATCTGGAAAACCGGCGCACGGCCATGACATCGCCTCCAAAATCGGTAAACGTCCAGGTTACGCCACGTCCTGCACCTGAACTGACTGTTGAGTCAACGACAAAACTGGTCTCTGAGCCGATCCCGTCGCGCCTGGACACCCCGGTGACGACCGCCGATGATCGCCGCTCCCTTGCCGGGGAGGCGATCTATCTCCAGCTCGGCGCCTTTGGCGATCCGCAGAATGCCGAGCGCTTGCGGGCAGAGCTGGCGACCCGGCTGCGCTCTGGACGGGTGCGCATCCTGACGCCGGAAGCCACTGGCACGGCACTCTATAAAGTCAGGGTTGGGCCGCTCGCCTCGGAACAGGACGTGGCGCAGCTCACCGAGCAACTGGCCGCGCTCGGTCTGGAACGGCCACAACGTGTCAGCGACTGAAGGCGAGTGCCAAATCCGTCCCGGACAGCTAGAATAGTCACTGCTTCCTCCCCCCCCCCGCCATTCCACGCTCTGGATCTACCCCATGAAGCCTGTATCGACAAAGTCTGCAACGACGCTCGCGTTGCTTTGGTTCGTGCTGTGGGCGCTGCCATGCGCACCGGGTCATGCACAGTCAAACATCCCGGCACCGCCTGAACTGGCACCCCGTGGCTATCTGCTGATCGATGCCAATAGTGGCAAAACCATGGTTGAAAAAAATGCCGATGAACGTCAGGAACCTGCCAGCCTGACCAAGATCATGACGGCCTACGTGGTATTCCGTGAAATTGCCGGTGGCAAAATTCACCTGACCGATCAAGTCATGATCAGCGAAAATGCCTGGCGCACCGGCGGCTCGAAGATGTTTGTCAAGGTTGGCTCCCAGGTCAGCGTCGAGGATTTGCTCAAAGGCATGATCATCCAGTCTGGAAACGATGCTGCCGTGGCACTGGCTGAGCATGTTGCGGGCAGTGTTGGCGCTTTTGCCAATCTGATGAACGATCATGCCCAGCGACTCGGCATGACCGCCAGTCACTTCACCAACCCCAACGGGCTCCCCGACCCGGATCTCTACACCACGGCGCGTGACATGAGCCGCGTCACGATGGCGCTGATCAGAGAATTTCCAGACTACTACGCCTGGTACAAGACCCAGGAGTTCACCTACAACAACATCACCCAGCAGAACCGCAACCCGCTGCTCAAGCGCGATCCGACCGCCGATGGCGTCAAGACCGGCCATACCCAGGCTGCCGGTTACTGTCTGGTCGGCTCGGCCAAACGCGATGACATGCGTCTGGTATCCGTGGTCATGGGCGCCATCTCACCGAAGGCGCGCGCCGATGCCAGTCTGGCTCTGCTCAATTACGGTTTCCGGTTTTATGAAAGCCAGCTTCTGTATCCGGCTGACCAGCCGCTCGAATCGTTGCGAGTCTGGTATGGCGATACACAAAAGCTGCCTGTTGGTCCGGCGATGGGCGTCTTTGCGACCATTCCGCGCGGTCTCTATAACAAGCTCAGCGCCTATCTGGAAAAGACTTCTGACCTGGTTGCGCCAATCGCTAAGGGCACACAGGTGGGCGATATCGTCCTGAAGCTGGGCGATGACGAGTTGCTGCGGATGCCGCTGGTCGCGCTCCAGGATGTCGCCGAAGGAAATTTGCTGCGCAAAGGCATTGACAGCGTTCTGAAACAGTTTTAAGCCGCGATCCGCTCCGATGTCACAGGACACACTCTTCTCGTTTCCCTGCACCTTTCCGATCAAAGCCATGGGTCGCGCCGACTGCGGCCTGGACGCGCTGCTGATCGAGATCCTCAGCCGCCATGCGCCCGGTTTTGATCACGCCACGCTCAAAATCCGTCCCAGTCGTGGCGGCAAGTGGATTGCCGTGACCGTGACCATCGAGGCGCAGAGCAAATTCCAGCTCGATGCCATTTATCAGGAACTGAGCGCACATCCACAGGTTGTCTGGGCGTTGTGACGGACACGCCAGACTTACGGGTACGCTGCCTGTCGGGACTTCAGGATTACCTGTCGACGCTGGCCACGATGCGCGACTGGACGGATGCCCGTCAGGCACAGACCGCAGACGAACTCTGGTTGCTCGAACATGAGTCAGTCTTCACGCTGGGTCAGGCAGCGCGTCCAGAGCATCTGCTGGCACCCGGCGACATTCCGGTGGTGCAATCTGATCGTGGCGGACAGGTGACGTATCACGGCCCTGGACAGTTGATCGCGTATCCGCTGCTCGATCTGCGCCGTCGCGGTCTGGGCGTCAAGCGTCTGGTCAATCTGCTGGAACAGAGCGTCATCGATCTGCTTGCTGACCACGGAATCAGCGCTGCACGTCGCCCCGGTGCGCCGGGTGTCTATGTGGGGGAGGCCAAGATCGCCGCACTCGGTCTGCGGATTCGCAACGGCTACAGCTATCATGGTCTGGCGCTGAATGTCAGCCTGGATCTCGCCCCCTTCCAGCGCATTAATCCCTGCGGTTATGCTGGACTTGCCGTGACCCGGATGGCCGATCTGCTCGAAGGGCGCGAGATCTGCATCGCAGAGGCTGGTCGCGCCCTGACGGCCAGTCTCCAGCGTCTACTTGATCACAGCGCGTGACCGATCAATGCACGCCGGAAACCGGTCGCATCTCCCGGTCACAGACCCCACCAACCTCGACTGGGCGCGTTGATGATCCCTTGCCCTGACAGGTTTCACCCTGATCGACCACTCGGCAGGTGATTGCCAGGGGTTTTCCTTGGTTTAGCCAGCTCGGCACTTTGCGATAACGCCCGATGGCGCCTGAATTTGGGCAACCGCTGGGGATGCCATAGGCGGGACAGACACTCGCTGGACGCAGTGAAACTTGACGTGGATCGAGCCGAAAGCCCGGATAGCGATCCTCGATACGAACCAGATCTTTTTCTGGCGTCTCCTCGAACAGGAATTCTTTGAAGGCATAACCGTCAGCGGATTTATCGCCGACCTGGACGCGAGTCCCGGCGATCAGCACAAAATCATCGCCCCGACGCGCCACGGCACCGGTGATGTATTCCACCCGGTCATCGTTGGGGAAGCATTTACCCATTGCTGGAGCATGATAGTAGTGACGCATGGCGGTGAGATCGGCGAGCGTGTTGTCCGGAAAGACCGCCTGTAGATCCGCCTCGGAACCAAACAGAATCCGCTCGACATCCGGCAAACTTTGCGCATACATCTTTTGGATCTTGGCATAACGCGCATCGTTTGCCAGATCGGAGCGCAGAAAGCAGGAAGTCAGTCCCGAAATCTGGGTCAGGTATTCATCCCAGATGTTGTATTGCGAGACCGCAGACGATGCCCCCTGAAAATCGCCCGGAAAACCACATCCCTGTTTGCTCTGGCACTGACCGATGGCACGGTTGCGGATGGAGAGTGCGATAATGTTGCGCTCGCAGGCACCATAGGCATTGCAGCCGCGTCCTAGATGGCCCTCGTAGAGCGCGGTGCGCATCACGTAATCCAGATGACGGGCACGGGTCAGCGTGTCTGCGCTGCCCAGGTCGGCATGATCGCGGATGAACTGATCCCAGGCGCGTTTGAGCGCAGGACGACGCCCCGTCAGTCGGGCATTGACTCCGGCGCAATCGCTGGAGTCGTGGAAAGCACGCACGATGCGATCCAGCTCGCTGCTGCCCGAAGCCGGGCGATTCGTGCCGGAACGTGGCGGATCGAAGGCCGGTGCTTTCTCTAACGGATAGAGTTCACGTACACGGATGACCTGGTTAACGCTTGCCGGACAGTGATGATTGTCTGTCTTCAGACTCTTGCGCGCTGCAACTGCACGTTTAAACGTCTCAGTCGCGGCGCTGGTGGCCTGACGTGGATCGACCACGATCTCGAACCCGACATAGGGCGACCCGCTCTCATCGGTCAGTGGTTTGCCGTCACGGATCACCAGACAGGGAATCAACGACGTGCCCTGCGCGAGCGTTCCGGCACGGCTCAGATCGCTGGCATTGAAATAAGGCACTTCCAGCGGCCCATTAAACTGATAGACCGTCATCACCGGGGTGGCGGGGATGGCGGCAGAGACCGTGCCATTGAACAGAATCAGCAATGCGAACGCGCCAAGCAGCTTGTACATGGGATGTCCTTCTGATCTGGTGTGAGGGATGCAGCGGCTAGGCTAGAGCATGTTCCAAAGCGAATCCAGATGTGGTGAACAGCCCGCCGCTGAAGGCGTTTTTTAGAAACACGGTATTCAGTCATTCTTGTTATGTTTTCAAAAAACGCATGAGTCCTGAGCAACCACTTGGTATTTTTGATTCCGGCATCGGCGGACTCTCTGTACTGCGTGAAATCCGCCGCGAATTGCCTGCCGAGAATCTGTTCTATGTCGCCGATTCAGGTCATGCACCCTATGGTGACAAGCCACTGTCAGCCATCGAAGCACGAGCGGTCGCCATCACTGAATTTCTGCTCGACCAGGGTGTCAAGATGATCGTGGTCGCCTGCAATACGGCGACTGGCGCGGCGGCACCCCTTCTGCGCGGACGTTATCCCATCCCCATCGTGGCGATGGAACCCGCAGTCAAACCAGCCGTGGCGCGCACACGTTCCGGCGTGGTCGGGGTGCTCGCCACCCGCCAGACACTCGCCAGCCAGCAGTTTGCAGATCTGCTTGCGCGAATCGAGCAGGATGCGCTGATTCTGCCCCAGCCCTGTCCGGGGCTGGTGGAACAGATTGAATCTGGTGATCTGGATGGCGACGTGACCCGTTGCCTGCTGGAGCGTTTGCTGTCGCCGCTGCTGGGGCGTGGAGCCGATACGCTGGTGCTGGGCTGCACTCACTATCCGCATCTGGCGCCACTGATTGCGGAACTGGTCGGGCCGGAAGTGATGGTTCTGGATTCTGGCGCGGCAGTTGCCCGTCAGGTGCGCCGCCGTCTGGCCGCGGCGGGACTGCTCGCGCCAGCAGATCGGGTTGGCCGCGAGCGTTTCTGGACGAGTGGCGATCCGGTCATGACCCAGCGGCTAATCGCCAGACTCTGGCATCCCGATGCCGTGCTGGAACATCTGGACGCGCATCCTCACGCGACATCTTGCCGTCTCCCGTCGGCCTGATGCGTCGGAATGCCGATCAGCGCCGCGCCATCGGGCGTCAGGCCAGTCAGGATCACCTCAATAAGCTGGCTGCTTTCCAGTTGTGGGCGATCTGCCACGATCTGCACCGGCAGATAGTTCGGCGTATAGCCGCAACGGATGGCCATCTTCCCGGACGCGCCTTCACAGAGGATCGTCGTCCGCCGACCGATCTGCTGGCGCAATACTGCCGTGGTCATCCTGCGTGCAAGTGACTGTAATGTCTGGTAACGCTGGCGTGTGGTCGCGTCATCCACCTGATCCGCGAAACCGGCGGCCAGCGTTCCGGCGCGGGGCGAATAACTGAAGGCATGGATGTGACCGAACTGCATGGCCTCGACAAGCTCAAGCGTCTGCTGCCAGTCATCGTCAGTCTCGCCTGGAAAGCCGATGATGATATCGGTGGTGACATTGAGATTGGCGATCCTGGCGCGACCCTGCTCGACCAGCCGCACGAATTCATCACGTCGACAACGCCTGGCCATGCGTCGCAGCACAACATCCGAGCCACTCTGAAGCGGCAGATGCAGATGTGGCATGAGACGCGGATTCGCAAACAGCGACCAGAAATCGTCCGGCAGATCCCAGGGCTCGAGCGAGCCCAGACGCAGACGCGGAATCGCTGTGTCGGTCAGGACATGACGGATCAGGGTCGCCAGATCATTTCTCGCCCCACGGCCATAACCGCCCAGATGGACACCGGCCAGCACGATTTCCTGGATGCCAGTCTGATGCAGACGGTTGATCGTTTCGATCACCGTAGCGACCGGACGGCTACGTTCCGCGCCACGCGCCTGGGTAGTGATGCAGAAACTGCATTGATGGCGACAGCCATCCTGAACCTTGACGAAGGCGCGTTGGCGTCCACGGGCGAAGATCAGGTCAGCGTCGCTATTCTCCAGCGGCGGCAGCGCCGGAAGGTCGAGGCTTGCGAGCGCGATCTCGACCAGTTGATCCTTGTCGGCATTGCCTACAACCAGACTCACGCCTATGTCACGCGCCACGGCATTGGCGTCCAGGGTCGCCAGACAGCCGCTGATAACCAGCCGTGTGGTGGGATGCTCACGCTGCTGACGGCGCAACAACTGGCGTGATTTGCGCACCGCATCCGCAGTCACGGCACAGGTATTGATGACGATCAGGTCAGCCGGATGGTCGTGATCGACAATCTGCCATCCCGCATGCGTAAAACCACGCGCCCAATCTTCCAGTTCCGCTTCATTGAGACGGCACCCTAATGTCAGGAGCTTCACGCAGCGAGGCATGATTGTCACGTGCCGCTCAAGCCAGCGCCGTGCGCTGGCTTGATGGCGCACCCGGTGCCGTTGGCGGAAAGGGAGAATTTTGGTGCAGCACCAGCCGCCAGCCATCAGCGCCATAGCGGAAAATATTGGTGCCATAGATTGCCGGATCTTGTGCGCCATCGTGCTGATCGGCGATGCGCTCCTCGATCAGGTGGATCGCCAGATCACCCGTCTCGATCCAGAGATGATGACGGACTTCAATCTCGAACCGGGCACCCTGTTCAAAGATCGCCCGCCATAACCGCTGCACGTCTTGACCAATGGCCAGCGGCGCCATGGGCAGCAGACAGGCGATTTTGTCAGAGCGTTCCCACACATCGGTCATGGTCACCAGATCACCGGCTTCAAGCGCATCGTAATAGGCGTCTTCAACATCCTGCGGGGTTTCATAATGCATCGGTTGGAACTATCCCTAACTTAACGTGAATTTTGGAATAAGGATAAGGGCAGCGACCCCTGAAACGAAACCTGTTTACGGCGTTGGTGCATAAACCTTCAGACAACGGCTAAGCTGGCGGTCGTTTCAGCGGAGACAGTCCCCAGACATGTCATCGACAGTTTCTGAAAGTGGCGAAGACGCTTCCCCCAAGAAGGCGAGATACCGGGTCACCAACT
>CAIUAY010000252.1 GCA_903897335.1 uncultured Chromatium sp. | reverse complement strand
TGCCCAAACATATCCACAGCGTGACCGCTGCCGGCTTTGAACTCAAGACGGCATTCTTTATCCTGGCCTGTAGCCTCAATTTCCTTTTCTGAATCAGCCAAGGTGGCAACTTGGGTTAATTATGGTACTAGTCAGAATCGGCCTAATCTCCAAAATGACCTCGGTCAGCACGAGTGACTTCACAGTCATTGACTCGGTGTTCCGTATCGTTTTGCCGGAGACTAAGCGCTGGCGCAAAACCCGTCAACCTATGAGGGAAAAGTCCGTTCTGCCTGGGATCGCTATGTGCAATGTCTTCATGAATCAGGCATTCAGCCGCCGTTCGACCGTTGGATGGTGATTCGCGCAGAGCAATACATCGCCGCCTATCCCGACCGTAAACTGGCGGAGCAGTCTCTTGGAGATGTGAAGGGATGGCGAGTGTCTGGGTGGTGCGGTCATCGAACGCGGCTGGAATATCTGACGTGTCGTCTGGAATGTTCCAAACGATAGACTAAACTGTCATCATTTTTCGGAGATTTCTGCTTAATGCCCCATGACAATCTGGATCGCGTCACCGCCCTTGCTGGCATCTATCAGGCCGTCAATGGCGTGCACCAGATCGCACGACAGGGCGCGACTGAAACCGCGTCGATGGAACCCAGCATATACAGCCTGTTTCAGGTCAATGCCGAGAATGTGAAAGCCGTGTTTGGCGAGCCGGGCGCAGTGGCAGAGGGAATGCGCTGTCTGATCGCCTCCCTAACCGGCGTTCCGGAGCGCAATCTGGATATCATCCGCTATGCCATCTCACTGATGCGACTGGAGCGCAGTCTGTCCGAACAGCCCGCGCTGCTCTCGCGCATCAGCTCAGGCATCGAGGTCGCCACTGCCAAACGCGACCATTTTGGCCTGCTGCATCCCACTGTGCTTGCGCACTTTGCCGACCTCTACAGCGAAACCCTCAGCCATCTGGAACCACGCATCATCGTGCGCGGCGACGCCGTGCATCTGCGCAATCCAGATTACCAGAACCAGATTCGCGCTCTGCTGCTGGCGGGCGTTCGCGCCGCCATGCTGTGGCGTCAGGTCGGTGGTTCGCGCTGGCAGATCCTGTTCCAGAACAAGCGCATCCTGAACGCTGCCCGGAACTATCTCAGCGATTGATCAGCGTTCGGCTGATTTGCAAGGTCGTGGCTGCAAGCGCCAATTCGGTCAGACGGCTCTCTCACAACACATGCAACAGTACCTGCTTGCCGTCTGGATCGAGAATGCGTGCCTGTTCGATCACCCGCTGATGGTGGGTAAACAAAATCACCTGGGTTTTAGTGGAAAACGCGGCCAGTGCCGCGAGCGTGGCCTGTGCGCGGGTGTCGTCGAACTGGATCAGAATGTCATCGACGATGAATGGCAATGGATCGGCGGTCTTTAGACGCTGGTCGAGCGTGGCCAGACGTAACGCTAGATAGAGCTGGTCGCGGGTGCCGGTACTCATGCCTTCGACCCGCAGACGCTCGCCGCTGGCGCGCCGTCCAACAAGAACGTGCTGGTCGCTGTCGTCGAAGTCGGTCTCGATGGACTGAAAGGCATTGCAGGTGAGCTGGGCAAAATAGCCGCTGGCCTGGGCGAGGATCGGATCGCGATGCTCACGGCGAAAGCGTTCGATGGTGTCGCGCAGGAGCCGCGCCGCCAGTTTGACCCGCATGTAACGCTCCGCCTGGGTGCGCAGGGCGGCGAGCGTGTGCTGGGCATCCTCGGCAAGCGTCGCCGCTGCGCTGTCTCCGGCCATCTCGGCAAATTTGCGCTCGGCAGTCACTTTTTCTTCAAGCAGATGCGTGTGCTGCGGTCGCAGTTCGCCCTCCAGACGTGTTTCCAGCGCGGCCAGATCGGCGAGCACGGCGTCGCGGTCGACGCGTCCCGCTTCGTCGCGCAGTGCGTCGATCCCGAGACCGTCACCCGCGCTCATGAGCGCGGCATCCACCTCCTGAAGCTGTTGCCGCAGTTCGCGCTCAAACTTGGCACTGCGCTCGATGAGCGCGAGCTGTTCCGGATCCTTGCAGCCGGCCTCGCGGCAAAGCTCGGCGAGCACGGCATCGGCGTCGTGGATGCTGGCATCGGTCTGCTGGATGTCCTCTTCCGCTCGGCGCGATTGCATCAGGAGTTCGTCCAGTCGGCTCTGATCCTCGCGCTGCCTGACAAGCTGGCGATGCAACTGCGGGATAGACTCCTCGACCGAGCACGTCAGCAGTTCCGGCGCGATCCGGGTCAGCAGTGCCTGAGCCTGTCGCTGGAACTCGCGGGCATCGGCGTCGATGCCGTTGATGCGGGTCGCGAATCCTGTCGCTTCCTGAACATGTTTCAGCGCATCGTCGATGGTTTTTAGATGATCCGATGCATCCCCTGGGCTGGCGTCGCCGGGTAGACCAAGTTCCGTCATGAGCGCCATCCAAACGCTCGACCAGGATGCCAGTTCGGCGTGTCTGGCGGTCGCTTCCAACGCCAGACGCTGTTCAGTTGTGTCGAGTTCGCGTGCGCTCTGTTCGAGCAGCGCACAGCGGCGTTCGGTCTCAGTGAGCGCGGTCAGTTTGGCTTCAGCCTGGTTGAGCAGACTGTTGAGTGAGTGCGTCACCACGATCTCAGCCGCCTGATCCGGCGACAGACTCAAGCCAAGCATGTTTAGTGCAGACGACAGTGCATCCAGATGGGCGTGCCGGGTGTCCTGTAACTGCGTCACGGCGGCCAGCAGGTCATCGCCTTGTCTGGCCAGCTCGCGCAGCTGCATGGCTTTGATCAGCCACGGCTGCATCTCTCGCGGGGGCAGCGGTGTCAGGCCACAGGGCGACCAGAGCGTTCGCCAGTCGTCCAGCAGCATTGTACGCTGTCCGCTCAGCTGCGCGGCGTCCGCGTTGATCTCGGTGAGATGCCGTTCGCCAGACTCCAGACGTGCCTGCGCTGTCGCCTGTTCCAGAACGCGCTGGGCTTCGCGACGCAACCGGTCTGCAACCTCGTCGGCAGTGACGATGGCGGTCTCGAAGACCTCGGGCGACACGGTGTCAGCGGTGCCTGTCAACCACTGCTGCTTGAGACGCTGCCAGTCGCGGTCACGGTTGGCGCGAGCCTGGGTCAGGTCGCCTTCGGACGGAACCGCGCCGAGCAGTTGCAGAGTGCGCAGTGCTTCCTCAACTTGTCGCCGCTCGTCCAGGATGTCCTGGCGCGTCCTGTCCCGCGCCTGTCGGGCGTCATCCAGATCTTTTAAGTCACTGGCGAAGCGTTCAAGTGTCTCGCTGCCCGGCAGGGATGTCTGGCGCAGACCGTCAAGCCCGCCCTGCCAGAGTCCAAGCGCGACCAGCTCACGCTGGCAGTCATCATTGTGACGCTGGCACCGGTGCCGTGCGTCAGTAATGGCGCGATCCAGATCACCGGCACGACGCGCATCAGCGACGGCACGTTGCAGACTATCCAGCGCCGGACTGATTGGCAGGTTGGCGAGTTCCGTGCGCACGCTGGCGAGCGCGTGCGCGGTTGCGGCAAGCTGGTTCTGCGCCTGAGTCACCGCTGCCGTCAGCACCTCGCGGGTTCCGCCAAGCTCAGTCACCCGTCGCCGCCGATTGAGCAATGGGCGCAGTTCCGGTGCCTCGGTGAGTGTCAGGCCGGATCGGATCTGAGTCAGCAGCGCGACCGCCTGAGCCTCCAGCGCGGCGCGTTCGGAGACCAGACCCGTGCGATCCAGCGCGGCCTTGCGGTGACTGCCGAGACGCTCCAGCAGCGCATCAATGGTGGCTGCTTCGGCCAGCAGTTCCTCGCGGACAGTCAGGAGCGCGGCCTTGTCCTGAAGTTCCTGGCGACGCAGACGCGCCCCGGACTGACTGGCGATGGCCAGCGTTCGCTGTGCCAGGGCGGCCTCGCGCCGCTGTCCAAAATCCGCCGTGAGACTGGGCGTCTTGCCGAGTTCAGCGAGTTGTTCCAGCAGTCGGGCGCGTCGCGCCAGATTTGGGAGGGTGCGGCGGATGCGCTCCAGACGGCTGCGCTGGCGGGTCGCCTGCGCCAGTTGTTCATCCATCTCAACCAGACGTTGATGTGCCTGACTGACGACTTTGCGGGCATCGTCCCAGCGACGGGCGGACAGCGAAACCTCGCGCTGATGGCGTTCGATGTCGGCGAACTGGGTCAAATGAAGGTTAATCAGCGGCTTCGATGCCTTGGGCAGGAACAGGCTGGCGGCTTCTTGATCCAGTTGTTTGAGAACAGCATGGAGATCGACATTGCCCAGTCCGGCGCCAAAGATCGCTTCGGCTTCCCTGCCTCGTTCGGCCAGCAACGCCTGGCCGCCGCTGACCAGGCGCTCATGATCGATGCCGAACAGACGTTCAAACTGACGTTCATCCACCGTGCCGAGCAGACGCGCCAGACGGTCATCGGCGAGCGTCTGGCCGTCACTGTCGAGCAGGGTGTCCTTGCGCCCCTTTTTACGGAAACACAGCAGCTCCTCGCCGTTTAGTCCGCGCAGACGCCCGCCGATGCGCAGGTTCTGTTTGGTGTGCTGGAAATCGTCCTGGGTGCGTTCAGGAATGCCGAAGAGCAACGCACGCAGGGCGCGCAGGGCGGAGCTTTTGCCAGCCTCGTTGGCACCGAAGACTAGGTGCAGTCCGTGCTGGCCACCGCTCAGATCAAGATGACGTGCGGTGAATGGACCGAAGGCGGGCAGATGCAGTTCCAGGATTTTCATGGGCGATCCTCACGCGTTGTTTCCTGACCCAGAAGCCGTTCCAGCAGCAATGCTTTGACATCTTCCAGGCAGGGCGTCATGACGTGCGCCTGAGTGGGGTCGAAGGCATCCTCGCCGGTGCGCAGATCCAATGGCAGTCTGGCGGTCAGGGTGGCGACCTCTTGCGCTAGCGACGCCAGGCCATCTGGATCCTGCTCCAGTGCTTCGATGGTACGCAGCAGTCCGCCAAAGGCATCATGGCGATCAGCGAGGGAGACTGTGCCCTGGGTTTCAACCAGGACTTTTTCCACCCACAGTCCAGCATTGCCAAGACTGCCCGCAAGTACGCGGCAGTCATTGGTGATCCGCTCATGCCCGGCTCGCAGCCGCGCATGGATCGCATCGCCGCCGGTGAGCTGGATGCGCACCGCCAGCAGGCGATCCCCGGCATCCCAGGCGGCGCGGCGCAGCACCGGCTCGATCCGGTCATAGATCGCGTCCAGCGTGGTGGCGTCGCCGAGATCCACCGGACACTGTGACCAGCGCACCACGTCCAGCGTCCGCTGCTCAATGCCGCTCACCTGTCCATCCTCGACCTGCACCAACAGACAGCCCTTCGGCCCGGTCTCGTGGGCATGGCGACCCTGAAGATTACCCGGGAAGACCACCCAGGGATTCTTTGCAACGATTTCGTGCCGATGGACATGCCCTAGCGCCCAGTACTGATAGCCGCGTGAGCACAGTCCGTCCAGACTGCATGGCGCATAGACGTCATGTCCGGGTCGCCCGTTCAGCGACGTATGCAGCAGTCCGATATTGAACAGATCCGGGTCGGGTTTTGGATAGGCGGCTGTCAGATCCTCGGTCACAGCGCGGGTCGCAAAGCCCTGGCCATGCACGGCAACCCCCAATGCAGCGAGGCGATGCGTATCGGATTTGCGGGTCGGGAAGACGTGTACATTGTCTGGCACGCGCAGCATCCGGGTGATCTGGCTGGCGGCGTCATGGTTGCCAGCGATCACCAGCACTGGAATCCCCGCCGCCTGCAACCGTCCCATCTGATGCGTGAAAAACAGTCCGGTGTTGTAATCCCTCCAGTCACCATCGTAGAGATCGCCCGCGAGCAGGACGAAGTCCACCGCCTCGTTCAGTGCTAATTCAACCAGATTTTCAAAAGCGCGCCGGGTCGCCCCGCGCAGGTCTTCACGCGGGGCGCCGTCATAGCGTTCAAGCCCCCGTAATGGGCTGTCAAGATGGATGTCTGCGGCATGAATGAATTTCAATCTCGCCTCCCCGGCATGTTGTCACTGATGGCGTTAAGACACGACTGGATAGTGCCTTGAAAGCATTCGCACGTTATCCTAGTCATTATTGATAAATCACAAGACGACCACAGACCCGCGATCCCCGGAAAAACACTGACGATGATGAACTCTAACCTACAGCAACACCCCGGCTTGTGTAATCCGCGCCACCTTGACCGGCTGAAACTGACGCTTGCCATTCCGTTCTTGTTGAGCCTGACCGCCTGTGACGGACTGGCGCGCTTCACCACCAAACCTGAAAGCAAGCCAGAACCTGTGGTCTCTGAACAGAAACCTGCGCCAGAGCAGAAACAGGAGCCGGAAGCACCACTTGAGGTGGTCAAGCTCAAGCCCAGCCCGCTCTATGAATGGAATGGCGACAGTCGTCGGGTCTCGCGCATCGTGATCGATACCGACCAGCAGAAAGCCCGTTTCTATGCGGGCAATGATGAAATCGGCTGGAGCACGGTGGCCACCGGCGTGGCCAAATACCCGACGCCAACCGGACAGTTCACCATCATTGAAAAGGTCGAGAACAAACGCTCCAACCTCTATGGCAAGGTCTATGGCAAAGGTGGCGCAGTCATCAAATCCAGCGTCAGAGTCGGACTTGATCCAATCCCGTCAGGCGCACGTTTTGAAGGCTCCAGCATGCCCTTCTACATGCGTCTAACAGGCGATGGTGTCGGTATGCACGCCGGTCCGATTCCCCATCCCGGCCAGCCGGCCTCGCATGGCTGTATCCGTCTGCCCAGTAAACTAGCATCGGCGCTGTTCACGCATGTGTCGAATGGCACCCAGGTGAGCATTGTCGGGCGTGGTCCTGATTACGGAAACTATGCCGAGAAACAGCGCGCCATCGCCGCACGTCAGGCCGCTGAACAGCGTCAGGCTGCCGCTAAAAAAGCGGCTGAAGCCGCTGCCGCGGCCAATGTCGCGCCGTCCACGCCGCCCCAGACGCCGAATACGGCCACACCCCAACCGGCCATTCTGGCAGCACCCACTGTCGCGCCGACGCCTCCCGTGGTTTCGCCGCCAGCCGCGCCAACTCCTGGACAGATCCCAGCCAGTCCGGCGGTGCCAGCCGCCGCGCCCGTGGCGCATACACCGGCCTCAGCACCCACGGCACCTGCCAGTCCGGCGGCGCCACCCGCAACATCTGCGCCCACGGCACCCGTAGCGCCCGCAACATCCACGCCGACACCACCGGCATCGGCGCCTGCCAGTCCGGCAGCACCAGCATCCACGCCGACACCACCACCGGTGGCAGTGCCCTCGGCGCCTGCCAGCCCGCCACCAGCGGCTTCTGCGCCTGAAAAGCCAGCGCCCACTGTCGTCGCACCGACACCACCGGCATCTGCCGCCACGCCACAACCGGTGGCTCAGGCGATCTGAGCGGCATCCAGGCTGGACGCAGAAAAATACGCTTTCAATGCGCCAGCCTGACACGCATCTGGGCAACGACAGCGGGCATCGATCTGGACAGGTCGATACCCGCCCCCGGCTCCAGCTTTATGTGATCTCCTTTATTATCCTGAGTCTGCTGGCCGGATTACTGCTTGGCTATTTTCTGGTGCATACCCACCGCACAGACTGTGCAGACCGTCAACGCCGCCTGTCTGAATGAGGCGCACATCATCGCCAACCAGGTCGATTCCACACTGCGGCGAATCGAGGCCACGACCGCGCTGATTGCTGACAATCTCGACCACGATGCCGCCATGCCATCTGCCGAACAGCAGACCCGCATCAACCGTGAACTGCATGCCTTGGCGCAGGATTTTCCTGAAAGTTCAGGATATTTCGTTTTCGACGCTCAAGGCGCGCTGCTGTATGGCAGTGATGTCAGTGACGCACAGATCAGCATTGCCGACCGCGCCTATGTCATGGACAGCCAACAGACGCCGGATTCGTCTCTGCGGTCCTCCGAAACACTCGCAGGTCAGATCAGCGGCCAACCGGTCATGATGGCCTATCGCGCCCTGCTGGACACGGCTGGTGAATTTCGCGGTCTGATCGTTGCCCCCGTCAATCTGACGTATTTTTCCAAACTCTTTTCGGAAATCAGGGTGGGCGAGCAGGGCATCATCAGCCTGCGCCGCAGCGATGACAGTCGACTGGTGGTGCGCTGGCCAATCGTCGCGGCGTACATCAACCGGCCTGCCATCCACACCCCGCCCTATCAGCGGATCATGGCTGGCGAGCGACGCGGCATCATCCGTTATCTCGGCAGTGTCGATGGCATCGACCGGATCTTTGCCTTCCATCAGATCGATGGCTTTCCGTTTTACGTGCTGGTTGGTCGTGCGGTCGAGGAACAGTTCCGGGTCTGGCGCAACAGCGCGATGATCGCCACGGCGCTCACGCTCTCCGCGCTGTTGCTGACCGGGATCTTCCTCGTGCGGATCAGGCAGGGCGAGGCCGTCTTGCGCCAGAGTGAACAGCGTTTCCGCGATCTGGCACTGACCCTTGGCGACTGGATCTGGGAAGTTGATCAGGATGGCCGCTATACCTATGTGTCAAGTCCCGTGAGATTACAGACCCGCTTTTTGAAGCGTTCGGGGCATGTTTGTTGCCAGTCTTTGAGTGCTTGAATCGGTGCGATGTGTCCCAGCGCCTTTTGCGGGATCTGGTGATTGTATAACCTCACATAGCCGGTGAGGGTGTCCGCCAGGTTC
>CAIUAY010000251.1 GCA_903897335.1 uncultured Chromatium sp. | reverse complement strand
ATCATCGAGAAGGTGTTAAAGATTGACGGTCATCGGTGCATCTTCTGGAACAGTGACGGTGGAAAAAGACGGCTCAGTGTCATCGCAACCGGCCATCTGGGCGAGCTGTTCCCAGCAGTCCGAAACGCACATTGAGCCATCGAAAATTACCTACGGAAACGCTGATTAAATGCCTTTTGTGTACGAATTTTTCGCATAAGCCATTGTTTTTCATAAACACGAATCGGGTTTTTGTGAATTAATCAGCGTTTCCTTTCTACGATGTTCAGGCGGCCTCCTCTCGCTGCCGCCAAAGAACATAGACCAGCAGCGTCAGGGCGACGAAGACCAGCACGGCGGCTGTGACTAGTGGCAGATTTTCTTGGAGCAGAGCCTCATTGCCGCCGATGACGTAGCCCAGCACGGTCAGCACCACCGACCAGAGTCCGGCGCCCAGCGTGGTATAGGCCGCAAAGGTAGCGATGCTCATGCGGCACAGTCCGGCGGGCAGCGAGATCAGATGGCGGATGCCGGGGATCAGACGTCCGGTGAAGGTCGAGATGGCACCGTGTCGCGCAAAAAAAGCATCTGTTTTATGCAGCAGCGCGGGGCGCACAAAGAAATAGCTGCCGTATCGTTCCAGGAAAGGACGCCCGACCCAGAGCGCAAATCCGTAGTTGATGAGTGCGCCTGCGAGACTGCCAAACGTCGAAGATAGCAGGATCAGAGGCAAATTCATCTGCCCCTGATAGGCCAGATAGCCCGCCGGAATCAATACCAGCTCACTGGGAATCGGCAAGACGGTGGATTCCAGCGCCATCAGGATAAAGATGCCGGGATAGCCCCAACCGTTGACCGTCAGCAGAATCCAGTCGATGAATGCGTGCATTAGCATGGCTCAGCAGCGATCAGCAGGCTGTGCTGGCGCGAATACAGAAAATAGATCACCAGTCCCAAGAGCAGCCAGATCCCGAAGCGCAGCCAGGTGATCAGCGGCAGATTCAGCATCAGATACAGACAGGACAGGGCACCGAGCAGCGGCACCACCGGCGACCACGGCGTTCTGAAGGGACGTGGCAGGTCGGGATGGGTATAGCGCAGGCTGACCACGCCCAGACAGACCAGGAAGAACGCGGCGAGCGTGCCGATGTTAACCAGTTCGGCCACCTGACCGATGGGCGTCAATCCGGCCACGCCGGCCATCAGCAACCCGCTCACGACGATCACGCGGATTGGGGTATGGGTGCGCGGATTCACCCGCGCAAAGACTGGCGGCAGCAGACCGTCGCGTGACATGGCGAGAAAAACCCGCGTCAATCCGTAATAGAGCACCAGCATCACGGTCGTCAGTCCAGCAATCGCGCCAGCCGCCACAAAGCCAGCCGCCCACGGATAACCAAGCCGCAGCATCACGTCGGCCACCGGGGAACCCACGTTGAGACTGGGATAAGCGACTACTGCCGTTAGCAGTCCAGACACGACGATATAGATCAGGGTGCAGACGCCAAGCGACACCAGAATTCCGATAGGCAGATCACGTTGCGGGTTGCGCGCTTCCTCGGCAGCAGTCGAGACCGCATCAAAACCGACATAGGCAAAAAAGATAAAGGCCGCGCCGCCCATGACGCCGCTCCAGCCGAAGGGCATGAAAGGCGTCCAGTTCGCCGGTTGCACATGGGATGCAGCAACCACCACAAAGATGGTGATGGCGACCAGTTTGACCAGAACCATGATGGCGTTGAAGCGGGCGCTCTCGCGCACCCCGAAGCTCAGCAGCGCCGCCAGAACTAGCACGATCAGTGCGGCGGGCAGATTCAGCCAGCCGCCTTCACCTGGGCCTTTGATGAGAAATTCCGGGAGCTGAAGTCCTGCGGCAGTCAGCGCGTTGTTGACATATCCAGACCAGCCAATCGCCACTGCTGAGGTGGCTACGCCGTACTCCAGAATCAGATCCCATCCGATAATCCAGGCGACGATCTCACCTAAGCCCGCATAACTGTAACCGTAGGCGCTTCCGCAACCACCGACCGATGCCGCCAGCTCGGCATAGGCAAGCGCACTGAAAGCGCAGGCGGTACCGGCGACCATGTAGGACAGGACGATGGACGGTCCGGCTTGGGTGGCCGCTGCAACCCCGGTCAGCACAAAAATCCCGGCGCCGATGATGGCGCCGATGCCGAGCAATGTCAGATCGAGCGGGCCAAGCACCCGTCGCAGACCGCCGCTGGATGCGGTGTGGTCGGCGTTGATCACCTTAGTGCGAAGCAGTGCGGATAAGCGCATGAAGTAATCTCCGTGGGCATGTGAGTAACGTGATATGGATTTTTGTCAAATAAGTTTTCTACACGCACATCGCCGTGGCCAGCAGTCCACGGCAGTACGATGACGGCAGGCGACATCGGGATGCCATTGCTTTGGGGCAAGATCTCCCCCCATACGGAGCCGGTACCATGTCTGTTCGCGTAGAGTATCACTCTCTGGATGCGGCATTTGTGGCCTTGTTGAACCACGGGCGCAAGCCAGATCGATCACGACTAGTTCCTGAATGCCCAGCCGGATGATCGTTGCATTCCCACATCGCGTGATTACGCGGCTTTATGCGCCAACACCTATCTCTTTCTGAGAATTGCCGCGATATAATAGCCACCTGCCTTTCGCCGACCATTTTTGAATCTCTTCCGGGAAATCAACATGACCAATACACCCGACATCGACCCTCAAGAGACCCAGGAATGGCTCGATTCGCTCGACGCCGTGCTGGAAAACGAAGGCGTTGAACGCGCCCATTTTCTGCTGGAGCGCCTGATCGACAAGGCGCGCCGCTCTGGTGCTTATCTGCCTTACAGCGCCAAGACGGCCTATCTCAATAGCATTCCTGTCCAGCAGCAACCACGTTTTCCGGGCGACCGGGCGATGGAGCGGCGTATCCGCTCTTTCGTGCGTTGGAACGCCATGGCAATGGTGGTGCAGGCCAACCGGCTCTCGACCGAACTTGGCGGACATATCTCCAGTTTCGCTTCCTCGGCCACGCTGTTTGATATTGCCTATACCCATTTTCTCCACGCACGTAATCAGGATCACGGTGGCGATCTGGTATTTTTTCAGGGTCATTCGGCACCCGGCATCTACGCCCGCGCCTTTCTGGAGGGGCGCATCAGCGAAGATCAGCTTTACAACTTCCGGCAGGAAGTGGATGGCAACGGCCTGTCGTCCTATCCGCATCCCTGGCTGATGCCGAATTTCTGGCAGTTCCCGACGGTCTCGATGGGACTTGGCCCTTTGATGGCGATCTATCAGGCGCGTTTCATGCGCTATCTGCGTGATCGCAGTCTGGTCAACACTGCTGGGCGCAAGGTCTGGGCGTTTCTCGGCGATGGCGAAATGGATGAGCCGGAATCGCTCGGCGCAATCTCGCTGGCTGCCCGCGAGCGGCTCGATAATCTGGTGTTCGTGGTCAACTGCAATCTCCAGCGGCTCGACGGCCCGGTGCGCGGTAACGGCAAGATCATTCAGGAACTGGAAGCCGTGTTCCGGGGCGCGGGCTGGAATGTTATTAAAGTCATCTGGGGCAGCTATTGGGACCCACTGCTGGCGCGGGATAAGCAGGGGCTGCTGCTCAAGCGGATGGAGGAATGCGTCGATGGCGACTACCAGACTTACAAGGCGCGGGGAGGCGCCTACACCCGCGAGCATTTCTTCGGCAAATATCCTGAACTGAAGGAAATGGTCGCCAACCTGTCAGATGATGATATCTGGCGGCTCAATCGCGGCGGACACGATCCGGTCAAGGTCTACGCCGCCTACGCACAGGCGATGACCGCCAATGGTCAGCCGACGGTCATTCTGGCCAAGACGGTCAAGGGCTACGGCATGGGCGTTGCAGGTGAGGGGATGAATATCACCCACTCGCAGAAAAAGATGGGCGAGACTCACCTCAAGGCGTTCCGCGACCGCTTCAATATCCCGATTTCGGATGACCAGATCGGCGCGGCCCCCTTTTATAAACCACCGACGGATAGCCCGGAAATCAAGTATCTGCATCAGGTGCGTGAACGGCTGGGCGGTTTTCTGCCCGCCCGCAGCGATGCCGCAGCACGACTTCAGATACCGTCGCTCGATGCTTTCGCGTCCCTGCTCACGGGCAGTGGCGACAAAGAAATGTCCACCACGATGGCATTCGTACGGTTGCTGAACCTGATCCTTCGCGACAAAAACATCGGGCAATATGTTGTGCCAATCGTGCCGGACGAGGCGCGCACCTTCGGCATGGAAGGCATGTTCCGTCAGCTTGGCATCTACGCCTCGCAGGGTCAGCTTTACGAGCCGGTCGATTCCGATCAGGTGATGTATTACCGCGAGGACAAAAAGGGTCAGATACTGGAAGAAGGGATCAACGAGGCGGGTGCGATGTCGTCCTGGATCGCGGCGGCCACGGCCTATGCCAATCACGGCCAGAGCATGATTCCCTTCTATATCTATTACTCGATGTTCGGCTTCCAGCGCATCGGCGATCTCGCTTGGGCGGCGGGCGACATGCGGGCTCGCGGTTTCCTGATCGGCGGAACCGCCGGGCGCACCACCCTCGCCGGCGAGGGCTTGCAGCATCAGGACGGCCACAGCCCGATCCTGGCATCCACCATCCCCAACTGCGTGACCTACGATCCAACCTATGCCTATGAAGTGGCCGTCATCGTGCAGGATGGACTGCGCCGGATGTATCAGGAGAAGGAAGACATCTTCTATTACATCACCGCCATGAATGAAAACTACGTGCAGCCTGCGATGCCCGACGGGACTCAGACCGGCATTCTTCGTGGCATGTATCGCGTCCAGCGCGGCGAGGAGCGCAGCCATCGGGTGCAATTGCTTGGCGCGGGCACCATTCTGCGCGAAGTGCTGGCTGCCGCCGAGCTGCTGGCGCAGGATTTTGATGTCGGCTCAGCGGTTTGGAGCGTCACCAGCTTCAACGAGCTGCGGCGCGATGGCATCGACGTGGAACGCTGGAACATGCTGCATCCCGAACAGGAACAGCGTACCACCTATGTCGAGGCGCAACTGGCCGGAACCCGTGGCCCGATCATCGCCGCTACCGACTACATGCGCGTCTATGCCGATCAGATCCGGCCTTATGTGCCCCGGCGTTATCTGGTGCTTGGCACTGATGGTTTCGGACGCAGCGACATGCGCTGCCAACTGCGCAAATTCTTTGAGGTCAACCGTTATTACGTGGTGGTCGCCGCGCTCAAGGCCCTGGCAGACGAGGGCGAAATCCCTACCAAGATGGTCTCCGAGGCCATTGCGAAATACCGTATCAACCCGGACAAACCCAACCCGGTCACGGTTTGACGCATCCGGTTATACAGGCTCAGGAGAACACAGCGTGGCAACTATTGAAGACATTCTACTGCCTGACATCGGGGATTTTTCCAATGTCGAGGTGCTTGAGATTCTGGTCGAACCGGGCAGCCGGGTACAGGCTGAACAGTCGCTGCTCACGCTCGAAAGCGATAAGGCTAGCATCGAGATCCCGGCACCCAAGTCCGGCATTGTCAGGGAAGTCCTGATCCAGATTGGTGACAGGATCAGCCAGGGTTCACGGCTGATGACACTGGAGGTGGACGCGGGGCAAACGGCGTTATCCGTTGTGAACGCTCAGTTATCAGGGACTGATTCCAAGCCCCTTGAACCGTGCAGTCTGCCACCGGCTGAACGCAGCGAAACGACATCCGTCGTCCTGCCTGACATCGGCGACTTCAGCGATATTCCGGTAATCGAGATCCTAATTGCGCCCGGCGACCGGATCGTGCGCGATCAGTCATTGTTAACGCTTGAAAGCGACAAGACCACGATGGAGATTCCTTCGCCACAGGCCGGAATTGTTGAAGAAGTGGTTGTCAATATTGGCGATAAACTGAATCCGGGCGATCTAATCCTGACCCTGCGATCCGCCCTGGTTGCAGACGCGCCAACCCAGACAGTCACAGAGTCGGTTCCACCTGTAACACGCCAGACCGAAGCGCCACGCGCTCACGGTGAGGCGGAATACCGTCAGGCGCCAATCCTGCCACGCCCTGAAGATCTTGCTGCGATTGCCGTTGGGCGTACTTCACACGCCAGTCCGACCGTGCGACGGTTTGCACGCGAACTCGGAGTCGATCTGCGCCAGGTCAAAGGCTTGGGGCCGAAATCACGCATCCTCAAAGCGGACGTGCAGGGCTTTGTGAAGCAGACCTTGGCCAGAACCGCTGATTCGACCGCCGTCGACAGCCCCGCTCAACCGAACGTCGCCCAACCGTTGCTGGCGCCGCAACCGACACCAGATGTCGATTACAGCCGTTTCGGCGAGATCGACATCACTGAACTTCCGCGCATCAAAAAGATCAGCGGCCGCCATCTGCACCGCTGCTGGCTGACGGTTCCGCATGTCACACAATTTGACGAAGCCGACATCACCGAGCTTGAGTCATTCCGCAAGCATCAGCAGGAAAACGCCCGTGACGATGGCATCAAGCTCACTTTCTTGCCCTTCCTGCTGAAAGCCGTGGCCGCCGCGCTACAGCAGATGCCGGTACTCAAGTCATCTCTAACCGCCGATGGCGAACGTCTGGTCATCAAGCAGTACACACACATCGGCGTCGCCGTCGCCACCGCCCAGGGCTTGGTCGTTCCAGTTGTGCGCGATGTCGATAAAAAAGGCATCAACACCCTGGCGCAGGAATTAGCTGAACTCAGCGCCAAGGCGCGTGATGGGAAACTCCTGCCTGGCGATCTCCAGGGCGGCTGCTTCTCGATCTCAAGCCTGGGTGGAATTGGCGGCACGGCCTTCACGCCGATCGTGAACGCCCCGGAGGTCGCCATACTCGGAGTGTCGCGCTCCACGCTGAAACCGGCCTGGAATGGCGCTGAGTTCGTGCCAAGACTGATGCTGCCGCTCGCGCTGTCCTACGACCACCGGGTGGTGGACGGTGCCGATGGCGCACAGTTCACGACCCTGCTGGGTCAGCTCTTGGGGGATATTCGCCGGTTGTTGCTTTAAAAATGTCAATCCGCAACGCGGATCAGACGCCTGATCATTGACCACTGACAACGATACCTATGAGCATCAAAGAATATCGCACCGCAGTCGAAGCCAGAGGTGGCCTGCTGGTCGTCAGAAATACCCCTGGCGTTGCCTTTGGTGACAGGGTGCAGATCCAGGATCATGCCGGTCAGATCCGCAATGGCCAGGTGATCCGCGCCGCCGATAACGAAGTGCTGATCCTGATCTTCGAGGGCACTGACGATCTGGATCTGGATCACACCTGGGTTCGCTTTCTGGATGAGCCGGTCGAGATCATGCTGTCACCGGAGATCCTCGGACGCGAGTTCAACGGACTTGGCGAACCCCGCGACGGTCGTCCGCCAGTGCTCTCGAATCTGCGCCGACCCGTTAGCGGTGCCGCGATCAATCCGGCTGCCCGCACCTATCCGCGTGAATTCATCCAGACTGGTATTTCGACCATCGACGGACTCAACAGCCTGGTGCGCGGCCAGAAGCTGCCGATCTTTTCCGGCTCTGGTCTGCCACACAACCGGCTGGCGGCACAGATTGTGCGCCAGGCCAAACTGGTTGATCAGGAATCGAGCTTTTCGGTGGTCTTTGCCGCGATGGGCGTCTCGTATGCGGATGCCAAGTTTTTTCGCGATGAATTTGCCAATTCAGGGGTTCTGCGCAACGTGGTGATGTTCGTCAATCTGGCCGACGATCCACCTGTCGAACGCCTGACACTGCCGCGCACCGCACTGACCGCAGCCGAATATCTGGCCTATGACCTGGATCGTCATGTGCTGGTGGTGCTCACCGACATGACCAACTACGCCGAGGCGTTGCGTGAGGTGGCGACCGCCAAAGGCGATGTCCCGGCACGCAAAGGCTATCCGGGCTATCTCTATTCAGATCTGGCCGAAATCTACGAACGCTGTGGACGCATTCATGACCGTCATGGCTCGATCACCATGATGCCGGTGGTGTCCATGCCGTCTGACGACATCACGCATCCGATCCCAGACCTCACCGGCTATATCACCGAAGGTCAGATCGTGCTGTCACGCGAGCTGCACAACCAGGGGATTTATCCGCCTGTCCACATTTCGCCGAGCCTGTCGCGCCTGATGAAAGACGGCATTGGCAAGGACGATACCCGCGAGGATCACCCCCGGGTTGCCGGTCAGCTCTATGCGCTCTATGCCCGCGCGCAGGAGACCCGCAATCTCGCATCAATCATCGGCGCAGACGAACTGTCTGAGCGCGACCGGCGTTTTTTGAGCTTTGCCGATGCCTTTGATCAGCGTTTTGTCGGTCAAGGCGAGTCTGAGGATCGTTCCATCGAGGAAACACTGAACCTGGCTTGGGAACTCATGAGCCACTTCCCGCGTGACACACTCACGCGCATGAAAGAGACTGATCTGGCAAAGTATTATCAGGAAGGCGATTAGCGCCGTGTTGCCGTTTGCAACAGCCCGTATCAGATCAGAACGGAGTTTTCTCGCGGAGGAACTGATGGCCACAGATGCACCTGAATCCGCTGTTGATGTCACCTGCGCGACCTGCGCCGCCGCCTGCTGTCGTCAGGAAGTGCTGTGTTTGACCGAGACGGGTGTTCCGCTACGTTTCACCACGCAAGATTCATGGGGTGGAACAACTATGCACCGCCTGGATGACGGCTGGTGTGCCGCGCTTGACCGCAACACCCTGTTATGCCGGATCTATGCGCAACGACCGCTGGTCTGTCGTGAATTCACCATGGGTGGCATGGACTGTCTCGCCGAGCGCGAAATCACTGACGGCTAACTCTCACCACGAGACCTGGCATGGCGCAACAACTGATCAAGGTTCCACCAACGAAGAACACGCTGCTCAAGCTCAAAAAGCAGGTGAAATTTCTCGAAGAAGGTCATGACTTGCTGGAACGCAAGCGCGAGCTCCTCACCCGGCTGGTCTATGAGCGCATCGGTGAATACCGTGAGCTCCGCGAGACGGCTGAAGCGGCGTTGGCCGATGCCTATCGCTGCCTGAGCATCACCCATCTGCGCATGGGTACTCGTGCGATTCATCAGGCCACGCTTGGTGCCAAACTGGCCGTGACAGTCGACATTCTTCCGCGTCGCGCACTTGGCGTGGAATATCCGGCGGTGACGAGCCAACGTCTTCCACTGAAACCGCTTGGACTCCTGGGAACGGACGTCAGCTTCGACTCCACCCGCGATCATCTGGCGAATGCCACCGTGCTGCTGGCTCGTCTTGCCGAGGTTGAAATCGCGCTACATCGTTTGTTGGAAGAACAGCGCAAGGCGCAGAAGCGGGTCAACGCGCTGAAATACAACATCATCCCGCGCTATCGGCACACCATCCATTTCATTCAGTCCTCTCTCGAAGAAGAAGAACGCAATACCCTGTTTCAGGTCAAACTGCTGCGTCAGCGGGCGGATGCCCTGACTTGATAACATCGCGTTCGCCGCCGTTTCGCTGCATCAGCAACAGATAATTCACACTCATCCAGGGCGTCAGACGGAAGACTCGCGTCAAAGGATTGACCCGCACCCCAGTCTGGTGGAGCAGCCTGAACTGATCCCCCAGACCATCGAATACCTGACGCGGGCGGACGAGCTTGCGGAAATGATGGGTTCCACGCGGCAACCATCGCAGGATGTACTCGGCGCCAACAATCGCCATGAGCCATGCCACGAGTGTCCGGTTGATCGTGGCTACGAACATCACCCCGCCCGGTCGCGCCAGTTGTGCGCAACCGGCAAGAAAGGTGGGCAGATCCTCGACATGCTCGATGACCTCCATGTTGAGCACCACGTCGAACTGCGCGGACTCGCACACCAGTTGCTCCACGGTCGCCAGCCGGTAGTCGATCGCCAGCCCACTTAACCGGGCATGCATCTCGGCTACCCGGACATTCTTTTCAGTGATTTCAATGCCAGTCACAGCCGCGCCGAGACGCGCCATGGATTCGCTCAGAATTCCGCCTCCACAACCGATATCGAGTACCCGCAAGCCCTCGAAAGGACGTTCTAAAGCCGCGTCACGGCCAAAGATCGCCGCCAATTGGGCACGGATATACGCCACCCGCAAGGCATTCAGACGATGCAGCGGCCAGAATGGCCCATCCATATCCCACCAGCGATGAGCAAGACGCTCAAAATAAGCGACTTCGTTTGGATCGATGCTCGACCCGCTCAAATGGGCAGCAGTCATTGTCAGAAACCCCTGTACGGATATTGGGATATAAGGTAGGACTTACACCTTCGTCAGCGCTGACCACGCCAAGGCGGCGATGATCACCGCCGGATGCAACAGCGGGTTCTTCAGCAAACGCCTCAGCCATTGCTCGCGCATGTCTTGCCGCTCGCCAAGGGCAGCAGAGTCGCTAACTCCACCGTGTTCCGCGTTTGTCCTTCGATCATCGCCACCACCGCCAGCTGACTTGCCACCGTCTGGCGCAGGCGCGAATGCACCGCGCCCAGTCCCCGCGCGACTTCATCCGCTAATCGTTGACGCTACCCATCATCCCCAATCATCCCAATATCGCCTGAACCCCAAAGGTTGCCAGAATGTGATAGGTGATGAGACAAGAACCGTCGAGCGCACTGCTTTCGACCATTAGCTCATGAACGGTTTGCCGCTGAGTGCAAATATCCTGCGCAGTGTGCTTTGTATGTCCAAGACTCAGGTCAGACGGCGTAGCTGACATAATCCGGCACGAACATCCGCTTGCGGATGAATGTTTCCAGATCAGCAGGGCGCTCGATTCCGGCCAGTCCATCAGCAAAAGCAAGTTCGCAGACCGCAACCGCGATCTGCACCGAGATCTCGCGGATCAACGTGAGATCAGGATAGAGCCGACCCACCGTCAGACTGTCTTCACCGACCAGACCCGCCAAGGTGCGGGCGGCAACATAGAACATGGTATCCGTGACTTTTGATGCTCGACAACTGACCACGCCCTGACCCACGCCGGGGAAGATGTACATGTTGTTGCACTGACCAGGCACCAGCAGATGTCCGCCGCGTGTGATCGGCGGGAAGGGGCTGCCGCTGGCAAACAGCGCCGCGCCATGTGTCCATTCGTAAGCCTGCTCGGCGGTGCATTCGGATTTGCTGGTGGGGTTCGAGAGCGGGAACAGGATCGGGCGCTCACAGTGACCGTGCATGGCACGGATCACCGTCTCGCTAAAACTGCCGGGTTGTCCGCTCACGCCGATCAATACGGTGGGACGCACCGCCTGAGTCACGGCCAGCAGATCGGGGAGTGGTGGCGAATTCTGCGCGAAGGGTCGCTTGTGTTCCGACAGGCTGTCGAGACGGTCAAGCGTCACCAGACCCTGTGAATCGAGCGTCCAGATCTGGCGGCGAGCCGCATCCAGACTGATCCCGCTCTCGGCCATCATGCCGGCCACGATGGTATCGGCGATGCCCCGTGCCGCCGCGCCCGCGCCCAGAAAGACGATGCGCTGTTCGCTCAGGGTCTGGCCGGTGATGCGCAGGGCACTGAGGATGCCGGCCAGCGTGACCGCGCCGGTACCCTGGATGTCGTCATTGAAGCAGAGTACCTGCCGACGATAGCGTTCAAGCAGTTGAAACGCCTGATCGTTGGAAAAATCCTCGAACTGGATCAGTGCGTGAGGCCAGCGCGCATGGACAGCACGCACGAAGGCCTCCACCACAGTGTCATAGGCCGGCCCGGTCAGACGCGGAATGCGCCGTCCGAGATAGAGCGGATCGTCGCGTAGCGCGGCATTGTTGGTTCCCATATCGAGCATGATCGGGAGTGTGCGCTGCGGATCCAGCCCGGCACCAACCACATAAAGCGACAGCTTGCCGATTGGGATGCCCATGCCGTTGGCACCCAGATCGCCGAGTCCGAGGATGCGGCTGCCATCCGTGACGACGATGACCTCAACATTGTCTTCCGGCCAGTTGCTGACCATTTCTGCAAAATAAGCCACATCGTCAGCACTAAAATACATGCCACGGGTGCGCCGGTAGATAGTTGAAAACTGGCTGCACGCCTGTCCCACCACAGGGGTGTAGATGATCGGAGTTAGCTCGTTGATATGTGACAGCAGCACCCGGTAATAAAGCGTCTCGTTGCGATCATGCAGACCTTCCAGATAGGTATAGCGATCCAGATCGCCATGCTGACGATGGAAGTTTTCCATCACGCGGTTGACCTGGCTATCGATACTGACCACCTGCGGCGGCACCAGCCCGCGCAGACCGAGTGCAGCACGCTCCCGCTCGGTAAAGCCAGTGCCTTTGTTAAGCAGGGGATCGCGGATCAGATCCAGACCGCGCTTAGCCACCGGCAGAACTGGCGTTGAAGGATGTTCGACAGGTTGATTCATGAATGTGACATCTCGTGACAGGCAAAACGCCGATCCACATTGTAACCCGGCTCTGCCTTCGGCATTTTACCTGTCTCAGTTACAGGGAAGATGGTGACTGAAGCCGGCGTCATCAGATGCGCCATCGCCAGACGCTCGCAGCGCACATCCTCGTCCAGATTCAGCCGTTATCTCCCCCACCTGGTTTGCACCCGATTGGCCTCGATGCAGTTTCGATAGGTGATGTCGTAGACCTGCTGGGTATCCTGCGTCAGGTTCTTGCTCACGGATGCGCCCGCCGCCGCGCCGGCAACCGCCCCAACCCCGGCAAGGTCGGTGCTGTGCGTGACCGGCCGGCCGTGTGGTCCTTTCTTGACCGTGTCATAGCTCATCTGATTACCGAGGACGCCACCCAGGACGCCGCCGATCACGGTTGACGCAACTTCGGTGTTGATATTCTGATCCTTGACCTGTGATGCCGCCTGATAGGCTTGGTTGCGGCACAGAGCGTCGGCCTGTGCGGTGATGCCATGGCGCCCTACTGGTGCCGGTCGGGATGGCATCATTGGCGTTGGCTGCATGGATGCGCAGCCGGTGACGATGAGAGCGGTCAGGGTAAGCATCAAGACACGCTTGTTTTCAATGTTCCGGGTCATGAACAGGCTCCTGTATTACAAATAAAGAATCAACGCACAGCGTTCAACCTCGACCGCTCAGCGAGTAGCGAGCAGGATAAGTAGAGCGGCCATGACCCAATGCAACGGGTTGACTCTGATGTTTGGTGGCCGCGAAACTCCGAGGCTTGGCGCATGGTTCTGGGGTCAGTCCGCAAAATTGATCAGGTTCGGAAAGTAAGGGGCAAGAACGGATTGCTCCATTCTGCCCTGAGCATCATAAAAGTAAATATTTCCATCCAAACACAGCCAGACTTCTTGCGCACCGCTTTCAAAATAGAGCGATCTTTTTTCATCCATCTCGTCAACCGTATTGCTGTTTGAAAGAACGTCAATGCAAATTTCAGGAGCAACAGAACACTCTGTTTCGCGTCTAATGATTCGGATTCTTTCGTTTGTTGCCCACGCAACATCTGCTACGCGAGTCCCTTTGCGGGTTTTGATTGCACATTCAGGAAACGCTCGACCTTCCTTTAACATCAAATGTAATAGATATTCAATTTCCCCCTGATAGAGCGAATGAATAACCTTGACGGCATTCATGATGATTTCGCCTTTTTCATTCGTCTCGATCTTGAAAGGCAAATCTTGCAAGCTTGGGTGTTCGCAAACCTCTTGCCATTGCATAGGTTTGAATCCTGAGCGATTATTAAATTATTTTCAATTATTACTTAGACTTATAGTGAGTGGGGTGGGTAGAGTGGCCATAAACCCATGCAACGGATTGACTCTGATGTTTAGTGGCCATGAAACACATCATTCTCCGCTCCAATGTCTAACCTTATGAACGCACTTGAATAAACCAGATAAGTTTGTAGATCTGGAAAATTTGCGCTACCTCGCTGAAATTTTACTTACAGTTTGACTCATTTGTAGCCAGCGTAGGATGGGTAGAACGGCCACGGCACGACATAACCGATTTGCACTGACGTTTGGTGGCCGTGAAACCCATCATCCCTCGGATTGTCGGTGGGGATGATGGGTTTCGCTTCGCCCTACCCATCCTACAAAGGCTTACTTGGCGACGTACTCGACCATGCGCAGCATGTTGCAGGTATAGCCGTATTCGTTGTCGTACCAGGCGACGACCTTCACGAATGTCTTGTCCAGTGCGATGCCAGCCTCGGCGTCGAAGATCGACGGTGTGGACTTGCCACGGAAATCGGTCGAAACGACCTTTTCATCGGTATAGGCCAACACCCCGGCCAGATCGCCCGATTCGGAAGCGGCTTTCATCGCCTTGCAGATGTCGGCGTAATCGGCTTCTTTGGTCAGCTCAACCGTCAGGTCAACCACTGACACGTCGGACGTTGGAACACGAAACGCCATGCCGGTCAGCTTCTTGTTCAGTTCGGGCAGCACCACGCCGACCGCTTTGGCCGCGCCGGTGGAGGAGGGGATGATGTTCTCCAGGATGCCGCGACCGCCGCGCCAGTCTTTCATCGATGGGCCATCAACCGTTTTCTGGGTGGCGGTGGCAGCGTGAACCGTGGTCATCAGACCGCGCTTGATGCCCCAGTTGTCATGCAGAACCTTGGCGACTGGCGCCAAACAGTTGGTGGTGCAGGATGCCGCTGAAATAATCGCTTGACCGGTGTAGGTCTTGTGGTTGACGCCATAGACGAACATCGGCGTCGCGTCCTTGGAGGGCGCAGACTGCACAACTTTCTTGGCACCAGCATCGATGTGTTTCTGGCAGGTTTCTTCAGTGAGGAAGAAGCCGGTGCATTCGATAACCAGTTCAGCGCCGATTTCGTCCCATTTGAGGTTGGCCGGATCGCGCTCAGCGGTCAGACGAATCTTTTTGCCGTTGACGATCATGGTGTGACCATCGATGGCGATATCGCCATTGAAGTTACCGTGAACCGAGTCGTACTTGAGCATGTAGGCGAGGTAGTCAGGGTCGAGCAGGTCGTTAATGCCGACCACTTCGATGCCAGGAAAATCCTTGGCAATCGCACGGAATGCCATGCGACCGATACGACCAAACCCATTGATGCCAACTTTGAGAGTCATGCGGTAAAGCTCCAGTGAAGTAAAGTAGATGGTAGGGTACGCAGTGCGTACCCAATGGAAATGCCGAGTGTCAAAGTACGCCTTTGACCATGGCAACCAGATTCTCGACGGTAAAACCGAACTCCTTGAACAGCGCACCGGCTGGCGCGGACTCGCCAAAGCGATCAACGCCAAGCACCGCGCCTTGGCTGCCGACATATTTCCACCAGCCATCGGTGACGGCGGCTTCGACGGCAACGCGAGCCGTGACGGCCTTCGGCAGCACCGATTCCCGATATGCTGCATCCTGCGCATCGAAGGCGTTGGTGCAGGGCATGGAGACCACGCGAATCGCTTTGTCAGTCATGGCTTCAGCCGCTTTGACCGCCAGCTCGACCTCGGAGCCGGTGGCGATGATGATCGCGTCTGGAGTTCCAGCGCAGTCGCGCAGCACATAGCCGCCACGGGCAATATCAGCGATCTGTTTGTCGTTACGCACCATGTGGGCGAGATTCTGACGCGAGAAGATGAGGCAGGAAGGCCCGGTCTTACGCTCGATGGCCAGTTTCCAGGAGATCGCAGACTCGACCGCATCGCAGGGACGCCAGACGTTCATGTTCGGAATCATGCGCAGGGTCGGAATCTGCTCAACCGGCTGATGGGTCGGGCCGTCTTCGCCCAGACCGATAGAATCATGGGTATAGACGAAGATCGAGGGCACCTTCATCAGCGCCGCCATGCGTAGCGCATTGCGGGCGTATTCCGAAAACATCAGGAAGGTCGCGCCGTAAGGAATGAAGCCACCATGCAGCGAGATGCCGTTCATCATGGCTGACATGCCGAACTCGCGCACACCGTAATAGACATAGTTGCCCGGTTCGTTGCCCTTGCCAACGCCTTTGCAGCCACTCCACAGCGTGAGATTAGAGCCAGCCAGGTCAGCCGAGCCGCCGAGTAGTTCTGGCAGCAGCGGACCAAAGCCGTTGAGCGCGTTCTGCGAGGCTTTGCGCGAGGCGATAGTTTCGCCCTTCTCGATCACCGACTGCACGAAAGCGTCGGATTGCGCAGACCAATCGGTAGGCAGCTCGCCGGCCATGCGGCGCTTGAATTCAGCCGCTTCAGCCGGGTACGCCTTGGCATAGGCAGCGAATCGTTCGCTCCACGCGGCTTCGGCGGCGGCGCCACGTTCTTTGGCGTCCCAACCCTGATAGATGGACTCAGGGATCACGAACGGCGCAGAATTCCAGCCTAGGTTTTCGCGGGTCAGCGCGATCTCGGCATCGCCAAGCGCGGCGCCGTGACACTCTTCTTTGCCCTGCTTGTTCGGCGAGCCAAAACCGATGATGGTCTGGCAGCAGATCAGGCTCGGCTTGTCAGTGACGGCGCGTGCCTGCTCGATGGCCAACTTGACGGCTTCTGCATTGTGGCCGTCAACCTTGGGGATGACATGCCAGTTATAGGCTTCAAACCGCTTTGGCGTGTTGTCGAGGAACCAGCCGGGGGTCTTGCCGTGACCGCGCACTTCGCCATCAATCGAAATGTTGTTGTCGTCATAGATGGCAATTAGCTTGCCCAAGCCCAGCGCACCAGCAAGCGAGCAGGCTTCATGCGAGATGCCTTCCATCAGACAGCCGTCGCCTAAGAAGACATAGGTGTGGTGATCGACGATCGCATGACCGGGCTTGTTGAACTGGTTGGCCAGCGCATGTTCAGCCAGCGCCATGCCGACGGCATTGGTGATGCCCTGTCCGAGCGGGCCGGTCGTGGTCTCCACGCCGGGCGCGTAGCCGTATTCCGGGTGGCCGGGAGTCTTGGAATGCAACTGGCGGAATTGCTTCAGATCTTCGATGCTCAATGCGTAGCCGGTTAAATGCAGCAGAGCATAGATCAGCATCGAGCCGTGGCCGTTGGATAGTACGAAGCGGTCACGGTCAGCCCAATTAGGATTAGCCGGGTTGTGGGTCATGAAGTCGTTCCACAACACTTCGGCAATGTCCGCCATGCCCATCGGCGCACCCGGATGGCCGGAATTGGCCTTCTGTACCGCATCCATGGCCAGTGCGCGAATAGCGTTGGCGAGTTCTTTACGTGAGGACATGAAGCCCCTCCTGCGTTGATGAAGAAGACGAAAAAGCGTTTTGGCAACGATTGTCGGCAGCCGGTTACGATGCGACGGATGACATCGCATCGGCAGGCTGTTTGCGGTATCCAGGCATCACGTCCAGGAGGCAACCCGCGCACATAAAAATACCGACGATGGCACACTCAAAAGCCCGCATTTTGGACTAAAGGCACCAGGTTCGGTATCAAAAAACAAACGTATGTCAGAAAACCAGACTGATCAGTTTTCAATATTAAGAATTAGCGAAAGAAATAACCAGCCTTTTCGCCGCTGCACGGCTCAGTTTGCATGCCACTTGATCGAGCACCCCATGCTCGGAATCTGTTCAGTGGGGCCGATGCCAGTCGTGGCGACCTGTTTCATAGCCTCGAACAAATCGCGGCGCACATCGGCGGGCGCGGTCTCCTTGCGGCTGGCATCAAGTCGCCCGCGATACTGTAGTGCCAGATCGGCGTTATAGCCGAAAAAATCAGGCGTACAGACCGCGCCATAGGCACGCGCAACCGTCTGGATCTCATCGAGCAGATACGGAAATGGAAACCTAAACTCAGCCGCGACCCGTTGCATGTTCTCAAAAGAATCTTCGGGATAATCTTTGGGGTCATTGGACATGATCGCTACGCTGCCGATTCCAAGCGCCGCCAGCTCGCTAGCATCGCGGACGATCCGGTGACGCACGGCCTGCACATAGGGGCAGTGGTTACAGATAAACATCACCAGCAGCCCGCGCTCGCCCTTGCAGTCATCACGAGTCCAGATCTCGCCATCGACGCCGGGAAGTGAAAAGTCAGGCGCGGGGCAACCAAAATCGCAGACAGGCGTTTCAAGTGAAGCCATGTGGCACCTCTGATCTGAGTAGATTGCAGGTAACTTGGCATGTTACCGGAATAATGACCGATTCCAAATTCCGCTCCAGCCCGTGGATTTTACGCCTTTCAGTCAAGTCGGTATGATATCTGTTTACTTAAACCACGCCGCATAGCGTCACGATCAGGCCACGAATCACTTATGAGCAAGGATTACATCTTCACGTCTGAATCCGTTTCCGAAGGCCATCCAGACAAAATGGCGGATCAGATTTCTGATGCCGTTCTCGACGAGATCTATCGTCGTGATCCCAACCACGCCAAGGCGCGGGTCGCCTGCGAAACGCTGGTCAAGACTGGCTTTGTCATGCTTGCTGGCGAGATTACCGTCACCGACGCCAACCTTAAGATCGACTACGAAAAGGTCGTGCGGCGGGTCGTCAAAGAGATTGGCTACGACAATTCAGATGTCGGTTTCGATGGCAATAACTGCGGCGTGCTGATCGCGCTTGGCGAACAGTCCAAGGACATCAATCAGGGTGTTGATCGTGAGACCGAAGAAGCCCAGGGCGCGGGCGATCAGGGTTTGATGTTCGGCTATGCCACCAATGAGACCGATCTGCTGATGCCAGCGCCCATCGACTACGCGCACCGGCTGGTCAAGCGTCAGGCCGAAGTCCGCAAGAATGGCACCCTGTCGTGGCTGCGCCCGGATGCTAAATCGCAGATCACCATCCGTTACAGCGACGGCAAGCCGGTGGCGGTTGATGCCGTCGTGCTTTCCACCCAGCACAGCGACGATGTTAGCGAAAGCGTCCTGCATGAAGCCGTGATGGAAGAAATCATCAAGCCGGTGCTGACTGGAACCGGCTGGCTGAACGCCAATACCAAATATCACATCAATCCGACGGGCAAGTTCGTCATTGGCGGGCCGGTCGGCGACTGTGGTCTGACCGGACGCAAAATCATCGTCGATACTTACGGCGGCATGGCACGTCACGGTGGTGGAGCCTTCTCCGGCAAAGACCCATCCAAGGTTGACCGCTCAGCGGCCTATGCCGGACGCTATGTGGCCAAAAACATCGTCGCCGCTGGCCTTGCCGACAAATGCGAGATTCAGGTGTCTTACGCAATTGGCGTCGCCGAGCCAACTTCAGTCTCGATCGACACCTTTGGCACCGCTTCGATCAGCGAGCATCGCATCATCGAGCTGATTCGCGCTCACTTTGATCTGCGTCCCTACGGCATCATGCGGATGCTCGATCTTACCAACCGTGACCTGATCAAATATCAGGACACCGCCGCTTACGGCCATTTTGGCCGTGCCGAGCCGGGTTTCACCTGGGAACGCACCGACAAGGCCGCGATGTTGCGCGAAGCCGCCGGGATCTGATCGTACGAAAGGCTGACACGCGAACTAATCGCACAGCCATCGCCAAGCTGAAATCCCCGGTCTGAAGGCCGGGGATCTTCATAAAATCACGGAGTGCCTTGCAGCCGCGATGCCTAGTAGATCATTCCAGCTTAACTTGTGGGTAGAGGCGTTTGAGTTTGATGCGGGCGTCTTCGGTGGTGAACGGCGTTGGTGCATAAACCTTCAGACAACGGCTAAGCTGGCGGTCGTTTCAGCGGAGACAGTCCCCAGACATGTCATCGACAGTTTCTGAAAGTGGCGAAGACGCTTCCCCCAAGAAGGCGAGATACCGGGTCACCAACT
>CAIUAY010000250.1 GCA_903897335.1 uncultured Chromatium sp. | reverse complement strand
GGCGGAAACCACAGCCCGTCCCGGATCGCGATCTCCGGCAGGTAGGTGCGCAGCGTGACCAGGAAGGCGTCGCGCGGCGCGGGCAGCCAGTGACCCTCCGGGACGCCGGCGGGCCGCTCCGCGGCGAAGTTTACCGTCAGCGACCCATCGCGCGCGGGCGCCAGCCCCGGCGTTTCGGGGCCGACGAGGTAGTGGCCGAGCGGGTTCTCGACGAGCCGTCCGTCGCTCGCGCGGTACATGGTGAGCGACCAGAATCCGCCCTGCCCCACGGGCGGCAGTTGCCCGGCGGGGAAGGTCAGCGTGTAGCGCCGCCGCCCATCGAGCGGACGGTCCTGCGCGTCGCGCACCGCGACGAAGTACATCGCCTCGTCGGCCGGCAGCGAGCCCACCTGCGTGAGCTGCGTCGCTGCATGGCGCAGCGGATCGAGCCCGAGTCGGCCGGTCTGTGGATTGGGCACGCGCCAGCCCTCGCGGAACGGGCCTGAGGTAGCGACGGCGTTGATCGCCATCTGCGCGTCGCGCGCACCCGCCGTGATTGCCTCGCGCAGCGCCGGGTCCTCGGGCAGTTGCCCGCCCGGGCCGAGGCCGACCGCGTTCGACATCGCGCTCAGCGCCCGGTAGGACGGCGGCGGGGGATTGAGCGCGGTGTAGTCCGAGACGACCTCGAAGAAGCGCAATGGGTCGCGCAGGTCGTGCAGCGTCTCGCCGTCGAACGCGGATGTCTCGATGCGCGGGAACGCGCGGTCCGGGCCGCGCCACCGGTTGAGCGGTGCGAGCCGGATCGCGTCCTGGACGGAGCGCGCCGCGGCCAGATCGGCCTCGTTGCGCGCGCGCACGCGCTGGAACAGGGTGGCGACCGGGGTCGGCACCACCACCACCTGGTCGATTCCCTCCGGCGTCGCCTGGTCCCAGCCGGGTGGCGCGATCAGGATGTTCGCCGCGATCCCTCCGACGGTGTGTGGGCCAAGCACCGCGACATCGCTGAAATAGGCGTCGAGGATGGCGACCGACAGGTAGCGGTCGCGAAGCGCCGGGAGCGACAGCACCACCGGGCCCTGCCGGTCCAACCGCAGGAACGCGGCGCCATAGAGCGTGTCGACGTTCGGCATGACGGTGGTGGTCGCCGGCGTCGAGAACCCCCGTACCAGCAGCCAGCCGCCGAACGGCTCCTCCTGCGGCGCAATCTGGAGGCGCGCGGCCCGATAACTGGCGGACTGGGCGAGGTTCATGAAGGCGGGCAGGCCGATCAGGTACGCCTGGGACGCGATGGCGCGCGTCGTCGTTGCCTGCGCCTGCGCGATCTGCGCCGGCCCGAGGTCAAGCCGATAGGATTCGATGCGCGGCGGCTCCTGCGCCACGGCGCCCCCCGCGAGTGATAGCGCCAGAACGCAGGCCACACGTGCGCCGAGGCTCGTCTTCTGCATTGCACACCCCCCCGGTCACCCTCGCCCAGTCATCATCGCACGCTTGCCATGCCGTGCGATGAAAGCGTCATGCTGTTCCTGGTCCCGAATCCGTTTCATGTCCCGCAGGCTGTAGATACCGTCGCCGATGGCGAAGCGATCCACCTGCTCGCTCTGGTGCAGCGACCAGGCGAGATCGTAGAGCGCGCGCATGATGGCTTCCGGCGCCTGGCTTTCGTTGATGAGACGCTCCATCTCCCCGGTCAGATCCAGTATCGCCTCGCGATTGGGCATAACGCTCGACTCCTGTAACGACGAATAGGCAAGCCCCTGATCGAAACCTCAGGCTAGCCTAGGCGCTCTCTCTGACGCAATCGATCAGTTACCCATTTTGGGCCGCCACCCAATACCCATACTCCTCGTGAGACCGCGATCGAATGAAGGCACGTGCCAATGTGCCTCGGCGGCGCAAGGCGCCTGTCTGTGTCAGCTGCCGGCACCTCCCGAAGGCAGGGCCTGAGCGCTGTCCCATTCTGGGTATCGCTCCCGTTGTAGGGGGTCGGGAAGATCGGCTAGCTTTCCAGCTCGCCGGTGAGCCATCCTGGGCTCGCGGGATGGCTTTGATTTCCTATTTCTAACAATGCCTGCTACTGACTTGAAGACGCTGCGCGCCCGCGCGATTGGCCTGGCACTGACCGTCGTCGGATCGCTGAGCGTGCTGTCTGCCGCCGTCGCTGCGGGACCGCCGATCGCCGCGCTTGGCACCACGACTGGCGCTCCCGCTGAGGTCTCATCCGTCCGCCGCGCCGACCTGGCGGATCTTTCGCCGGCGGAGCTCTCCTCCATCGCCTCCATCGGCTACGTCTGGGGATACCCCATGGTCGACCTCTACCGGATGATGTACGAGCAGGCGCTGGACCCCAAATCGGGCCTGTTCCTCGCGCCACTGAACAAGGTCGGCAATTTCCGCAACGTCGCCACGCCGCAAGACACGGCGACGATTTCGCCAAATGTCGATACCCCGTACTCGTACGCGTGGCTCGACCTGCGCCAGGGGCCGGTGATCATCACGGTGCCGCCGTTCGCCGCCAACCGGTATGTGTCGCTGGAGTTGTTCGACCTCTATACCTACATCCTCGGCTATGTCTCGCCGCGGACGAACGGGCACCTTGGCGGCGACTTCATGGTGGCGCCACCCGGCTGGGCGGGACCGCAGCCAAAGGGAGTGAAGAAGGTCTTCCAGTCGACGACGCTGGCGCTCGGGCTTTTTCGCACGCAACTGCTCCGGCCCGACGACCTGAATGATGTCC
>CAIUAY010000249.1 GCA_903897335.1 uncultured Chromatium sp. | reverse complement strand
CGACCCCGGCCTCCGAAACCGATCTACCTTCTACCCATTGCCGTGTAGGGGGTGGCCGGAACGATGATCAAGGCCATCGACTTCAACCGCTCTCGGGAAACCGGGGGTGGTTTTTCATGCTTCGGCACCGCTGTTGGGTTGGCGATGCCAACCCAACCTACTCGACCACGCAGCGCGGGCTTGACGATTTCCTATTCCTCATTCGTCAGCGGCATGGCGTCAGGATCGGACATCGCCACAGCGGTGATCATGGCGTCCTCTTCTGGCGTGGGCGTGATGGTTCCGGGTTTAAGACGCGGCATCGCGTTGAATCTCCGTTTTGTTGGCTTTGCGCATACGCCATAACTCAACCAGGTATTCCACATCCCATCGCGCCCGATGCCGCTGCGGCAACCTCCGGCGCACTTCGCCCTTCATCGCCGCCAGCTCCCGCACCGCATCCGCCCGACTGGCGAATCGCGGCGTCAGCACCCCGACCAGCAGCTCGTCAGCACTCGCCAGGGTAAAGCTCGGCGCACCTGCCCGGCAGGCTGAAAACAGCTCATCCAGCCAGGCTCCATCGTAATCCGGGGCATCGGTATAAACAATCTGGCCAGCAAGTTGCTCATTCAGACGTTGGCAGATCCAGGCAGGTGATTGGCCTTCAGCCAGCAATTGTGCCCGGCTGATGCCGTGCAACCGCTCGGCCTGGGCGCTCCAGTCAGTCCAGCGATCAATGCCAGCGGGCGAAATGAGATGGCTTTCGATGGCGCCATCGGGCAAAGACCAGGCGACTTCGATGGGGTAAGATGCCGAGGCCAGACTGGATGCCTCAAAGTCAAGAAAGACGGGTGGCGGTTCCCGTTTGGGTTCATGTGTTGTCATGGTTGATGACGCCTCATCCGGTGAGGCGGGCGAGACGCCCGCCCCCCGACGGCTTGGCTGGAATGATGATCACGGCCAAGTCGATCACATCCAAGTGAGCCGAATGTTGGGTTGCCAAAACGGCAACCCAACCTACGCGGCTATTCGCCAGGAATTGCTGGCATCTCTCAGTCGTCATTGTATTCGATTAATTTCGGCCTCTTCTCACCTTTAAATTCGACTTCGTTCGCCTTTTCTAAGCCAGCTTTAAAAGCTTCCAAAGCGGCCTTTCCTTCTATGTTATTTTCAATCTCGCGGCGATAATCCAGCACGAGTCCTTTAATTTCATCGTCGGTTAATTCGTGTCCGGGTTCCGATTCATATTCAAGCATTTTAAAGGTCATATAGAGAAAGCCAGGTCCCGTACTTCCTACTCCGCCGACTGCAGAAAAGCTCTTGTTTGAGATACAAAGACCATCCATCTCCTCTAAGACCTGAAGCAAATGAATACCGTGCCGCTCGTATCGGAGGGATGCCTCAATTGAACTTCTAGCAAAAATCATACCGTATTCGTGGCCGCGTTGCTCTCTCCCTGCTCGAAGCCGCTGATTGATATTCGCGGCTACGCTCTGACTGCCACATGAAGACCTCCCGAAATAAGCATCAACCTGTTTCAACTGATATTTTTTATGATTTTTTTCATAGAATAATCTCGGAATCTGATGGATCGCCCCAATGGTGTTACACACTAGATTCCGAAAATCGAATTCACCGTACTCCGGCGCCCCTTGGATTGCTGCGTCAATGTCTTTGGAGAGCGTTGCCAGATGGAAAATAGGGATTAAGGATCCGGGGTTACTTGGAAGCTGCTTAGATGGCGGACGAATTCGGGTAGCACTCGTTCGGTACACGCTACCGCCTTGGCCTCTTCCAACTTCGAGATCACCGTTCTCGATGAGTCGTTGACGAACACGCGAATACTTTTCGGGAGTCCAGCCAAGCTCCCCACGAAGCCAAATGTTACCCACCGAAGAGCCGTCTTCAGGGACATGACTCAAAAGCCTCTCTACATCCGAAGTTTTCGCCATTGTTATAAATCTCGCTGCTGACAGTTTGAAAATGCGGAGCAGTATATCTCGACTTTGGCCATTTCAGTCGGTCGATGCCAGTTGACTTGCCACCTATCAGTTGTGAAACCGCCGTCTTTGGAAGACCTTGGGACGTGTTTACAAGGGCACAAGGGACAAGGGTACAGGGTTAGGTCTCGCATTGTCATGCCTTCCCCCTGCGCTACGTAAGTACTTCAATAGAAATAATTTTAGCAAGTAGCCCGCGTAGGTTGGGGTGAGTTTACGAACCCCAACAATTCTCCGGTGTGATGTTGGGATTCGCTCTCGCTCATCCCAACCTACATGCTACACACAGCTAGACGGTGTGCAGGACGGAGGCATGGCGATGGTGGCCTATCAGGAAGCTATCGCCGACACGACATCCACCGCTCGGCGCGAGGCGATCCGTCAACAGTTACTGGCCTATTGCCAACTGGACACCGAGGCGCTGGTACGGCTATGGACAGTCTTTCGGGGAACCGGGATCGTTGCCCAGACTGGTGCGTCGGCGCGGTTGACCGGCGCCTGAATGAGCGCGGCTCTTTTCCGATCCGTGAGGCCAGCGCATCATGCGTCAAATCCTGTCGGCATCCGCAGGCGGAATCTGACGATTGACTTAACCGCCGATGACTTAACCGCCGAACGCGCTGATCCCAGCGGCCGATGGTGACTCACCGATTCCCGACACTTGCGAGAGACCTGATGACCCCAGTCGCCGATCTTGCCACGCTGACCGACCGCGCTCGCGCCGCCTTGCTTGCCCATGCCTGCGGTGACCGCTTCGGCGCCCCGCTGGAATTCGTCACCGGCTCCAGCGTCAGAACCCAAGCGGTCACGTTGGGTCACTGGACTGACGACACCCACATGTCGCTCTATCTGGGCGAGGCGATCCTGGCGCATGGCTCGGGACCGCTACAGCCGGAGCGGTTCGGGACGCTGGTGGGCGAAGCGTTCGTGCGCTGGCTGCACGACCCGCTGACACCGTTCACCGCGCCGGGCGGTACCTGCCTGGCCGGGGCACGCCATTTCGAGCAGCACCGCGACTGGCGAACCAGCGGGGTCGCCACCTCCGACGGCTGCGGAGCCGTCATGCGGATCGTCCCGCTGGCGCTGGCCTGGCATGGCGAGGATCTGTTAGAGGCGGCGCGGATCTCGGCGCTAGTGACCCACGCCCATCCCAATGCCCTGGAAGCGGCGATGGCCGGAGCCTGGCTGGTCAGCCAGATCCTGGAGACTGGACACTGGGGAAGCGATCTGGTGGAAGCGGCCATCGGTGAGCTGGATGGTTCCTGGAACCAGGGTGGTCGCGTGGCCGAGAGCCTGCGCGCGGCGCTGATCTGGACGGAACGACAAGAACACTGGCTGGACGAACGGATGATTCCGCCCGGCGATGGCGGCTGGCGCTCGGGCAGCGCCCTGGGTCTGGCCGTGGCCGCCGCCCTGCGCTGGCCCCAAGACCTCGGGTTGGCGGTCGAAAAGGCAGCGCGGATTCAGGGCGATTCGGACTCCGTGGCCTGCCTCACCGGAGCCTTTCTGGGCGCGGCGCTTGGAACGCAGGCGATTCCGCCGCATTGGCTGAAGTCTCTCCCACAGCGCCGCGAGATGGTCAGTCTAGCTGACCGTCTGCGCGTCCTGACTCTACTCGGCACCGGAGGATAGTCCCGCACGCCATCTGCTGCCAGAATCCGCCGCTTCAGTCGAACACAACAGCGACCACCCAAGCAATTGGAGCCAAAAGCATCGAGCGCACGTCGAGTTGTTGATCGACGTGCGCTCGATGCAGAAAGCCGTGCGGAAAGAGCTTGATCTAGCGCAGCTTCGGCGTACTCGATAATAATCGACATTCGCCGAACAATCAGTCAATAAAACCGTTTCTAATCAGGCCATCGCTTTGATATGTGCATTCAGTCGGCTCTTGTGACGTGCGGCCTTGTTCGCGTGGATTAGACCCTTTCTAGCAGCACGATCAATCCGGGGCACTGCATCCTTATAGGCTTGGGTGGCGGCTTCGCGGTCATCGGCGCGAATCGCCTTGATCACCTTCTTGATGAAGGTACGCAATGTGCTGCGCTGCGCCACGTTGCGTTGACGATGAACTTCGGCCTGACGGGCGCGTTTACGGGCTTGTGCTGAATTGGCCAACTGGATCTCCTGAAAATCCGGTTTTTGAATGTGTATCCAAAACTTTAAGACCGGAAAGTATCACTGAACAGGTGGGTTCCTGTCAATGTGCGGATCGCGCTCATCCACTGGTCACGCTTATAATCTGGGCTTTTCGACGGAGCCGCTTGCCGTGACATCACTGGTCGCATCAATCGTGACGGTTGGCGGTAATACATTGTTATCGCGAATCCTCGGTTTCATCCGGGATCTGGTCGTGGCGCGTGTGTTTGGTGCCGACGCCGACACCGATGCTTTCTTTGTGGCGTTCAAGATCCCCAATTTCATGCGCCGTCTGTTTGCCGAAGGTGCCTTTTCCATGGCTTTCGTGCCGGTTCTGAACGAATACCATAGACAGCACGGCCTGTCCGGGGTCAAGGGGTTTGTCGACGACATGGCGGGTACGCTTGGTGCGGCTTTGTTGCTGGTCACGGCACTTGGCATCATCGGCGCACCACTGCTGATTCTGATCTTTGCCCCTGGTTTTACCGATGACGTCTCGCAGCGCGAACTCGCCACGGCCATGCTGCGTCTGACCTTCCCCTATCTGCTGTTTATTTCACTCACCGCACTGGCTGGCGGCATCCTGAATACCTACGAACGCTTCGGTATCCCGGCTTTAACCCCGGTGCTGCTGAATCTCAGCCTGATCGGCTGTGCGCTGTGGCTGGCACCGTTGATGCACAAGCCGATCATGGCGCTGGCCTGGGGGGTGCTGATCGCGGGCATCGCGCAGTTGGCTTTTCAGTTGCCCTTTCTGATGCAAATCGGATTGTTGCCGCGTCCACGTTTCAATCTTGATGATCCGGGCGTAAAGCGGGTGATCGGATTGATGGGGCCTGCGGTGTTTGGCGTCTCGGTCGCGCAGATCAGCCTGTTGCTCGATACGTTGCTGGCGTCATTTCTCACGACCGGCAGTATCTCCTGGCTCTATTATTCAGATCGACTGATGGAATTCCCATTGGGAATTCTCGCCGCTGCGCTGGGCACGGTGATTCTACCGCGACTGTCCCAGCGTCACGCCACAAATGACCCCGCCGCGTTTTCCATGACCCTGGACTGGGCGCTGCGCTGGGGATTGCTGCTTGGCATCCCCTCGGCAGTCGGTCTGCTGGCGCTGGCCGGCCCACTGATGGCAACGCTATTTCATTCAAGCTCCTTTGACGCAACGGATGTCAAAATGGCGAGCGCAAGCCTCATGGCCTATGCGCTCGGATTGACAGGCTTCATGAGCATCAAGATTCTGGCTCCCGGCTATTACGCCCGTCAGGACATGCAGACTCCGGTACGGATAGCCGTGATCGCACTGCTGGTGGGTATGGCGTGCAAGCTGATTCTCATGATCCCGTTGGGACATGCCGGTCTGGCGTTGGGAACCAGCATTGCCGCAGTCCTGAATGCCGGACTGCTGCTGCATGCGCTCCTGAAAGCGCGAATCCTGCGCCCACGTCCGGGCTGGATCGCGCTGTTGATCCGTATTCTGACGGCAGGTCTGATGATGGGAATGCTGGTGTTTATCGGCACTGGCAGGACTGCGGAATGGATCACGATGACGCAGGTTGAGCGTCTCTGGCAGTTAGTGACCTGGATTGCACTGGGCGGGAGCGTTTATCTTGGAGGGTTGTTCGTGCTGGGTTTACGCCCTCGACACCTGATGGCGCATTAAATCCGGGTTGCGCTTGATTCCGCAATTCGGGTGCGGACATCTAGCGCCACTTCCAGTGCCTTGAGACCGGTGCGACCGTCAACAAGCGGCGGCTGTCCGTCGCGGATGCAACGCACAAACTCGGCAAGCTCCAGATCCAGCGGCTTGATGGGTTCGATCTGTATGCGTTGACGCGCAATCTCAGAGCGTGAGCCCTCGACCGGATGTGGTTCGGCAATGTCGATGGTCTGCGCGACAAAATCCAGCGAGAGATACCGGCGCGGCTGGAAGACCCGGATGCGCCGCGTGGTTTTGTCCGAGACGCGGCTGGCGACGACATTTGCCACAGTGCCGTTGGCGAATTCCAGACGGGCATTGGCAATGTCCACATGTTCGGTCAGAACCGATGCGCCAACCGCTGAGATGGCGCTGATTTCAGCGCCAACCAGTGACAGGATGATGTCGATATCATGGATCATCAGATCCGAGACCACATCGACATCGGTCGCCCGCTCCACAAAGCCGCCCATGCGCTGTGCCTCGATATACAGCGGCGAGTCGATCCGCTGCGCCAGCGCCATCACGCCCGCATTGAAACGCTCCACATGGCCGATCTGAAGGATCGCGTCATGCACTCCGGCCAGGCGCACGATCTCGGCTGCGTCGGCCAGGGTTGGCGCAATCGGCTTTTCGAGCAGGACATGGATGCCACGCAAGAGAAAAGGCGCGGCGGCGGAGAGATGGGCGGTCGTTGGCACCACCACGCTTACGGCATCGGCCTGATCAAGCAGATCCGCGATACAGGCATGGGATGCACAGCCAACCTCATCCGCCACCGTCCGGGCGCGTCCGGGATCGGTATCAAAGACGCCAACCAGATCGACATCAGGCATCCGCGAATAGATCAGTGCGTGGAAACGACCAAGATAGCCAACACCCACGACAGCGACCCGTATCCTGCGCAGCGCACGCATTCAGCCGCCTACCCCGGTTGGCTGTGGCGTCCGGGTTGCGACCGGATTATGACTGGCACCCGAGTAGATCGCCATCTGATAGCTCACGGTCACGAGCATTCCGCATGCGACAAACATCAATAGCAAAAAAAAAGGATCGGGTTTCCGGCGGCTGCGTTTGGATGGGATCAGCATGGCGGTGATCGCTTCAGGTAAAAGGTTAAAAACAGCATAAAACTCTGCCGAATAATTGAGTAAAGGGATGAGCAATCTAGTTTAGATAAATTGCCAGCGAATAGTTTGTGGCTATTATCACGTTTTCCGCTGCGCTTGTCCGCAGTCACGACTCAGCTTGAAGCAATTTTTGTTGATCGTCATGACCGGCAGGCCAGTGACCAGCGAACAGGCAGCCACGCCGCTATGTCGACCTATGTCATTGGTGATATCCAGGGATGTTTCCTTGAGCTGAAAGCACTGCTTGAGCGACTTGCTTTCGATCCAGGCCGTGACCGACTCTGGTGCGTTGGTGATCTGGTGAATCGTGGGCCGGACTCGCTGGCTGTCCTGCGTTTCGTGCGTGATCTTGGCGAACATGCGCTGGTTGTGCTGGGAAATCATGACCTGCATCTGCTGGCGCTGGCTGCCGGGAATCCCCGACATGCTAAAAAGAGCACGCTGGATGCCGTGCTGAAGGCACCTGATCGCGATGAGCTGCTGCACTGGTTGCGCCATCGTCCACTGATTCACCATGATCCCGGTCTGCACCTGACGCTGATCCATGCCGGTTTGCCACCGCAATGGGAACTGACTGACGCACTGGCCTGTGCGGACGAGCTGGAGGCGGTTCTGCGAAGCGATGGTTATCAGGCGTTTCTACTCGCCATGTACGGTGATCAACCCGACCGCTGGTCATCTGACCTGAAGGGCATGGAGCGTCTGCGTTTCATCACCAACTGTCTGACCCGCCTGCGGTTCTGTGCAGCAGACGGCAGATTGGCGCTGCACGAAAAAGGCGAAATCGGTAGCCAGACACCGGGGTTGCTGCCCTGGTTTCAGGTGGCAGACAGACGCACCCGGCATGACCGTATTATTTTCGGTCACTGGTCAACCTTGGGCTATTACGCCGGGGATAATGTCTGGGCGATTGACAGCGGCTGTCTCTGGGGTGGGACGCTGACGGCGATCCGTGTAGATGCCCAGCCCTGGATGCCGATCCAGTTGCGCTGCAAGGGTTATCTCAATCCAGGTTAACACTTGGAGTGGCAGCGATGGTGAATCAGGCGATGTTGAAGAACCTGGATGCTGGGTCGCCAACAGCGACAACCCAAACTATGACGCGGGTCATGCTGGCAAAAGTCTGACCGATCTGACGCTCACGCCATCGCTGATGGCCTTGATCATCGTTCCGGCCACCCCCTACACGGCAATGGGTAGAAGGTAGATCGGTTTCGGAGGCCGGGGTCGTCGACGTGCCGGGGATGGAGGCATCGGCATTCGTTCCAACAGTTGCTCGAAAAGCGGTGTGGGT
>CAIUAY010000248.1 GCA_903897335.1 uncultured Chromatium sp. | reverse complement strand
CGCTTCGTTCATCGCTTCACCCCTCGGTTGTTCGTCACTTCCAAGGGTAAAAGAAGGGCGGAGCGTTTGCCGCCACCTTCAGCAACGCTGATGACCTACTCGGTTACAGGGTTTTGGCCGGAACGATGATCAAGGCCTCGCTGATCACGATGCTCCTCATGACGCGTCATCCTCGGCGCACGCGAACAGGCTCTTGTACTGCTGCCACTGCCGACCCGTGTCGAAGGTGGCGAAGACCTTGATAAATTCAATCTGCGCGATTTGTTGTCGCGCCAATAGATCACCGATCAATGCGCCCATGGCCAGCAGGGTACTGGTAGTCGCCGCCCCCTCGACCAGCATCTGCTCGGCCACCGCTTCCAGATGAGCGACCTGCACGGCGAGATCCTGAGCATCGCCAAGTTGCTCTAACAGCAGCTTGAGCGGCTTAATCAGCGGTCGGAGTTGAGACGCTGGATAGAGCCCCTGAAAACACTCCAGCAGATAACGCAGTTTTTTGCAGCTTTTGCGAAGTTCGTGCAGATCCTCTGGCGTTGACTTCGCGTTGATGGCTCGACCCTGGCGACGCACGCGTTTAGCCAGACGGAGGACGCGCGCCTCAATCACGCTCCTGATTGGCCGCATCGCGTTCGGCAGCAGCGAACTGTCTGGCACAGGCGCGGTTAGAAACGCCCGCCACTGCGTCAGCAGCGCTGTGAACGGCGGTGATCCCAGCACGGTCGCAAGCGTCTGTTGCTCTGTGTTGTAATGGCTATCAAGGAAGTTGTAGAGCGGCGCCAGCCGGGGTCTCAGCAGGGTTGGCAGACGATTCCGGTCATCGTCGAACGCGAGCAGATAGACGTCGAGGTCGCGCACCGACCCCGTGACCTGCTGGAGCCAGGTAAACCGCTTCTGGTAATGCGCCACCTCCTGATCCGGGAAAACGCCTTTAATCTGACCCAGGATGGAGCGTGTGCGCCGGACAGCGACCCGTAAGTCGTGCAGAAATTCGGGATCCCAATTCGCTTGTGCGCCTTCGACATTGACCTCAAGGGTGTCGAGCAAGGCGAGCAGGATCTGCTTGATCGTCGCGTCGGCACGCTGCCCTGGATCAAGTTGGACATCGAGCTTCGAGAAATCATCGAGCGGACGGCGACCAGCAGCGGCCAGCGCTTCGAGTAGTAATGGTTCGTTGCTTGCGATCAAGCCAAGCCGTTCCTTTAGCAGGGTAAACGCTGCATCCCATTCCTGGTCGAAGCTCCGCGTCGGCTTGACGCGCAGGCGAACAGACAGATCTCCCGCACGAAAGCTGACCGGATCTTCAAAGCGGTTCAAATCGAGCAGCAGGCACACGACGGTTTCATTGTTCCGATTCACAATCCGCAGCAGCCGGGTCGTGGTCTTGATGCGCATGACCGGCAGCAGGCGGCGCTGACCACAGGCGCCAACGATGTGCGCCTGCACCGGCCCGGCCTGCAATGCCTGGGCGAAACCCGGCTCCGTCTCCAACGGCTGGGAGCAAACCTCGTCGCTAGCACGAGACCGCCATTCGAGTACCCCTGCACATTGCGAAAGCAGTCCTCCAGTGCTGTAGATCGCCCAATTAAAGGTGTCGTAGTAGACCGTGGTCTCGCTGCCCAACGGCTCAATGATGCCGTGCAGGTCTTCCTGAATGTGGTGTGCCACCGCGTCGGCAGTCAGCCCGGTTGGAATCCGATAGTCCATCAGTCACCCTCTTCCAGTTTAAAAATCATCGATTTCTCCGCGAGCAACTCCAGGTCTTCAGGCTGAAGAGAGCAGGCTGGAGAGAGCGGGTCGTCCGTGAGAGCAGTGGTTCAGTGTTCGATGCAGGCATTCACCAGCCATCAGATTTACCGAAGCGGCCATCGCGAGTGGTCGCTGCCTGTAAGGATCAAAATGGCCTTGATCATCGTTCCGGCCACCCCCTACACGGCAATGGGTAGAAGGTAGATCGGTTTCGGAGGCCGGGGTCGTCGACGTGCCGGGGATGGAGGCATCGGCATTCGTTCCAACAGTTGCTCGAAAAGCGGTGTGGGT
>CAIUAY010000247.1 GCA_903897335.1 uncultured Chromatium sp. | reverse complement strand
GGACGGCGGGGGAGCGAAAATCGTGGATCGCTTCGGCAAGGCAGAATCGGAACTGGGGCAGCGCCAAACCGCTGCGATTGAGGTGGCCAGCACCACTTAAATTCGGGAAAAAACTGTCCTGGACATGGGGTCCACTTTACTCTCCATGACCGGCAGCGGATGACCCAGGACATCCCTGTCCCAGAGCCATGCCGTTAGTGGCTGGCAGCACCCTCAGCACCGATGCCCGTTTCGCAACGCACGCGCTGTGCGTCGAAGGCGGCACGGTCGATCTTGGCGCGTTCGGAATAATCAAAGCGCGAGAAGATCCAGATGCAGACGAAGGACAGCGGGATCGAGATGATCGCCGGATTGTCGAGGAAGAACAGCCCAACCGGCTTGCCATCTGCGCCAACATGACCCAGCACGTCGCCCCAGACTGCTTTGGAGAGCACTGTCAGCACGAAGGCGCTGATGAGTCCAGCAAAGCCGCCGATCAACGCGCCACGGGTGGTCATTTTGCTCCAGAAGATCGATGCCACCAGTACTGGGAAGTTGGCGCTTGCCGCAATCGCAAAGGCCAGACCAACCATGAAAGCGACGTTCTGGCTTTCAAACGCAATGCCCAGACCAATGGCGACCAGACCCAAACCAAAGGTGGCGAACTTGGAGACGCGGATCTCGGTGGTTTCGTTGCTGCGACCACGGGCAATGACGTTGGCATAGAGGTCATGCGAAATCGCCGAGGCGCCAGCCAGAGTCAGACCTGAAACGACCGCGAGGATGGTGGCGAAGGCGACGGCTGAAATAAAGCCCAGGAACAGATTGCCGCCGATGGCTTCGGCCAGACGGATGGCGACCATGTTGGTGCCACCATTGATGCCAGTTACCAGTTGCGCCTTGATGACCGAACCATCCGCCGCCAGCGCCGCTGGCTTGAAAAATTCGGGGTGTTGAGCCAGCAGCACGATGGCAGCGAAACCGATGATGAAGGTCAGGATGTAGAAATAGCCGATGAAACCAGTCGCGTAGAACACCGATTTACGCGCTTCCTTGGCGTCCGGCACCGTGAAGAAGCGCATCAGAATATGCGGCAGACCGGCGGTGCCGAACATCAGCGCCAGACCGAGCGAGATCGCGTTAATTGGGTCTTTCACCAGCGAGCCGGGGGACATGATGGCACCGGCCTTGGGATGCGCCTCAACTGCCTGACGGAACATCTCTTCCGGCGAGAAACCAAAATGATAGAGCGCGGCTCCCGCCATGAAGGTTGCGCCACAGAGCAGTAACGCTGCTTTGATGATCTGCACCCAGGTGGTTGCGGTCATGCCGCCGAAGATGACATAGACCATCATCAGGACGCCGACGATGACCACCGCCATCCAGTAATCCAGACCGAATAGCAGTTGAATCAGCTTGCCTGCACCAACCATCTGCGCGATGAGATAAAACGCAACCACGACCAAGGAAGAGACTGCCGCCATGGTGCGGATCTGGGTCTGACCGAAACGATAAGAGCTGACATCGGCGAAGGTGAACTTGCCCAGATTGCGGATCTGCTCGGCGATCAGGAACATGATGATCGGCCAGCCAACCAGGAAGCCGATGGAGTAGATCAGGCCATCGTAACCGGAAGAGAAAACCAGCCCTGAGATTCCCAGAAAGGAGGCGGCGGACATGTAATCGCCCGCAATGGCCAGACCATTCTGGAAACCGGTGATGCCACCACCAGCGGTATAGAAGTCACTGGCGGTGCGGGTGCGCTTGGCGGCCCAGTAGGTGATGCCCAGCGTGGCCAGGACGAAAGCGACAAACATGTAGATGGCGGTGAGGTTCAGCGCCTGCTGCTCGACAGCACCGGACAGTGCGGGTGATGCGGCGAGCATGAACGGGGTGAGTAGAGCGAAGAGAACGCCCCAGAGTGCAAAACGCTTCATTGCAGATCCTCGCGGATGGCCTTGGTGAGATCATCGAATTTGCCATTCGCCTTGAAGACATAGACGCCAGTCAGGATGAACGAGCTGATGATGATGACGACCCCGATGGGAATGCCGATCGTGGTCACGGCACCGGCTGATAGCGGTGTGCCGAGCAGTTTTGGCGCGAAGGCGATGACCAGGATAAAACCGTAATACATGACCAGCATGAGGAAGGTCAGGTTCCAGGCGAAACACTTGCGTGTACACACCAGTTCCTGATAACGCGGATGTGCCTTCACGGCATCGATCAAATCTTGCTGCATTGGAGAGCCCTGAAATGATGTGGATATGGAAGTCAGCCATGCCGACGTGACACCGTCAGGCCATGTCACGCCAAGATAGGCTGACCGTGAACGAACATTTAGAACCTTACCCCAGGTGAAACGCTATAGCTATCCAGAATATTGACATAGTTAGCGCGCTCGAACTGGGTCGGATCGGGAACGGACAAGGCACTGACCCGCCCACGGAAATCGTCGACAGACTCAAAGCCCTGTGCGTCCATCCAGTCGCGGATGCCGCGCAGGATCTGCGAGGTATAAGCCGGACCATTCTGGAGCAGGACACTGCACAGATGCACCACGTCGGCGCCGGCCAGCAGCAGCTTGATCGCATCCTCAGCGGTGTGAACACCGCCGGTGGCACCCAGCGACAGGCCATCAAGACGTCCGTAGAGGATCGCAATCCAGCGCATTGCCTGAAGTATTTCGGCCGATGTTGACGGACGCAGGATCGACAGCAGCCGCTGCCCCTGAATGTCGATGTCGGGCTGATAGAAGCGGTTGAAGAGTGACACCCCGCTGGCACCGGCTGCGGCCATCTGCTTGACCAGATGCCCCAGCGAGCTGAAGGCTGGCGAGAGCTTCATGTTGATGGGAATGTGGACATGGCTGCGCAGTTCACGCAGCAGGGTCAGATAACGTTCCTCGACGGCTTGGCCGCTCTGCTCCAGATCGGCAGCGACATAGTAGACATTCAGTTCCAGCGCATCGGCACCGGCATCCTGGATCTCGCGGGCGTGCTGAATCCAGCCGCCTGGCGTGACGCCATTGAGACTGGCGATGACCGGGATCTCCAGCGTTTCCTTGAGCTTGCGGATCTGCTCCAGATACTGCTGCAAAGCCCCCTCGAAGTCATGATGATGTGGCATGAAACCAGACCCGGCCTCGGCAAAGCCAGAGTCCTGATTCTGGATAAACCGCGCCACGGTCTCTGTTTCGGCAGTGATCGCCTCCTCAAACAGCGACCACATGATGACGGCACCCGCACCGTGATCTTCAAGTTCGCGGGCGCTGGAAAGACTCTTGGTCAACGGCGAAGCCGAGGGCACCAGCGGCGTCTTGAGCGTCAGCCCAAGATAATTGGTTGTCAGGTTCATGATGGGCAAAACCTCTTGGTGGCGTAAATCGGTTGCGTCGTCAGCATAACAGGGCGGTCTGGCGTCAGCTCCGCCTGGAGCTGACGCACGCCGCGCTATTCGGACGGGTTGCCTGCGGACGTCTGCGTGGCCAGATGCGCTAACTGCTCGTAGAAAGTGAAACGCGACTGGGCATGTTTCTGTGCCAGTTGCAGATAATGTTCAGCCACTTCGGGATGAGTGCGTGTCAGCAGGCTGAAGCGGGTTTCCGAGGCGATGAAATCGCGGTAAGGCATGCTCGGCGACTTGCTGTCCATCAGGAGTGGATTCTCGCCCTGAGCGGCGCGGCGCGGGTCGTAGCGAAATAGCGACCAGTGACCGGCGTTCACTGCCATTTCCTGCTGACGCAGATTGTGCGACAGATCCACGCCGTGCGCGATGCAGGGCGAGTAGGCGATGATCACCGACGGGCCGTCATACGACTCGGCATCCAGGAAGGTGCGCACAGTCTGCGTATCCCGTGCACCGAATGCGACTTGCGCCACATAGGCATTGCCGTAGGTCATCGCCATCATGGCCAGATCTTTCTTGAAGGTCGCCTTGCCGGCGGCCGCAAATTTGGCCACCGCGCCCATCGGCGTCGCTTTGGATTTCTGGCCGCCGGTGTTTGAGTAGACCTCGGTGTCAAGGATCAGCAGGTTGACGTTACGCCCGCTGGCAATCACATGATCCACGCCGCCATAACCGATGTCATAGGCCCAGCCATCACCGCCAATGATCCAGACGCTACGCTTGACCAGTTGTTCGCAGAGCGTCTCCAGCAGACGCGCCGCCGGAGCGTCGATGCTCCTGAGCTGTGCCTTCAGCGCCGCGACCCGCTCGCGTTGCTCTTGGATACCGGACTCGGTCGACTGATCTGCTGTCAGCAGTCCGTCCATCAGCTCGCCACCGATACGGTCAGCCAGTTGCGTCAGGATCTCACGCGCCTGCGCGGCCTGCTTGTCGACAGCCAGACGCATGCCAAGCCCGAATTCAGCATTGTCTTCAAAGAGCGAGTTGCTCCAGCTTGGACCACGCCCTTCGGGATTGGTGGTGTAGGGTGTGGTCGGCAGATTGCCACCATAGATCGAAGAACAGCCGGTGGCATTGGCGACCAGCATCCGATCACCGAACAACTGGGTAGCAAGCTTGACATAGGGTGTCTCGCCGCAGCCCACACACGCTCCAGAGAACTCAAAGAGCGGTTGCATCATCATGGCGTGTTTGATCTTGCCCGGATCGAGCTGGGTGCGATCAAACTCTGGAAGCGTCAGGAAATAGTCCCAGTTCACCTGTTCGGCGGCATGAATCAGACCTGCGTCGACCATGTTCAGTGCTTTATGGCTGGGGTCTTTACGGTCACGCATCGGACAGACTTCGACGCAGAGTCCGCAGCCGGTGCAGTCATCTGGCGCAATCTGATAGCTGACCTGATAGCCCTCTGGGAAATCTTTGCCCTTGATTGGTGTGTGCCGGAAACCGGCAGGTGCGCTGTCGAGCCGTGCCGCTGGATAGACCTTGGCGCGGATCGCGGCATGAGGACAGACCAGCGGGCACTTGCCACACTGGGTACAGAGCGATTCATCCCACTGTGGGAGCTGGAGTGCAAGGTTGCGCTTTTCGAAACGGGTGGTGCCGGTCGGCCAGGTGCCGTCGATGGGCATCAGGCTGACCGGAAGCTGGTTGCCGTGTCCGCCCATCAGCGTTGCCGTGACCTGACGCACGAAATCCGGCGCATCGTCAGGGACGACGGGTGGACGATCAAAGGTGCTGGTGATGCGAGCCGGAATGGCGACTGGATGCAACCCTTCCAGCGTGGCGTCGATGGCCTGATAGTTGCGATCAAGCAGCGCCTGACCTTTCTTGCCATAGGTCTTTTTGACTGCCGTCTTGATGTGGGCGATAGCCTCGTCTTTTGGCAGGATGCCAGAGATTGCAAAGAAGCAGGTCTGCATAATGGTGTTAATGCGTCGTCCCATGCCTGTCTGCCCCGCGATCGCATAGGCGTCGATCACATAGAAAGACAGCGCCTTGTCGATCATGGTTTGCTGCATCTTGCGCGGCAGATCGTTCCATACCTGATCGGCAGGCGTTGCCGAATTCAGCAGGAACACCCCGCCGTGGCAGATCTTGTCGAGCATGTCATAGCGGGTGACGAAGGTCGGCTGATGGCAAGCGATAAAGTTCGCCTCGTTGTCACCGATCAAATAGGTGCTATGAATCGGGCGCGGGCCGAATCGCAGATGGCTAATGGTGATGGCGCCAGCCTTCTTGGAATCGTATTCGAAATAACCCTGACCGTAGTTGTCGGTCTCTTCAGCGATGATCTTGATCGAGTTTTTGTTGGCCGATACCGTGCCATCCGAACCCAGGCCATAGAAGACACAGGCAGTGACGCCCTGAGCCGCATCGGGACGGAAGCATCCATCCCAGGTCAGGCTGGTGTGGGTCACGTCATCGTTGATGCCGATCGTGAACGGATGCTTGGGACGCTCGGTGGTCAGTTCGTCAAAGATCGCCTTGACCATGCCCGGCGTGAATTCTTTGGACGACAGACCATAACGGCCACCGATCACCCGTGGCATCTGCGTTATCCGACCATTAGCATGTGCCTGAGCCAGTGCCGTCAGCACGTCCTTATAAAGCGGCTCGCCATCAGCGCCCGGCTCTTTGGTGCGGTCAAGAACGGCGATGCGGGTAGTGGTTTGCGGCAGCGCGGCCAGCAGATAATCGGGATCGAATGGACGGAACAGACGCGCCTTGATCATGCCAACCTTTTCGCCGTGCGCGACCAGATGCTCGACGGTCTCCTGCGTAGCGCCGATGCCGGAACCCATGAGCAGGATCACGCGCTCGGCATCCGGTGCGCCAACATATTCAAACAAGCCATACTGACGCCCGGTCAACGTGGCAAAGCGATCCATGACGCCCTGCACGATACCGGGCGTGTTGCGATAATGGGTGTTAACCGTTTCGCGCCCCTGGAAATAGACATCCGGGTTTTGCGAGGTGCCGCGTAGCTTGGGATGATCGGGGTTGAGCGCACGGGTGCGGCAGGCTGCAACCAGATCATCATCGATCATGGCGCGGATCGTCTCGACCGGCAGCTTCTCGATTTTGGCAACCTCGTGCGAGGTGCGGAAGCCATCGAAAAAGTGCAGGAAAGGCAGCCGGCTTTCCAAGGTCGCAGCCTGTGCGATCAACGCGAAGTCCATCGCTTCCTGAACCGATGCGCTGCATAGCATGGCGTAACCAGTCGTGCGGCAGGCCATGACATCCTGATGGTCGCCAAAGATCGACAGCCCCTGGGCAGCCAGTGAACGCGCCGATACATGGAACACCGTCGGCGACAGCTCACCGGCGATCTTGTACATGTTGGGGATCATCAGCAGCAGACCCTGGGAACAGGTGAAAGTGCATGACAGCGACCCAGCCTGTAATGCGCCATGAATGGCACCTGCGGCACCGGCCTCGCTCTGCATTTCGACCACGTCGGGAACCGTTCCCCAGAGATTTTTAACGCCTTGCGAAGACCATTCGTCCGACCATTCGCCCATATTCGAGGATGGCGTGATGGGGTAAATCGCGATGACCTCGTTGGTCATGTGAGCCACATAGGAGGCGGCTTCGTTGCCGTCAAGCGTAACCATTGTCTTGTGCGACATTCATCTGTCTCGCATTCAGTGAAAAATAAAAGGGGGAAACCCCAACAGGATCAAGTCATCACTGTACGGGGTATTCGGTCGTGCGGTGCATTAAAGAGTTCAATACATTGAATAACTGACCCGAACAATGAGTCACGCCGCAGCGACAGACGGGCTTCAGGTAAACTTTCTAACTATATCCTGAAATATCCTTGACGGGATGGCTCATCCTTACAATGGGGTGTGACCAGAACTGATGCGCGGCGGTCTATTGTCATGCCGCTTGCTTGATCACGTCTTGCCAGTACGACTCCCATTGGTCATTGACCCGGTTCAGTCGCAGGGCGAGCATGGCCTCG
>CAIUAY010000246.1 GCA_903897335.1 uncultured Chromatium sp. | reverse complement strand
CGGAATCCAGAACAAACGCCTGAAAGCCGGTTGGGATGAGCGCTATCTGACAAAGTTGCTCTTCGAGCCGCCAGAACCCAAGACGAAAACATCCGCATCAGGCACATCGAATATTAGAAAAACGTGATGCGATTGCCCTGGGTTCACCCGCTCAATCACTTCGCGTTGCGCGCAAAGCTCTCTGTCGAGGCGCTTCGACACGCCTTCGCCGAACTCACGCGACTGAAGGCTGCGTAACATCAGTCAAAATCTTCGATAAATCGGCGTATGCCGGAAGCCAGCCATGGCTAGATGTCACGGGTGCACCGCTGGCTCAAGGCGATTACTCGAAGAGGCAGCAGCGCTGGACGGGCTATGCGTTCGCCAACCTCGCGGCACCCAAAAACGATGAACCCTGGCGCACGCTGGGTCAGGCCAGACTGCGAATCCGCTGCGGGGTTCATTGATGAGACTGCTGGATGCCATCGCCGGTGGGAGTACCCTGCAAGACGTCATCGCCGGTTTCCTGAACAACCCCGCCACGGGAAAGGACTGCGTCAAGTATCCTGTGATGCGTGCGGGAGCCTCCGTCCGCTACACCATCAATCTCAGTGGCTACGAGGCCTGTATGCTTGACAGGGTACAGATGAATAGCTTCTACAACGAGCCACGCTGGCTGGAACTGAAAGGCAGTGGAATCAAGCTGCGCTCGGTCGATGACGGCTAGGAGGTGTCGTCTATTCCATCCGACCCTGGATAATTGGCCATCTGGCAACAGGCGGCTCAGGCTATTCAGGGGCTCAGACGACTCACCACCATAAATCTAACGCTTTGATTGAATTAAATAAGAACGGCGCTGTCGATGCCATCGACCGCATCGCGCTTGCCGCTAATCTGCTCAGTTCACTGGTCGAACAGGGGCTGTGACACGGCATGGTTGTGGGAGCTGATCCTGGCTTGGCAGGTCGAGCGACTCCCGGCGGATGCCGGCCTCGGCAGCCACCGCCCCCAGACCGCTATGGGCTTCGGAGCGCCAGGAGACCGGCGGCTTGCTCGTCGGGATCGTCGAGTGACTCCATCGCTGCTTTCAGGTACACGACCGCCAGTTCAGGGTCGGATACGGTTCAAATCATCTGCGAAATTGGCCAGCTAATTCGCCTTAGCCAATGCCACAGCGACCGCTGGCGCGATGACGGTTTCTGGATAGGCATTAGTCCAGCGCAGCAGTTCCAACCGACCATCATGATGTTCAACCAGTGCGGTGCAGCTCTCAACCCAGTCACCGCAGTTGCAATAGACGGCAGCGCCGATGTCACGCATCTCGGCATGATGGATGTGCCCGCAGATCATGCCGTCGAGTTCGCGCCGTTCAGCTTCCCAGGCAACGGCCTGCTCGAAATTACCGATGTAGCTCACGGCATTCTTGACCTTGTGCTTGAGATAGCCAGCCAGCGACCAGTATTTGAGTCCAAACACGGAACGGACACGGCTGAGAAAGCCATTCATCGCGAGCAGATGGTCGTAGGCGTGTGAACCGAGCTTGGCAAGCCACAGACTGTTCTGGACAACGCCGTCGAATTTGTCGCCATGCATCACCAGAAAACGTCGGCCATCGGCGGTGGTATGCACCACTTCGTCACGTACCCTGACATCGCCAAAACGGGTGCCTAAATGATCGCGGAATAGATCATCATGATTGCCAGGGATATAGATGACTTCAGTGCCCTGACGGGCTTTGCCCATGATTTCCTTGACAACCTGATTGTGTGATTCAGGCCAGTAAAAACCATTTTTCATGGCCCAGATATCGATGATGTCGCCAACCAGATAAAGCTGTCTGCACTGGGTCGACTGGAGGAAATCCAGAACGAACCGAGCCTGACAGCCTCGAAATCCCAGATGCACGTCCGAGATGAAGATACTGCGGTATTTCAGCGGATTCATGCGCGTGATGTCGGACATCGGGTTATCTGCCTTTGCCAAAATTCTGCTGATAGTGTCCGAACTTTGTTGCCGCACGATTGATGTCTGGTGAAGATACGATGAAGAAAACGGGCGGGACTGTCGGCGCGGTGTTCACGTCGGCTCCGGTGATCAGGCGTCACGGCCTGGACGCGATCCGGAAGCCTGGAGACATGTTTTCAGTTGATGGCATTGCGCCTGCCGATGTACTGTATGCGGTTGACGGCCTGATCGCCATTATGGGGAGCACAGTCAAAAATGAGAGACAATCATGGACGCCCGCTGATCGAGGAGATCAGCGTTGCCGGTTCGGCGCTGGTCGACAAGGTGAAAGAGCTGGTTCTCAAGGGCAATGTCAGACGCCTTATCGTGCGTCGGTCAGGCGGCAAAACGCTGGTCGATATTCCGCTTGGCACAGGCGTTGGTATTGCAGCAGTGCTGACGCTGATCGCCCCGATGCTCACGGCGTTGGCTGCACTCGGCGCACTGTTTGCGCAGTTCCGCATCGAGATCGAACGCGACCAGGATGATCCCGAACCGCCTTTTGTTGACCGCAAATTTCGTGATCGCTATCGCTGATAACCACCATCAACGACAGACACGTTATCCACCACAGAAACGAGAATTATGATGCAGACTGTCAAGAAGACCGCTGAATACAAGATCTATCAGAAGAAATCCGGCCGTTATGCCGTGAAGGATCGCAAGAGCAAGAAATTGATCAACGGCGAAGCCAAGCAGGCTGTGCTGGTTGAACTGGAATTGATTAAACTTCCCACTCCCAAGGCGGTCGTCGCAGATCCGGAGACCGAGACCAGCAGCGAGGAAACAGCTACCGCCTGATTGTTCATCATTCGGAATGTGGCTTAAGCCGTCCATCCAAAAACTGGATGATCCGATGTGCATAAGCCGCCATTTCGGGTTCGTGAGTCACCATCAGTACCGTAATCCCCTGATCGCGGTTCAGCTCGACCAGTAGTTCCATGATCTCGTGACTGCGCGCCGTATCCAGATTCCCTGTCGGTTCATCTGCCAGCAGCAGACTTGGCTGCGTGACGATGGCGCGTGCGATGGCGACCCGCTGCTGTTGTCCGCCGGACAGCTCGCCGGGGGTGTGACGCTCCCAGCCCGCCAGACCAACCCGCTCCAGCGCCTGATGGGCGCGGGCATGACGTTCGGAGCGCGGGGTGTGGCGATAGATGAGCGGCAGTTCGACGTTTTCCAGCGCCGAGGTGCGGTTCAGCAGATTGAAGCCCTGAAACACGAATCCGAGATAGTAGCGGCGTAGCAGGGCGCGCTGCTGCCGGTCGAGTGATTCGACGGGCACCCCGCGAAAGCGATAGGAACCGCTACTTGGCGTGTCTAGACAGCCTAAAATATTCATCGCCGTCGATTTCCCGGAGCCGCTTGGTCCCATCACGGCGACGAATTCACCTTCATGGATGGTGAAGTCCACCCCGTCCAGCGCCCGCATCATCGCCATCCCCTGACCATAGATCCGGGCAACCTGCCGGAACTCGATCAGCGGTACCGGATCATCTGACAGGCACGATCCATCAGGCGGACTCATGATTCTCCTGCCCGTTCGACATCTACCAGCACCTGAGCGCCAGGCGTCAGGGCATCGTCACGCATCTCTGTCATGACACCATCGGTGATGCCTGTCTTGAACCTGATCTGATGCGGTTCGCCATCGCGCAGAATCCAGGCGCGTGCATTCTTGCCCTGAATTGTTCCATCGGGTTTGCGTTTCGCTGATGGCGGGGGTTTTGGCAGCAGTAAACCGACGAGACTGGTGCCAGTTTGTTCTTTTTTGGCCTGAGGTGGACTGAAACGCAGCGCAGCGTTGGGAACCAGCACCAGGTCATGTGCTTCACGCACCAGGATCTCGGCGGTGGCAGTCATCCCCGGACGTAGCGACAGGTCAGCGTTGTCGAGCGTCAGCAATGCGGCAAAAGTGACGACGCCATTAACCGTTTCCGGGGCAAAGCGCACCTGGGTGATGGTTGCTGGAAAACGGCGATCAGGATAGGCATCGACGGTAAAGGTGGCCGTCTGCCCTGCGGCGACCTGACCCACGTCCGCTTCATCGACGGCGACTTTCAGTTCCATCTGGGTGAGATTTTCAGCCAGCGTGAACAGAACGGGGGTCTGGAGCGAGGCAGCGACGGTTTGCCCCGGCTCGACTTTGCGGTTCAGCACGATCCCGTCGATTGGCGAGCGGATCACCGTCTTTTCCAATGTGCGCTGATCCGCGTCGAGCTGCGCTTGCGCCTGGCTGACCTTGGCGCGAGCAACCGCCAGGGCGGCAACAGCGCGCTCGGCAGCGGCGACGGCGGTATCGAGTTCTTCGGGCGAGGCTAGCCGCTTGCCAACCAGTTCCTGTGTCCGGCGCAGCTTGCTGGCGGTTTCGTTGACCGTTGCCTGAGCCTCGTCGATCTGTGCCCTAGCCAGCACCAGCGCCGCAGCAGACTGACGCTCTTTAGCGCGTGACTGATCAGGGTTAAGACGCGCCAGCGCCTGCCCTTCACTGACCCGGTCATTGAAATCGGCCGTGACGTTCTGAATCGTCCCCGAGACTTCGGTTCCGACATCCACCTGAATCACAGGTTGTAACTGCCCGGTGGCAGTCACCTTAAGCGTCAGATCACCGCGTCGCACCTCGGCAGTTTTAAAACGGATCTGTTCGCCTGATCGGTGCTCCAGCAGCAAGAAGGCAGCCAGTAACACACCGAAAACGACCAGGCCACCAAGCCAGAACCAGCGGCGACGCGGCGACGTGCGCCTGCCAAGACCGATCTGTTGAGCAAGGGTGGCGTCATCAGGGCTTCCCTGTCGGATCATGAAAGTACTCCAGCGCAACAGTGAGCGGTGCCTGCTCAGGCATAGCCATCAAAGCCAAACAACAGATGCAGTTCTTCGCGACGCTGCGCTTCCTGCACCGATTCATAGGCGTCCAATGCGCGACGTGATTGAAGATCCGTTTCACGCGACAGCGGACTGCGTTGGCTCAGCGTGAGCTGCGCGGCGGATTCGGCTGGCGTTGCCGCACGGCGGGTTAAAGGCGCCTGCGCCGGTGTCGGCACCGACGGTACCGGTACCGGCAAACGCGACGGAACAGCCCGATCCAGCAGCGGTTCTGGCCGCAGCGGATAGGTTTGTGGAAGCGGTGAGCCTGGAATCTGCATCAGTCACCATTGTCTGCATCAACGGCCAGACAAGGAATTGCGCGGCATCAACAAGCGCCTGTTGCAAAAGGCTCGCGATGGCCTGGGTCGCCAGGCTTCCAGAGTCACGTCAATCCTGCTGGAGCAGGCGCTTAAAGATCATCATCCAGACCCGCGTCATCCAGAACTAGAAATGGAGTCTGAATGCCTTGCAATCAAGCAGAATGGATGCCATGCATCAGAATCACATTATTGGCTTTGAGGCGATCTTCATGACTGAGCAATGGCGAGACGATCTTGCGACCCGTCAGGGGCAACCCGATGCAGATGATGATTCGGGCTTGACAGTGTCAGACAGGCCAGCGTCAGACTGCCAGATTTTCGATCTGTCCTGGCTTGGACTCATTGCGGTGCGCGGCGCGGACGCGGCAACCTTCCTGCAAGGTCAGTTGACCAATGATATGGCTCAAGTCACCGCGACCCGCACGCAGTTGAGCGGTTACTGTAACCAGAAAGGTCGATTGCTGGCGAGCTTTCGGGTGATGCGGATTGGCGAGGTCATTTATTTGCAAACGCCTGCCGAACGGCTTCCCGAACTGCTGCAACGTTTGCGGATCTTCATCCTGCGCAGCAAAGTCACCCTGGAAGACGCCAGCCATGCGTTGATGCGCATCGGCATCGCCGGAGATCAGACTGAATCCCTGCTTGCCGAGCAGGGTTTGAGTCTGCCCGCGCAGGATTATGATCTAAGCCGGCACGGCGACCTGAGCGTCATCCGTCTCGCTGGAGCCATTCCACGCGCTGAAATCCTCGGCACTGGCAGTGCCATCCATCCGCTTTGGGGTCGGCTGGCTAGTCAGACAATGCCTGCCAGCGCCGATGACTGGCGACGGATCGACATTCAGGCGGGCATTCCAGCCATCTACAACCAGACTGCTGACGCTTTCATCCCGCAGATGGTCAACCTGCAACGACTGGATGGCTTAAGCTTTAGCAAAGGCTGCTATACCGGTCAGGAAGTCATCGCCCGGATGCAGCATCTGGGCACCATTAAACGGCGGATGTATCTGACCGAACTCACGTCGTCCAGTCCGCCGCAGCCAGGCGATGAACTCTATGCGCCATCCAGCGTTTCCCAGCAACCGACCGGGCGCGTGGTCGATGTCGTCCCGCTTGGCAATGATCGCTATCTGCTGCTGGCGGTTGTCGAGATCAGCGCGGTTGCAGGCGGCGCGGTGCGGCTGGGCGAACAGGGACCAGAGTTGCAGTTCACGGAACCGCCCTATGGTTTTCCGGCGGATCTCTGATCATCACTCTTTGCAGAGGCGTGACACCGATGCCACTGATTCGACCACCGGCAGTTGCTAATCACTTCTATCCTGGCGACGTGCGTGAACTCACGCGGATGCTCGATAGCTTTCTGGCCGCCGTGTCGCCGCACGCGCCTCCGCCCAAGGCCATCATCGTTCCCCATGCGGGCTATCGCTACTCCGGCGCGGTCGCTGCCACCGCCTATGCGACCCTGATGCCGGTGCGCGACCAAATTACCCGCGTCATCCTGATGGGACCCAGCCATCGGGTGCCGCTGCGCGGCCTAGCCACCAGCGACGCCAATGATTTCCAGACCCCGCTCGGACTCGTGCCACTTGATCGACTGGCCATCGAACAGGCACTCAGGTTGCCGCAGGTCGTCTGTCTGGACGAGGCACATGCCCAGGAACACAGTCTGGAGGTGCAGCTTCCTTTTCTCCAGCGGGTGCTGACGGCCTTCAAGCTGGTGCCTTTCGTGGTCGGCGATGCCAGCCCGGAATCCGTGGCTGAAGTGCTGAAGCAACTCTGGGGCGGTGCCGAGACACTCATCGTGATCAGTACGGACTTAAGTCATTACGAGGATTACCGCACGGCACAACGCCACGATGCCGCGACATCCGCCGCCATTGAATCACTGCGTCCACAGAATATCGGCGTCGGGGATGCCTGTGGCCGCAATGCGCTGAATGGACTGCTCACGTTGGCGAAAGCGGATGGCCTGAACGTCAGCCTGCTGGATCGGCGAAATTCAGGCGACACTGCCGGAGCACATGATCAAGTGGTAGGCTATGGCGCCTATGCTCTGCATTAATGTCGGCGTTGACTTCCCTGAGCCGGGCAACGCCAACATCACCGCTGCCCTGATCCGTAACCTGGAAAAACTAACGTGAGTGATTCCCAACAACTGCTTGAACAGGCCGTCGAGCATCACACCTCCGGGCGGACTGAAGCGGTCAAGTGGCACTATTGCGCCATGCTGGCGCTTGATCCAGAACATGCTGAAGCGCATGGCCAGCTCGAACCTGGACTGAAACATCTGCGACAGGCGACCACGCCGAAGGTCGGCGGCCACTGTCTGGAACGCACCCGCGACGCTGGCCTAGATCACGCCGTTCTCAATGAAATTAGAAGGCAGATCGACAGCACGGCGACTGCGGCAGGAATGGATCAGGCAGCGCACGGAACACGCGGCTCATGAACGCGGCGTTCTGGGCGGGTCGACGGGTTTTCATCACTGGCCATACTGGTTTCAAAGGTGGCTGGCTGGCGCTGTGGCTGACTGAGCTGGGCGCAACCGTGTCGGGTTACGCATTGCAACCACCGACCGATCCCAATCTCTTCACGCTGACCCGGCTGGATCAGCGTCTTGCCGATCATCGTCTCCAGGATGTTCGCGATGCGGATGCCTTGGCGTGTGCACTGGCAGCCAATGCACCTGAGGTTGTCTTCCATCTGGCGGCACAGCCGCTGGTGCGTGATTCCTACCGTTCGCCGGTCGAAACCTATGCGATCAACGTCATGGGAACGGTCAACCTGCTGGAAGCGGTGCGCCACTGCGCCAGTGTCCGCAGTGTCGTGGTGGTAACGTCGGACAAGTGCTACGGAAATCAGGAATGGGTCTGGCCATACCGTGAAACCGACGCGCTCGGTGGCCATGACCCTTATGCCAGCAGCAAGGGTTGTGCCGAACTGGTGACAGCCACCTATCGTCACAGCTTTCTTGCCGCAGCCGGCATCCAGGTCGCCAGCGCCCGCGCCGGGAATGTCATCGGCGGTGGTGACTGGGGCACTGATCGGCTCATCCCTGATTTTTTCCGGGCGCTGGTGGCCGGACAGGCGGTATCGATTCGCTCGCCACAGGCGATCCGCCCCTGGCAGCATGTCCTTGAACCGCTGTCAGGTTATCTGCTGCTGGCCGAACATCTCCACCGTCAGTGCGACGCTTGTGCCGAAGCCTGGAATTTTGGCCCGGCTGAGACCGATGCCCGCGCCGTGTCCTGGATCATGGATTATCTCTGCGCCAAAACGCCCGGCGCGTTCTGGAAACAAGATCTGGCTCCGCAGCCGCATGAGACCGCGATTCTCAAGGTGGACAGCACCAAGGCTACTAACCGGCTTGGCTGGCAACGGCGCTGGGGACTGGACGCGGCGCTCGACCGTACGCTCGCATGGCACCACGCCTGGCGTCAGGGACAAGACATGCAGCGGGTGTCGCTGGCACAGATCCGTGACTATCACGCCATCACAATCGAACCCTGAGCGGGCACCTGCGCTGTCTGACCACCGTCAGCGGTGAGCGTCATCGGGATGATGGCACATACCGATAAAGATGCCAGACGTGTAGCGGATGTCGGCAGGGAGCCGTTGCCGTTTCACGCAGGGGCTGTGACGCGCAGTCGAAGACGGTGCGCGGCGCATCCGCCACGACACCCGTGATCACGGGCGCAAGACCGGCGCGGGACACCAGCCAGAACGGTTGATTTATGGCCTCCGGCACGACACGCGGGGCAATCTCACCCAGCAGATATTCGGAGGGTCGGGTCAGTCCGGGCCACTGGCTGATTCCCAGGCCAGGCTGATAGAAACGCAGCATGGCCGTGGTCTGATAGCGATCTGCATAGACTGGTGCGTCCAAACCCGCCGCAATCTGCGCCAGATCAGCGAAGCCATGCGTCTCACGGAGGATGCGGTTCTGGCTGTCTGGCAACGGCAGCGCGCCGGTCGCGGCATGAACCACATACAGACTGACCAGCAGGACGTTGGCCAGTGCCGCCGCCAGCACCCAGCCTCGTATCCGGCGCATCCAGAGCGCCGCCAGAGGTGCCGCCGTCAGCAGCGACATCACCGGCCAATTGGCCTCGACTGAACTGATGGTCGCAACCAGCCCAAAGAAGACCAGCGGAAAGAGGGTTGCCGCGATTAGCAGAATGCGGGCATGGGGTGCAAGCGAAGAAGCACGACCAGCCTCATCCGGCCTGTCAGTCAGCCAGGGTGTCAGCAGCAGTGGCAACAGAATTAGTCCCCAGCATCCAAACTGGACACCGACATAGTCAGCCAGACTGGCGAGTCGCTCGCCAGCCGACTGCGGGCCTGAATGCACGATAGCGCCTGAGGCTAGCGACCCCATCTCGGTGGCGAAGCCATGACCAAACTGGAAACGCATGGTCAGCCAGTCATGGCTGGCATTCCAGATGATGTTGGGCGCAAACACCAACAGCGCCAGCAGGGCACCAAGATAAGGCCAGGGGGTGCGCAGTGTGCGCCAATCCGAGCGCAGGATCGTCCACAGAAAGATCGGGCCGATCAGCACCATGGTGTATTTGCCTAGCAGCCCCAGTCCGATGGCCAGTCCGGCGCTGAGCCAGCGCCGCTGTTCCCCAGCCAGCGCCCGTTCGCCCTCGTGCAGCGCAAGCGCCCAGCCCAGCGTCAGCACGGTATCTGGCGTCGTGAGGACGCCACCGGCAAGACCGGGCAGGGTGGCGAAAGCCAGAATCAGCGCGATTGCCAAATCCTGACGGTCTGTCAGGCCACAGTGGCGATAGAACCGCGCCAGCACCAGCAGTGTCAGCCCACCGGCAAGAAGTCCGCCGAGTCGCGCCAGTAGTGCCGAAGCGGGAGCAAGACGGGTTCCCAGACCCAGCAGCGCCACCCCCGGCGGATGATCGAAATAGCCCCAGGCCAGATGACCCGCCCAGTCGAAGTAATAGGCTTCGTCCTGCGTGACCGGCAGGATGGCCGCCACCGCCAGACGCCACGCTAGCATCGCAAAGATCAGGAGCCACAGCGGTGTCTGAGCAGTCATCACAGAGTCATCGAGGCGGTATTTCATGCGACGGTCTATCTTGAGTGATGAAAAATCAGTTGCCGAAAACACCATTACGTTCAGTCTCGCTGGCTAGAACAAGCGATTGTGTTCAGGATAAACCGCAACGGCCTTGATCATCGTTCCGGCCACCCCCTACACGGCAATGGGTAGAAGGTAGATCGGTTTCGGAGGCCGGGGTCGTCGACGTGCCGGGGATGGAGGCATCGGCATTCGTTCCAACAGTTGCTCGAAAAGCGGTGTGGGT
>CAIUAY010000245.1 GCA_903897335.1 uncultured Chromatium sp. | reverse complement strand
GCGATCTACTGGTTTCCGCTGCTCACCGCCCGCCCAGTTACGGAACCTGTCTGAAACGCAGAAAGAGCCAAATTTTTAAAGATCATAAATCGCCCCTACATAGTCCGCCTCACGCTTACCGCTTGCTCGTCGCTGTCCGCTGGTTCCGCCGGGCTTTCCTTGATGTCCGGACCCATCAGGATCGCGAGCGGGCGCGTACGCGGACTCGCGTCCAGCGCGATGATCAGAGCTGTGGTCAGCGGCACGGCCAGGAACATGCCCACGGTGCCGAACAGCCAGCCCCAGAACAGGAGCGCGATGAAGACGGCCAGGGTGGAGATACCGAGCCCCTTGCCCATGACGCGGGGCTCGATCACATTTCCAATCACCGTATTGATCACCAGATAGCCCGCCGTCACTACCAGCGCGGTCGAAAAGCCTGCCTGCACCAGCGCCAGCAGCACGGACGGGATCATCATGACGATGTTGCCGACGACGGGCACGAAGTTCAGGAAAAAGGCCAGGATCGCCCAGAGGATGGCGAAGTCGATCCCGAGGAGCCAGAGCAACAGCCAGACGCAGAATGCGGTGGCGAGGCTGGTCAGGGTCTTGATCAGCATATAGCGGTTGATGTTGTCCAGCAGCCGTTTCAGTCGCGCGTCGCCCGCGTCCGTCAGATGAAATGCCGCCTTTAGCTTGCCCGGTATCGCCGGCACTTCGAGCAGGATGAAGATGACGGTGAGCAAGACTAGCAGGCCGGTTGCGAAGAAGCCGCTGGCATTGGACAGGAGCAGGCGGACGACCCCACCCAACTGATTGGGATCGATCAGATCCGGCACCGCCTCGCGCGAGCCGCTGACCCCGACGCTCTCTAGCCAGCCGCCGAATTCATCGCTTAGCAGCAGAAACCGCTCCTGGTAGGTCGGCAGGCTATCCCTGAATCCTTCGAGCGCCCCGGTGGAGACCAACGCCAGCAGACTGCCGACATCGAGCATGATGAAGGTGATCAACACCAGCGCCCCCCACTTCGGCACCCCGTGGCGGCGCATCCAGCGCAAGCCCGGCGTGGCAATGATCGCAATGAACACGGCGAGCAGGATCGGCGAGAGGATCGGCGAGGCGGCCTGCATCACCATGATCACAACCGCGCAGGCCGCGGCGACAATGAGGCCACGTGCTGGGGGAGGGAAGGAACTCAATGCATTCATCGGCGGATATACCTTAATAATCGATGCATAATTAATGAGGCGAACGTGATCTCTCTGAACCTTGTGTATACCAAAATGGTCCATACTTGTCACCCGCTTGGGTTAGTATCAAGTTTCAAGTGTTATCGTCCGCCCGGTTTCACCGGATTCGCTCAAACCCTATTGAGATTCACCAAATGAGCAATTTAATCGTCATCGCTTTTCCTGAAGAACAGTTGGCCTTTGAGATGCGCGCCGCGCTGGCCAATTTGCAGAAGGAATATCTGATCGAGATGGAAGATGTGGTGGTCGTCACCAAAAGCCTAGAAGGCAAGGTAAAACTGCACCAGGCGACGAACCTGACCGCCGCGGGGGCGGTGGGGGGCGGCTTCTGGGGCATGCTGATTGGAATGGTGTTCCTGAATCCTCTCCTGGGCGCGGCCATCGGCGCCGGGGCTGGTGCGCTGTCCGGAGCCACGACTGACCTCGGCATTAACAATGATTTCATGAAAGATCTGGCCGAGCACTTCAAGCCAGGGTGCTCTGCCATCTTTGTTCTGGTCAAGAAATCCACGCCGGATAAAGTCATGGATCGACTCGCCGCGTTCAAGGGCAAGGGGAAAATCCTCCAGACATCCCTCGCCAAGGACGAGGAAGACACGCTTAGAGCTTTTATCGAGGCGCACCCAGAGGTTGTTTCGGCAAGTTGATGGTGCCCAGCCATGCGTTGGTGCCGTACCCGCGTGACTTGAGCCAAAGTCCCATCCTGCCTGCCGTTCTCCCCATTTGGCAGGCACTCATGGACAGACGATGTGACCCGGCATGTCCAGATCCGCGAGGTGGGCTATTTGATCAAAAATACAGAGGATTTTTAATGTGTTGACACTATCGCGCGCATTCCATTCAGCAATCGGTCTCTGCTCGGCGACGCTCTTGATGGCGGTCATCGCTCAGCCCGTGGCCGCAGTGGAAGACGGGGATTTCGCCCTCGAGAACACCGAGGATCTCTACCACGTCTGTTCAACCGACGCCGCCGACCCGAATCATGCGTCGGCCCAGCTTGCCTGTACGGCCTTCATTAAGGCGACGGTTCAATATCACGATGCTGTATCTGACCGTAAACACCTCAAACGACTGATCTGCTACCCCCAGGGGACATCGATTGCCAATGGCCAAACGGCCTTCCTGGCCTGGGTCAAGCAAAACGCGGGCAATGCGAAACGCATGGGCGAGTTGCCGGTCGTCGGTCTGGTGCGAGCACTGGCGAAAGCCTATCCCTGCAACTGAGCGCGATCACGTTGCGCCGAGCCACGCTTCAAACCGTCTTTCCTTATCTATACCTGATCGACGTGAGTCCTAACCCATGAATAAGCTAAGCATTCTCCTGTTTCTGATGGTCGCCATGACACTCTCGGGCTGTGGTACCACGACCACAAGCCGTGCCGGGAGCGGGGCGATGATGGGCGCCGCGACCGGTGCCGCAATAGGCTCGCTGAGCGGTAATGCCGGACGGGGTGCCGCGATCGGCGCCGGGGCCGGTGTGCTTGGTGGCTTCCTCTTCGACCAGCATCAGAAAGGCAATATCGATTGACGGGGATGAAGCCCGCGCAATGACACTTGCCTGGTGACGAAGCTCCTGCTTCGTCACCAGAAAACGACGTTCGGCCGCTATGCAAGGAGATCCCAACATGTATCGTTCCGCCGCCCTCGCCGCGTTGCTCGTCAGCGCGACCGCCTTTGGCGTGGCGATCAACCCCGAGCATTTCCGTGCCACCGGCAACGAGCCTGGCTGGCGGCTCGACATCGATGATGAGACGCTGACCCTGGTCACCCATCTCGGCGAAACCAAGCTCGTCTCGCCGACCCCGCGTACCGAACACGCGGACGGGATCACCCGCTATCGGGTCGATGGCGCCGTTCACGCACTAACGGTGACGGTGACCGATCAACGCTGCGCCGACACCATGACCGGCATGCCGTACCCAAACCGGGTCGTCGTCGAACTCGACGGCGAGACGCTTAGCGGCTGCGGCGGCGATCCCGCGATGCTGCTGAAGGGCGGCGAGTGGACGGTCGAGACCATCGGCGGTGACGCCCCGGTGGCGGACTCGCACGTCAGTCTCACCTTCATGGACGCGGGACGTATCGCTGGAGCCGCCTCCTGCAATCGCTTCATGGGCGGCTATGCCCTGAGCGGGGAGGGACTGACCCTGTCCCAGATGGGGTCGACCATGATGGCCTGCGAGGACGCGGCGATGAACCAGGAACGCCGGTTCCTGGAGATCCTCTCCGGCGTGAACCGCTTTGAGATCAGCGACGATGGCGCCTTGCTGCTGCATGCGAGCGATGGTCGGATCATCAAGGCGCGGCGCCCCTGAACGGCGATGGATGCCATGCGCCTGCCATTGACCGCGATGAAGGGATGGATCGACATCATCCGAGAGGGCTTTGCAATCTGGTTCGAGCACAATGCCTTCGTGCATGCCGGATCGCTCGCCTTCTTCACGCTGTTCTCACTCGCGCCGACCCTTATCATCGCCGTGACGGTCATCGGCATCGTGCTGGGTCAAAGCGCGGCTCAGGGCGAGATCGTCGCGCAGCTTCAGTACACCATGGGTACCGAGGCCGCCGCCGCAGTCGAGCAGGCGGTACTGATGTCCCGGGTCGAGGTATCGGGTGTGATGCCGACCTTGTTCGGCGTTGCCGCCATCCTCATCGGCGCGACGACGGTCTTCGCCCAATTGCGTTACTCGCTGAATGTCCTCTGGGGGGTTCGCCCAAGCCCAAAGCGCAGCAATCTCTGGCGTATCGTCAAGGATCGCGTCCTGGCTCTCGTCGTCGTCTTGCTGATTGGCCTCGGGCTTCTGCTCTATTTCATCTCGACCATCGCGCTGCATGCGCTGGCGGCCTCGCTCGATCTCTCGTTGCTCCCCGCCGAGTTGTCCCAGGACAACCTGCTGGGCGGCGCGCAGTGGCTCCTTGCGGTGTCGATCGGGGCGCTTTTTATCGCCACGCTCTTCAAGGTCCTGCCGGATGTCGTGGTGACCTGGGGTGACGTGATTCCGGGTGCCCTGGTCACCGCGCTGATGCTGTCGGTCGGTCGCTACGGCATCGCGACCTATCTCTCCAGGACCGCGATTGCCTCGACCTATGGCGCCGCCGCGTCGGTCTTGATCGTGCTGTTCTGGGTCTATTTCTCGGCGCTTATCCTACTGCTGGGTGCTGCCTTGACACGGGCGCATCTCACCGCGCGAGGCAGACCGATCATCCCCGATCCCTCGGCGGTCAAGGTGGTGCAGGAGCTGGTCTGATTTCGCCGGGTGAATTTCCGCTCCTCTGGATTCGCGCTTTTCCTTCGGGAGCCAACGAATGATCCTACCGGCTCTGTCCAGAGAGCCGGAACCATTTCAGTCTGCTGTTCTGGAAGAACCAACCCTCGAACGAGTTTGCCTAATTGGAGATCCTGGCGTGCAATCAAGAATCTGGACTCGGTTCCTACGGATACTCAAGGGCGGGGTGCTGTTCCTCGCCGCGCTTGCGCTGGTCTTGCTTGGCGCTCGCGCCTACCTGTCCCAGAGCGGTCTACCGCTCGAATCCTGGCATACCTTCGTCCCCGACGAGCTGAGCGCCGATGAGATCGACGCCGCCGATTGGGATCAGTATCTCAAGGCAGAGGACGCCATCTTCGAGAGCATGCGAACCCGGGTGTCCCAGACGTTGGGGTCGGAGGAGCGCGTTCCCTACAACCGCTACTTCGAAGACAGCCCCATCTACCCGGCGAAGCTGTCGGAGGACTGGAACCACTCCTATCTGCGCAAGCCCGAGGGCAAGCCGATCGGTGCGGTGGTGCTGCTCCATGGCCTCACTGACTCGCCCTACAGTCTGAGGCATATCGGTCGGCGCTATCGCGAGCTCGGCTTCCTCACCATCGGCATCCGCTTGCCCGCCCACGGCACAGTCCCCGCAGCCCTGACCGCCGTCGAATGGGAAGACTGGATGGCCGCCACCAGGCTCGCCGTGCGCGAGGCGAAACGGCAGATCGATCCGGGTGCGCCCCTGCACCTGGTCGGTTTCTCCAACGGCGGGGCACTGGCGGTCAAGTATGCACTCGACGCCATCGAGGACGAGCATCTGGCCCGCCCGGATCGACTCGTGCTGATCTCCCCCATGATCGGCGTCACCCGCTTTGCCCGCATGGCGGGTCTGGCGGGACTGCCGGCCCTCCTGCCCGCCTTCGCCAAGGCGGCCTGGCTGGGCGTTGTGCCCGAGTTCAATCCATTCAAATACAACTCGTTTCCGATCAATGGCGCGGTGCAGTCCTACCGGCTCACCGATGCCTTGCAGCGCCAGATCGTCCGTCTCTCCAAGGCGGGTCGCTTGGCCAGTGTCGCGCCCATGCTGACCTTCCAGTCGGTGCTGGACTTCACCGTCAGCACCCCCGCGATCATCTCCGGGCTCTACGCCCATCTCCCCGAGAACGGCAGTGAGCTGGTGCTGTTCGACGTGAACCGAACCGTCAAGTTCGGTCCGCTCATGCGTCCGGCCACCGAGGCCGCGATCGAGCGCCTGCTGCCGTCCCTGCCGCAGCCCTACAGGATCACCGTGATCGCCAACGCCGACAATGGTGTCGAGGATACGGTCGCACGGATCATCGCCCCCGGGCAGACCACCGTCGAGGTGACCCCGCTCGGCATTCCCTATCCGCCGCAGATCTTCTCGCTCTCGCATGTGGCCATTCCGTTCCCGATGGACGATTCGCTCTACGGGTTGGAGCCCAATCCCAACGAGAACTTCGGCGTCCACCTCGGCGTGATCGCCGCACGTGGCGAGCGAGGGGCGCTGATCGTCAATCTGGACTCGCTGTTTCGGATCGCCAGCAATCCCTTCTATCCCTATATGATCGAGCGGATCGAGGAAGGCATCGCGAACCCGGCACCCGCAGTCAATGAAAAGCTTGGCGGTGTGCCGCTGCAGGCTGCGGAAACGCAGGCCGATGTCTCGGCGGGGGCTGACTACCTGGATCCCCTGCCTCAGCCTGCGGAAGATCCATGACCCCCCCGGATGAAATCCCCTCAGCGATGATCTCCCGCCGTCGTGACCGAGCGAGAAGTGAGTCTCTCCAGCGCAACCGCTCTACCAGGCGTACAGAGCGCCTGCCCCGTAGATCCACTGGTTCTTCGAGCCCTCCTGCGAGACGAGCGGGCTGTCCGCAGCGTCGCCCACGAGGCGCGAGTACATGACGCCAGCGACGATATGCCACTGCGGACTGAGTGAAAGCGCTGCCGTAGCCCACCCCCGCACGTCGCGCAAGCCGCTTCCAGGCACATAGACCGGCAGGCCGCTGGCGAGCGAATCGGCGGGCGTCACCCCGAAATACTCGTGCATGTAGTTGTCGCTGCCGTAGGTGAAGGCGCCGCCGGCGGCCAGGGTCACCATCTTCGCAACCGGCTGCATGACGTAGCCGTTGAGCCCAGCCGTCCAGCCGTTGTAAGTGTCGGTGACGTCCCCGAGAGCCCAGGTACCCACGCCCGCCAACCTGCGGATCTCCTGGGGGTCTCGCCAGACGTAGCCGCCGAAGAGACCGAGGCTCACGGCATCGTCGATCTCGTGAACCTTGTTGACGACTGAATTCTCGACATCCTTGCGGCCAAAGCGCCAAAGCGCGGCCGAACCCAACTGCCAGTTGCTGCTATCGAGCAGGTTAACGCGGATCTCGTTGGCCATCAGGCGAACGAAGCGCGAGCCACCAAGGGACAACCGCCCGATTGGGGTGGCACCTGCCTTGTCGTTGCTAGACCCGAAGTAGTCGGGATAGGCGCCGACACCAAGTCCGATGAAGTTGAGCTGCGGTAGATCTAACGGGATCGCGAAGTCTTCCGCCTTCGCGCCCTGGTCGACGATGCTGAGCGCCCCGAGCAATATGGCTACGAACCGCCTGGCCAGCTGCGATGTGATTGGGTCCGACATTCTCGTACTCCAGAAAGTGCGCGGGGTTGGTGAACTGCTTGGCGAGATCCTCATCGCTCTGCTCCGCCAGAGCCGTCTGATGTCAGGCAGAGCTTGCGGCCAGCGCGAACGCACGACGGCGATGACCTTCACTTTAAACAGCGATCTATTCGCTGCGGGGATGGAGGTTGAACTGATGGCGTGGATGTGATCCGACAGTGGATCGCACCCACGCCCAGCCCGTTATTCCGCCAGCGGCGCGCCCACATCGGTGGCTTGGAACGGATTCTCTTCGACCTTCGCCGCGCGGCTCCTGGTGCCGGGCATGATCTCGAAGCGCGGGTCGAAATTGACCATGGTCGACGCGATCTGCTTCAGAATCCCCGTGTCGCCTTTTGTCTTTGCCGTTCCATCCGCGATTTGCGCCTCAAGCGACTTCACACCCATCATCGTCTGCTCCAGATCCGATCTCTTGATCGTGATGGTCAAGTCGGGCTTGTCGGCCTGGAAGCCCTGGATGTTCGTGAGCGTCGCATTCTCCAGCTCGATCAGGAACTTCTCGCCGTTGTCCGGCGTGATCAGGTTGATGGTGTAGCGCATCCCCTCGGCCTTGCGGCTGTCCATGCGGATACCGAGGAAATCGAGCCATCTGCCGGTGGGCATGGCCCGAATGGTGTCGGCGCTGGTTGTCGAGGCCATTTCTCCCTGCGGTATGCCGTTCCTGAGCTCATACGCGGCGCCAAGAAAACTGTTTCGCAGGCCGGGATTTTCCTGCTGGTAGCCGATCTGCTCGAAGTTGTCCGCCAGCAGATCCTTGGCGACCTGGTTCTGGGGCTCGGCCTGAACCAGCTTATTCAGGATCTCGGTGGCGTAGAGATAAGCCCCCTCGTCATAGAGCTGCTGACCGCGCGCAAGGATCTTCTTGGCGCCGCCCATCATTTCTACGTAGAGTGGAGCCGAGTCGCTGGGCGATAGCGGGATGAGGTTTGCCGGATTGGCATCCCAATATCCGAGGAAGCGTTGGATGACACCGCGGCTGTTATTCTCGGGAGACCCGTGATAGCCGCGGGCATACCATTTTTCCTGTAAGCTCTTTGGCATCTCATAGACATTGTGGATCTCGTTGATGGTCACACCCTGGTTGGCGAGATGCAGCACCTGGTTGTTCAGGTTGGCGTAGAGATCGCGCTGGGCACGGAGCACTTCCTGGATCCGGTCGTTGCCCCAGCGCGGCCAGTGGTGCGATGCAAACATGACATCGGCCTTGGTTCCGAAGAGGTAGAGGGCCTGGTTCATGTATTTGGACCAGTTCAGGGCATCCCGGACGGGTGCACCGCGCAGTGTGTAGATATTGTGCATCCCGGCCATCACGTTTTCCGCCATCCACAGCGCCTTTTGATCCGGAAGATAGGTGTTCATCTCCGTCGGGGCTTCGGTATTTGGCGTGAGCTGGAAGATCATCCTGACGCCGTCGACCGTGATCTCTTCGATCGGCTTGGTGATCTCCTTGGTCGGCGCGATCAGACCCACGGCGCCGGCCGATACACCCTGGCCGAGACCCTGACTGACGTAGCCATAGGGACTGCGGGGGAGCAACAGGCCGTATTGATAAAAGAGTCGCCGGTTCATCGCGGTGCCGGCAAAGACGTTTTCCGAAATCGCCGCATCCATGAAGCCCTCCGGGGCGATGATCTCGACCTTCCCGGATCTAACATCGGCTTCGTCGACGACACCGCGCACGCCGCCCCAGTGGTCGGCATGGTCATGGGAATAGATCACGGCCGTGACCGGCTGGCCCTCGCCCACATGCTCCTGCAGGAGCTTCAGTCCCGCCCGGGCGGTTTCGGCACTCACCAGCGGGTCAAACACGATCCAGCCAGTCTTACCCCGGATGAAGCTGATCTGGGCGAGGTCGAAGCCACGGACCTGATAGATGCCCGGGACGACCTCGTAGAGTCCGTAGTTGTTGTTCAACTTGGCGATGCGATGCAGGGAGGGATGAATGCTGTCGAACTCCTCCTGCTGATCGAGGAATTGGAACTGCTCCATATTCCAGGCGACATGGCCGGCATCCGCCATGATTTTGAGATCCTTCATCGGGGCGATCAAATTCTTGCGATTCTCATCGAAGTCTCTGGTGTCATCGAACGGCAGGTCTGCCGCAGCCCGCTTCAGCACTTCGATCGTGAATTTCGATGGCGGCTTGCCCTTGGGATCGAAATGCCCAAAGTCAGATGCGGTCGTTGTTGTTTGTGGCTTTGTGGCTTCTTGTGCCGGTTCGGTTTGTATTGGTTTCGCTTGCACCAGTCCCGCCGGCAGGATGTAGGGGATATCCGACCAAAGTCGAACGGCAGAATCCAGGTCCACGGACTGAAGATCTTTCCACACATAACCGAAGCGTTGATCGAACCAGTCCCTGTTGGTAAACAGAATCTGTCTGATGCAGTCGGCAACCGGAATGTTGACTCCCGTTCGCTGGATGTTGGCGCACAGGCTGGAAAGGTTTTCTCCGCGTTGTAAGGTGAACCTGTGCTCGGGAGTGGGGTTGGGGAGCGTTTCAGCGCTGACCGCAAGCCCCGTCATGGAGACGGCGGCCAGGCATGCGCCCAGGATAGGCAATCGAGTTCTCATCGGTTTTCCCTCGGCAGTGAGTGGGCAAATGCGGTTTCAAGGAAATTCGGCCAACAGCGCGGATTCGGGGTGAAGGGATGCGAAGCCGTCACGGCGGCATGCGCATCAGAATCGTGCCGTGAATCCGAGCAAAGGACCACTGAAGTCGGTTTTGACGTCGCGCCCCGCGATCTGCTTCTCGGCCGAGAAGTAGCGCCAGCCGCCCTGGACTGACCAGCGCGGATTAAGCTGGTAGCCGAGGCTCGCGAAGGCTTGCCACGTCAGGTCGGAGTCGGCGCCGAAACCGCCGACATCCACGAAGGCAGTGGCGAACCAGTTGTCGCTGATTGCGAGACGGGCACGGCTACCGATCACCGGGTCGATCCAGGTTTCGCTCACACCGATGCGCTGGCCTGCGAGCAGTCCGGGCGAAAGGGAGAGATCAATATCGAGAGCGCTGACCCGGAAGCCGGCCATCAGGTCTAGGGCGACCCGCTCGCTGTCCGCTACTTGGTAGGCGGCGTAAGCGCTCATGGCCTTCGCCGTGGTCTCGATCCGCGCCCGCGAAAAAAGCAGGCCGAGTGGTGTAACGCGGCTCTCGGACAAGCTGGCGTAGAACAGGTCGGCGATCAGGCTCCAGCGACCATTGCGAGCCTCGACCGCTCCCATGAAGGCAAGATCGAGGCTGGAGAGAACATCTCTGCTGCTCTTGTCGGCCTCAACGGTTCCCCACGCGGTTCCGACCGAAGAGGTGATCCCCGGCGCCCAGAGGTACGGAGACAGGGCGAAGGTCCAGCCGGAGTCCTGTGCCGCGACGGGTGCGGCGAGCATCGCGCTCATACTCACCCCCAGAAAGGTTCTCATTGGAAACTCCTCGCTCATGCGCAAGAGGGTGTTGCTGTGACACAACAACAGGAGAAGGGCTTCATCTCCCTGCCGCTGGCTTGTGCTCGACAGCGTGTTCACCGGAAAAGGGATCTCCGAGCCGCCTGTCCGCAGATCCCTCTTGCACACACGAGGCTAACCGAGTCGCAAGCTCGGTAACATTGCACTTTGGTTAAACGCGCGGGCTCGGTGAGCAGGCACTCGGATAGCGGATGAGCTGGATCACGATTCTCTACGTCATGATGGCGGCCTTGTCGGCCACGCTCGCCGGCATCTATCTGGCGGCCTGGCTCATGCAGCGAGACGCCCGAGCCTACCTGATGTTCGTGCTGCTCGCGCTCAGCATCGCCGGTCTCGCGGTGACAGAGCTTTGGATGCTGCGCGCGCAAACGCCCGGAGAGTATGCAACCGCATTGCGCTGGTTCCAGGTTCCGGTCTGGTCCGGCTTTGTCGCCCTGGTGGGTCTGGTCTATCTGCGCTTGCGGCCGCGCCTTCCATGGGTGGGTTGGCTTGCAGTGGGGCTGCGCACGGTCGCGTTGGTCGCGACCTTCGTGTCGGGGCCGAATCTCAACTATGCCGAGCTGACCGACATCGAGCAGATCATGCTCCTCGGAGAGCCGGTCGCGCTGGCGAGGGGAGGCGTCCCTAATCTCTGGATGCTGACGGGACAGGCGGGCCTCCTGTTGTTGATGGTTTTCATCCTCGACGGCGGCGTCAGTGCCTGGCGGCGGGGAGAGGGCATGCGGTCGCTCGTGCTGACGATCAGCCTCTTTGTCGCCGTCCTGGTCGGCACGATCCAAGCGGTTCTGGTGTTCTGGAACTTCGCTCACTTGCCGATCCTGATCACTCCGTTGTTCCTCTTTGTTGCTGTCGTCATGGGCTCCGAGCTGAGCCTCGGGCTGCTGCGAGCCACGCGGGCGGAGCGTGACGTCCAGGTCAAGGACGTGGCTCTGGGCGTCAGCGAGCAGCGCCTGAACCTCGCTGCAGAGGCGGCCGATGCCGGGTTTTGGAGCGTCGATGAGCAATCGGGAGACGTCTGGGTGACGGCAAAGACACGCGAACTCTTTGCGCTGGCACCCGTCGGAGACCTGCGTTTGGCGGATTTCCTGGAACGGGTGCATCGGCGGGATCAGGCGCGGCTGCAACGAGTGATCGAGGCGACGCTGCGCTCGAATGACAGGTTCCGCTCCGAATTCCGGGTCGTCGACCCAGACGGCCGCGTTCGCTGGCTCAACGGCTTGGGTCGCTGCGTCATCGAGTCCGAGGCGGGTCTGCGGATGCTGATGGGCGTGACCGTGGACGTGACGGCACGCAAGGCCATGGCGGACAAGGCCCGCCGGCAACGTGCACAGCTCGAGCGTCTGTCCAGGATGGAGACCCTGAGCGAGCTGTCGGCCTCTTTGGCTCACGAGTTGAACCAGCCGCTGGCCATGATCCTCACGAACGCCGAGGCGGCCTTGGCACTGCTGACCCAGAACCCGCCGAACCTGACCGAGGTGAGTGAAATCCTGGCCGACATCGTCAGCGCCGACCGGCGTGCAGCCGACGTGATTCGGCACCTTCGTTCGCTCCTCGAGCGTGGCGAACCTCACCGCGAAGACCTCTTGCTCCATGATGCGATTCGCCGGGTGCTGCATTTGCTTGCCCACGAGATCGACGACCAAGGGGTGACCGTGGATCTGAGCTTGGCTTCGAGCCTGGTCGCGGTGGGGGCGGACTGCATCCTGATCGAGCAGGTTCTGCTCAATCTCCTCAACAACGCCTGCGCGGCTGTCGCTGATAACCCTCCGGGTGAGCGCCAGGTCTTGATTGTCACGCGTGAGTACGAAGACCGGGTCTTGGTCGAGGTCACGGACAATGGATGCGGAGTGCCCGATCCGGAACGCATCTTCGATGCCTTCTACTCCACCACGCGCGGGGGGCTCGGCATGGGGTTGGCGATTGCGCGCTCCATCGTGAACAGCCATGGTGGGCGCGTCTGGGCGGAGTCGACGCCACTCGGCGGGGCGACCGTACGCTTCTATTTACCGAGGGACGGTGCGGCATCATGACGGATGAGTCGATGGTCTATCTGCTCGACGACGAGCCCGAGATGCTGAAGGCTCTGACGCGACTGCTCCACACAGAGGGGTTCCAGGTTCGGAGCTTCATCAGCGTGCGGGAATTTCTCGCCCACGAGCGTCTCCAGCAGGGTTCCGCCTGTCTCGTACTGGACGTGGCGATGCCCGACCTTAATGGCCTGCAGGTTCAGGAACGGCTGCGCCAAAGCGGAGCCGAGCTGCCCATCGTCTTCCTCACCGGCCATGGCGATATCCCCATGAGCGTGCGTGCGGTGAAGGCGGGCGCCGAGAATTTTTTGACCAAACCGGTGAACGCGGCGGATCTGCTTCAGGCGGTGCGCGCCGCACTGCAACGAGCCTCGGATCGGCAGGTCGAGCGCGAGGAGCGAGCGGCCCTGCAAGATCGGTTCGCGCAGCTGACGCCGCGGGAACGGGAGGTGCTCGGCCACGTCATCGCCGGAAAGCTGAACAAGCGGATCGCCGCAGATCTCGGCACCGGCGAGCAGAACATCAAGATCCACCGCGGGCGCCTGATGCGCAAACTGGGCGTGAGGTCGGTGGCCGAGCTGGTGCGGGCGGCCGAGCGGTTGGGCGTACCGATCGCACCTTGACGTGGTCAAGCGATCGCAGATACCTGGTTAAGCCGTATCGGCCAGTTGGTTGAGCGTTCTTCTCAAACTCGCACACACTAGCTGGTCTTGGTTGCGGCTAGCAAACAGTTGGTGATGACTCGATAGCGACCTTGTTTGCAGGCCAGATGCCCCGTGATCGCTTCTGTAGAAACGGGCTTCAGATCGGCGCGGGTCGCGACGCAAAGAGGTTCAGTCCCAGGCGTTCCGACAGGAAGCGGGCCGTCAGTTGGCCCTTGACGCTGTTTCCGGCCTCATCGAGCGGCGGGGAGAAGGTGGCCAGTCCGCCCTTGCCGGGCGAGACCGTGATCATGCCACCGCTGACCCCGCTCTTGCCGGGGAGTCCGGTGTCATAGAGCCAGTCGCCGGAGTTTTCGTAGAGTCCGGCGGTCACCATCACGGCCAGGACATGCTGACAGTGGATGGCATCGATGACGGGCTCGCGGGTGACTGGATTCACGCCCCCATTGGCGAGGGTCGCGGCCATGGTCGCCAGATCCCGGGCGGTGACGCTCAAGGCGCATTGACGGGTGTAGATGTCGGTGGCTTGGACTGGGTCGAAATAGATCGAGTCATAGGCATTCAACAGCTTGGCGATGCCCTGGTTGCGCTGATTGGTCGATGCCTCGGAGGCGTAGACCGCCTCGTCGAGTCCGAGATCCCTGCCGGCGAATCTTGACAGACCATCCTGAACGAAGCGCCACTTGGCCTCGGCGGTCGCGCCTGGCGCCAGGCGGGTGGTGGCGATGGCGCCGGCATTGACCATCGGGTTGGTGCGCCCGGCGCTCGCGCGCTCGATGGCGATGACCGAGTTGAAGGGCAGTCCGGTGCTGTTTACGCCGAGCCGACAGCGCGCCTCGTCCTCGCCGATGGCCTGGCAGATGAGGGCGAAGACGAAGGGTTTGGCGATGCTCTGGATGGTGAAGGGGTAGCGGGTATCGCCGATCTCATAGCATTGACCCGAGACGCCGACCAGACCGATCCCGAAGAGATCGCTTGGCATCGAGGCCAGCGCCGGGATGTAGTCGGCGTTCTTGCCCGCCCCGTGCGGCATGAACCGCACGTGCGCTTCGCCAATCAGGGTTCGTGCCAGTTTAGGTTCGGGTAAATGGCCGGTCGAGATGCAGGAAGCTTGATGCGCTGTCATGGCGAACCTGTTTCAGGTCGCGGTCGTGGATGTATTTGGGACGGCCGCGTTGGTTGGAGTATCGACCGGTTCCCAGGTAAAGCGGGGGAGTCCGTAAAAGGCACGGGTCAGACTCTCGTTCCAACTGCGACTGATGCCCTGTAGCTCCGGTGAGTCGTCATCCAGCTTGAGCCGGTAAGACAGGGCGATCTTGTCGCGTGGACAGATTGCGACCTCGAAGGGCGGGGCGACCGTGAGGTTGGAGCGCGCAGTCCCCGCGAGCGAGACCAGACAGAGGCGCGCGCCGTCATCGAGCGACAGGCCGGGATAGGCGATGCGATCCAGTGCCGGCTTGCCGTATTTGCTCTCGCCGATCTGCAGATAGGGCGTCTCGGGCGAGGCCTCGATGGCGTTGCCTTGCGAGTAGATCAGAAAGAGTCCATGGGCCTGACCCGCGATCTGTCCGCCCAGGATGAAGCTGGCCTCCGGGCTCGCACCAGCCTGACGCAGGGCGGAGCCGTGTTCGTTCTGCACCGCCAGACTCACCTGGCCGATGTAAGTCGCGGCCTCGAAGAGATAGTTGACGTTCAGCAGGGTGACCCGTGGTGACTGCTGGTAGGGACTGGGGTTCGGGTTGGCCGCCTGGTCCAGGTCGCGCTGGATGCGATTCAGGACTTCCTGTGTGGTCGCGAGGCTGCCGGCCGCGAGCAGCACAAACAGCCGGTCTGGCGCCGGTTGAAACACATGAAGTTTACTATAGGATGAGATGTAGTCGACGCCCGCGTTGGTGCGGGAATCGGAGGCCATCACCAGGCCCTGGTCGAGCAGGAGTCCCACGCAATAGGTCATGTCTGAAAACCTCGTCGGGTGAAATTGGCATGCAAGCGGCAGCGGCTGGTATCCTTCATGCCTTTATCCGCTCCGGACAATAGCCAGGGCAATCAGGATTATGTCGCTCGCGCCTGAATCATGAGGAGGGGGTTGCGGTGCGACATCAGCCTAGCGCTATGGTAGTCCTGTCTTCAATGGCGACCAAGCCCCTTGATCGCTCGCGCTTTTCCGTCGCATCCCTGGCGTCGCAAGCGTCTATTCAGCAAAAGGTATACGCATGGAGTTTCAAGACGGCATCCTCCAGATCGATTCCTTCCTGGCGGTGACCATCGGCATCATCGTGCTCTTTGTCGGTAAACGACTGAATGAAAAAATCGGGTTTCTGCGAGAGTTCAGTATCCCGGAGCCGGTGACCGGCGGGCTTCTCTTCTCGATTCTGTTCGGGCTCCTCTATCTCGCCTCCGGGGTCGAGGTCGAGTTCGTGCTGCGGGCTCGGGATATCCTGCTCGTCTATTTTTTCACCACCATCGGTATCAATGCCAGCGCCCGCGACCTGCTCGCCGGTGGTCGGCCGCTACTGATCCTGCTCGCCATTACCATCACCTTCATGGTGGCGCAGAATCTCACCGGCATCTCGGTGGCGATGCTCTTCGATTTGCCTGCGGCGGTTGGCGTCATCGGCGGGACCGTCTCACTGATCGGCGGCCACGGCACCACCATCGCCTGGGCGCCGAACATCGCCGAGACCTACGGTATCCCCAATGCCATGGAGATCGGCATCGCCAGTGCCACCTTTGGGCTGATCCTGGCTAGTATCATGGGCGGGCCGATCGCCAAGTTCCTGATTAAGCGCCATCAACTGACTCCGGCGGCTCCAGCGAGCACGGCGACCGAAGAAATCCAGGACGTGGGTCTGTCCGAGAAACAACGGGATGCCGTCATCGGACACCTGGACTTCCTGGGCGCCATCCTGGCTATCCATGTCTGTATCGTCATCGGGTTCCTGTTGAACGAGGCCATCGCCGACCTCGGGCTGAAACTGCCGCTCTTCGTGACCTGCCTTTTCGCCGGCATCCTCATCACCAACCTGGTGCCCAGGAATCTCCCGAGCCTGACCGGGAACACCTGGCCCACACGCAGTCCGGCGGTCGCCCTGATCGCCGACATTGCGCTCGGCACCTTCCTGGCCATGTCCCTGATGAGCATGCAACTCTGGACCCTGGTCGATCTCGCCGGACCCATCATGGCCATTCTGGCGGCGCAATTCACGCTCGCCGTGTTCGTCACCATCTTTGTTCTCTTTCCATTGATGGGCAGGAATTACGACGCGGCCGTGGTCGCCGCCGGTTTCGGCGGCGTCACGCTCGGCTCGACACCGACGGCCATGGCCAACATGGCCGCCGTAACCCAGCGTTTCGGTGTTTCCCATCGCGCCTTCATCATCGTCCCCTTGGTCTCGGCCTTTTTCATCGACCTGGCGAACGCGATCATGATCCCGTTTTTTCTGCGGACGTTTTAATCGAAGCTCCACCGATTTCCGATGGTGGCCGCATGGCGGTAAAAGGTCACAACACGACGTTTTTCACGATAGAGGCGTTTTATATGCTGACCCATATTCGCAAGTTTTTTGACGAGTTCATGACGAAGGACTCGCCCGGGGAAACCGATCCCGGTCGAGCGGCGCATTGCGCCGCGGCCGCACTGCTTCTGGAGATGGCGTACATGGATGAAGTCATGGCGCCGGTCGAGCAGGCGGCAATCCTTAAGGCAATACGGGAGGGCTTCGAGCTGTCGCCCGAACGGGCGGATGAGTTGATGGACTGCGCTCGGGAAGAGCGGGAGCAGGCAACCGACTATTTCCAGTTCACCTCGCTCATCAATGCCCATTTCGACGCTGGTCAAAAGGAGAGCCTTATCGAGGAGCTTTGGCGGGTCGCCTATGCCGATCAGGTGCTGTGCAAACATCAGGAGTATCTGGTGCGCAAGGTCGCGAACCTGCTGCATGTGCCGCACGGCGCTTTCATCGCGGCTAAACTTCGGGTTCGGGAATGAAGGCGAGACGCGGTTTAACCGATTGTAAACAGTTAAACCGCGTCAGCGAACACCGTTGTTAGCCCATCAGGGGCTGCTCTGACGCAAATCACGCATAGAACTCTGGACGCGGTTTAGAGTGCTCGACGCAGTTTATTTCGCGAGTGCGTCGTAAGACTGCGTGGTTCTGAACAGGAGCCAGAGACCGAGCACCGTGGCGACGACCTCGGCGGCGAGCGTCATCACCAATGCCATCAGGCTTGCCAGATCGACCGCGGAGACCCAGGACCCACCGACCGAAGTGGTCTGGAGTGTCGGAATGCCGCCTTGAGGCGCGGCCAGGAAATAGAAAAGGAGCTGCCCGACATCGATCATCATCACCGCGATGGAAAAGATGATGCCCAGGCTACTCGCCACCAAGCCCGTCCAGACGGCGCCGGCCACCGCAGTCTCGGTCGGACGCGTGGCTGGATCGGCGATCTTCCTGGAAAGGCTGCCGTAGCGGTAGAACCAGGCAGTGGTGAAGAAGAGCAACAACAGATTCGCGACCGTCAGGTATTCGACGATCGGAAGGCCGGCGCGTGTGCCGGAAACGTTTCCAGAAAAAGTAAAGACATAGAGCATCAAGATGACGGGAAAGGAACCCAGCACCACCTGGGCCCAGAATCCGATCCGGCCAACACGCCGGAAGGCACTGGCCAGGCCATCGATTTTCCATGTATGCAGACTTTCGATGATTTCCTTCAACATAAATTACCTCTACCGCGATCGGCGGTTTGTTAGGGTTAGGACGGCTCACAATCAAAGGAACTTGGCTACTCACGAGGCGTTGGTGCATAAATAACGCTCTCATGGCTATGAAAATAAAGAGAATTATACATTCGACATCGCTTATATGCGCTTTATTTATGCACCAACGCCTACTCACGATCAAAGGACTGGTCAACAAAAGAGAACAATCGTCCGAATAGGTGGACAGATCATGCCTGCCGTATTGGGCACGGGCTGGCCACGGAGTGTCAAGCCTTATGAACGCCTCCTTCCAGTCTGCTGGAACCGGAGCGCGGCGCAGTGACTTTGAACCAGGTGACATAGAGGGTCGGCAGAAACACCAGCGTGAGCAATGACGCCATCGCGAGTCCGCCCATAATGGCGTAAGCCATCGAGCCCCAGAAGACCGTAGGCGCGATGGGGATCATGCCGAGAATGGTTGAGAGCGCTGTCAGCATGATGGGTCGGAAGCGCGACACGCTGGCCTCGACCACCGCATCCCAGACGCTCTTGCCGGCGTTGCGCTCGGCCTCGATCTGGTCGATCAGGATCACCGCGTTCTTCGCGATCATGCCGATCAGGGCCAAGATGCCGAGGATGGCGACGAACCCGAGCGGCTTGCCGGAGACCAGCAGGGCGCCGACCACGCCGATCAGACCCAAGGGCACCAGGCTCAGAACCATAAAGAGACGCGCGAAGCTCTTGAGCTGGAAGATCAGCAGGCTGAGCATCAGCAGGAGCATGATCGGCACCACCGCGAAGACCGAGGCCTGCGAGTCGGCGCTCTCCTCGACGGCGCCGCCGAGATCGATGCGATAGCCTGCGGGCAGGGTGGCGTTCAACGCGGCGATGGGCGCGTCCAGATCCGCGACCACGGCTTCCGGCAACGTCCCCGGCGCCACGTCCGACTGAACGGTTAGGGTTGGGACCCGATCACGCCGCCACACCAGCGGGTAGTCTTGGCCATACTCGAAGGTCGCGAACTGACTAAGCGGGATGGTTCGGCCATTGGGCAAGGAGACCGGCAGGGTGCGCAGGGTCTCGACCGACAGGCGCTGACCCCCCAGTTCCCGTGCCACCACGTTGACCAGATAGATATCGTCACGAACCTGGGTGATGGGGGTGCCGGAGATATTGGCGTTCAGCGCCGTGGCGACCGCCTGGGAACTCAGGCCCAACAGACGCGCCTGCTCCTGATCGATACGGATGTGCAGTTCGCGTTCCGGCTCCATCCAGTCGAAATTGACCCGCCGCGTCCCGGGGTTGGCCGCCACCAAATCAGCAAGCTGCATGGCGATGTCGCGCAGCTTGGTGGGATCCGGGCCGAGGACGCGATACTGCACCGGCCAGCCAACCGGCGGCCCCAGCTCCAGCGGCGAGACCCGTCCCACCACCTCCGGGAAGCGTTCCGCCAGCAGTTGTTCGAGTCGTGGCTGGAGGCGTTCGCGTGCGTGGATATCCTTGGACACGATCACCGTCTGGGCGAAGAATGGGTTGGCCAACTGGACATCGAGCGGCAGATAGAAGCGGATGGCGCCCTGGCCAATGTAGGTGCTCCAGCGTTCGATCTCGGGTGCGAAGTCGGGATCCTCGCGCAGCACCTTCTCGAACTCGTTGACCAGGCGCTCGGTCGCATGGATCGAGGCGTTTTGCGGCAGGCGCAGGTCGACCAGCAGCTCGGGACGGTCGGACGAGGGGAAAAACTGTCTCGGTACCTGTCCCAGCCCCACGATAGCCGCGACGAAGATCGCGAGCGTCAGGGCGATGGTGAACCAGCGCGTGCGCATCGCCAGCGTCAGGAGACCCCGGTAGGCATTGACCGTGCGGCTCGGCTTGTCGCTCTGCCCGGACTTGGGCGGGCGCAGCAGCGTCATGCCGAGCAGGGGGGCGAACACCATGGCCACCAGCCAGGATGCGATCAGGGCGATGCCGACCACGGCGAAGATCGAGAAGGTGTATTCGCCGGCCGAACTCTGGGCGAAACCGATGGGGACGAATCCGGCAATGGTGACCAATGTGCCGATCAGCATCGCGAATGACAGGTGCTTATAGGCATAGGTGGCCGCGCTCACCTTGTCGTCGCCCAGGGCCAGGCGCCGACTCATGGCGTCGATGGTCGTCATGGCGTCGTCGACCATCAGGGCCAGGGCGAGGATGAGCGCGCCGAGCGAGACTCGCTGCAGGTCGATGTTGGCTATGTCCATCATCGGAAAGACTACAGCGAGTGTGAGCGGGATGGCGATGGCCACGACCGTGCCGGCTCGTACACCGAGCGCAATGAAACTGATCACCAGGACGATGCCGATCGCCTGCCACAGTGAGGTGGTGAACTCGTTGATCGCGAGATCGACCGTCAAGGGCTGATCCGCGACCAGCCGCACCTCAATGCCGTGCGGCAGCTCGGCCTGGATGTCGGTGATGGCCTTGGCGACGTTGCGACCGAGCGCCAGGGTATCGCCGCCGTCGCGCATGGCGATGGCCAGCCCGATCGCCGGCTCGCCGTTGATGCGGAACATCGGCTGAGGCGGATCGCTGAAGCCACGGCGGACATCAGCGATATCGCGCAGCCTCAGCATCCGGTCGCCCACGGCGAAGGTGACGTCGGCGATATCCTGCTCGGAGGTGAAGGCGCCCGAGACCCGCAGCGCGATGGACTCGTCGCTGGTGCTCAAGACCCCCGCCGGACTGACGATGTTCTGTGCGCGCAGGGCGGCGATCAGGGTGCTGGGGTCGAAGCCCAGGCCGGCGAGCCGCTCGGCGGAGAAGTCGATATAGATGACCTCGTCCTGGGCGCCGAGGATATCGATTTTGGAGACATCGCGAACCGTCAGGAGCTTGGAGCGCGCGGCCTCGACCGCGTCGCGCAATTCCCGATGCGTGAAGCCGTCGGCGGTGAAGGCGTAGATGATGCCGAAGGTGTCGCCGAGCTCGTCGTTAAAGAAGGGGCCGCGAATCCCCTGCGGCAGGGTATGGCGCATATCCGAGACCTTCTTGCGCACCTCGTACCAGCTATCCGCAACCTCCCGGCTCTGCGTGGTGCCAACGAGATCGACAAAGATGGTGCTTTCGCCAGCACGGGTAAAGCTGCGCAGGTTGTTGAGGTTGGGCACCTCCTGCAGGGTGCGCTCCAGGCGCTCGGTGATCTGTCGGAGGGTCTCGTCCAGCGTTGCGCCGGGCCAGATCGCCTTGACGACCATAGTCCGGAACGTGAACGGTGGATCTTCTGCGCGACCCAGTTTGTAAAACGAACTGACCCCGGTGGCCAGGACTGCGAGCATGATGAAGATGGTGACCGAGCGGTTGCGGATGGCCCAGTCGGAGAGATTGAAACCGCTCATGGCTGGGCACCAACCAGGTTGCCGGCCAGGCGCACCTGTTGTCCGGGGCGCAGGGTCTGAACACCTGCCGTCACCACCAGTTCGCCGACGTCCAGCCCCTGGGAGACCAGCACCCGATCCAGCTCATAGCGCGCCACATCGATATTGCGCAGAGCAACAGTGTTGGTCTGCGGGTCTAGGATCCAGACCGCTGGCGCCCCCTGGGTCGCGGTCAGAGCTGAATTCGGAAGCTCAATGCCGGCCAGGCCGCCGAGCTGAATGGTGCCGGTCACGGTGGAACCTAAACGCATGGCCGCCGGTGGTCTGGCGAGCCCGACACGGACCTTGAAGGTGCGCGTCACCGAGTCCGCCTGGGGTGAGACTTCGCGCACCCGTCCGGTGGCGGTGACCTTGGGGTCGGTGCTCAGGGCAACGGTCACCGCATCGTCGGCGGAACCCGCCTCAATGACCCGTGGCGGCACGTCGAAGACCGCATCGCGTCCACCCTCGCGAGCCAGACGGACGATCATGCGACCGGCCGCGACCACCTCGCCCGGTTCCGCGCCGCGCTCGGTGACGGTGCCCGGTCCGTCGGCCAGCAAGGTCGTGAAGCTGAGTTGATTCTCGGCCGTGTCGACCTGAGCCTGGGCCGCGTTGACCTGAGCCTGCGCGGCATCGCGTGCCTCGACGGCACGGTCGAACTGGGCGCGTGCCACGAAGCCCCGTGGCAGCAGGGGTTCGTAACGCTGAACGGTATTGCGCGCCTCGACCAGACGCGCCATCGCTGCGGCCAGATTCGCTCGCGCCGCATCGACGGCATGGCGCTCATTGATGCCGTCGAGACGCGCGACCACTTGTCCCGCCCGAACCTGGTTCCCGACGTTGACGGTGCGCTTAAGCAACTGACCGCCAACCCGGAAGGCCAGGGCCACATCGTCCTGAGCCTGGATGTTGCCCGTGAGGGTCACTGTCTCGCCGCCAGGGAGTTCCTCGACCGTGATGACCCGCACCGGGCGAACCGGTTCGGGCACGGGTTGGGAGGCTTCCTCATCGGTCGGCAGGCAACCGGCGAGCAGTGTCGATAACAACAGGGCGGATACCCAGGACAATTCGACCTTTTGGGCTGGAGGGTAGAGATTGCGACGCGGGTTGTGGGCTAAGGGCTTCACGGATAAGACTCCAAATTCAGAAATTCCAAGTCCAAGAAAAACAAAGCCTGGCACAGGCTGTCGAGGTCGGCCGATGCTATCGCATCGGCCATTAAATTGAGACCCCAAGGCGTATAACAAGAAGCAATGCAGATCGAGCGCGTCACGCGGTTACGCAGTGAGCTGGATGTTATGGCTCTCCGTCTCCGCGACCCTCGTCATCGCCGGACTCGGCATCCTGTTTGGGCTCGGTGCGCGCTAGCCCGCAATCGGCGTGCTGTCAAGTCCCGTGAGATTATAGACCCGCTTTTTGAAGCGTTCGGGGCATGTTTGTTGCCAGTCTTTGAGTGCTTGAATCGGTGCGATGTGTCCCAGCGCCTTTTGCGGGATCTGGTGATTGTATAACCTCACATAGCCGG
>CAIUAY010000244.1 GCA_903897335.1 uncultured Chromatium sp. | reverse complement strand
ATTAACTGCGTCAGCGACGAGCGTTCGTCATCGGTGAGCCGGACAACATACTTGATCATTGGATGCACCTCTTGAGAACTTGCCTGACGAGATGTGTCTACAATGAGGCTTATGCAAGATTAAACGGAAGCGCGTACTAGGGCTGGATCATTCAAGCCCTTGATACCCAGGTTGGATGTCACATAGCCCTGGTTGCGGTCCCGCATTCGCGTTCAGATCCGATAGCGTTGAACCACACCATGCAATTGACCGGAGAGTCCGCTCAACTGTTCGGCCGCTACAGCCGTGCGCTGCGCATGCTGGCTGGTTGACTCAGCCACCTGGGTGATCTGATGTACGTTGTCGTTCACCTCCTCGGCCACGGCGCTTTGCTGTTTGGCGGCGCTGGCAATCTGGGCAGTCATCTCGTGAAGCTGTCCCACCGAACGGGCAATCTCATCCAGCGAGGCGGCGACCCGTTCGGCTTGCGCCACGCTATCCTGAGCCTTGTCATGACCGGAAAGCACCCGCGCCTCGGCCTGTTGCGCGCCGGTTTGCAAACGCTCGACCATGGACTGGATTTCATCCGTGGACGTCTGCGTGCGCGAGGCCAGGGTGCGGACTTCAGCCGCGACCACGGCAAAGCCTCGCCCCTGCTCGCCAGCGCGGGCGGCTTCGATCGCCGCATTCAGCGCGAGCAGGTTGGTTTGTTCGGCAATGCTGCGGATCACACCCACCACGCTACCAATGTGCAGACTCTGTTCCGCCAGACCACGCATCTCGGTTCCGCCCTGCTCCACCTCGTTGGCCAGCATCCGAATCGCGTCCATAGCGGCACGCACCACGTCCAGCCCATTCTCCGCTTCGCGATCGGCTGACTGAGTGGCCTCGGCCGCCTGCGCGGCGTTGTTGGCCACCTCGGCAACGGTCGCGCTCATTTCGGTCATCGCCGTGGCGACCTGATCGGTGCGATTGAGCTGATCCAAGGCACCCATCACCGTCTCGGAGGTGACCTGCGACAAGTCGCCTGCCGCCTCGCCCACCTGATTGGAGGCACGCGCGACATCCTCGACGAACCGCCGCAAGGCATCCTGCATCCGCGCCAGGGAACGCATCAACTGACCGGTTTCATCCTGGCTCAACACCGTGATCACGTTGTCCAGATGGCCGTCGGCGATACGCTCTGCCACCACCATGGCCTGTTTCAGGGGTCGCACGATGGAGCGGGTCAGCAAAGGAGCCAGGAGACCAAGAAGAACGATGGCGACCAATCCGCCGATGAGCGCCAAACGTTCAGCCCGATCAACCATCGCGGCAACCTCCAGGCTGCCTCCTTCGGCCTGGGCCTTGAAGTCCTTGCCGCTGTCGAGCAGGATTTTCTTGATGGTGCGCCAAACGGGGGTTTCTTCGCTGTTGAGCACCTGTTGAGCTAAGGCGCTATCGCCGCCCTTGATCGTGGTCAGAATGCGCTGATGGATTCCCCTCTGTTCCTCCAACAAGGTTGCAATCCGTTCCAACCCCTCGCCTGCTGGATCCCCGGCGCCCAGGACGGATCGAGCCTGCCCCAGGCGTTGGTGCATAAACCTTCAGACAACGGCTAAGCTGGCGGTCGTTTCAGCGGAGACAGTCCCCAGACATGTCATCGACAGTTTCTGAAAGTGGCGAAGACGCTTCCCCCAAGAAGGCGAGATACCGGGTCACCAACT
>CAIUAY010000243.1 GCA_903897335.1 uncultured Chromatium sp. | reverse complement strand
CCCTCGGTTGTTCGTCACTTCCAAGGGTAAAAGAAGGGCGGAGCGTTTGCCGCCACCTTCAGCAACGCTGATGACCTACTCGGTTACAGGGTTTTGGCCGGAACGATGATCAAGGCCATACTGTTCGTCGATCAGATTAGCAACACCAGGTCTGATGCGCCGACGCCCACCGAGGTGGTATCGACCCAAGCGCACATGACGCCCGCCAGGGCGCCTTGTCTGCTCATCGCCAACGCGCCTTCGCACGCGATCCATCCCCGCCGCGCACGCATTGGCTCAGTTCGGACTTTTTTCAGCCCGTCCAATTCCATTTTCAGGCGTCCGATCTCGCTGTCAAGGTGCGTCGGCTCGCCTTGAGCAGCGTCCTGTTTGCGTCCACGCTGGTCGTTGTGTAGCAAACTCCGATGGACGCCGATCCATCAAGGTGGCAACTTGGGTTATATTTTACGTAAAGCTGATCGATCAGCGATGCGAAAGGAGAAGGCCATGGCCTCTGTTACCCTATCCAACAAGTTCCAGCTCGCCATCCCCAAGGCCGTGCATGAGTAAATGCATCTGCAAGCCGGCCAGCGCTTCGCCGTGATCCCCAAAGGAAACGCCATCGTGTTGGCGCCCATTCATCCTCTTGAGGAAATGCGCGGGATCTTGAAAGTTGCCGATACGAGCGACTATCGGAACCGGACGGACTGCCTGGAACGGTATTGATGATCCTCATCGACACCTGCGGTTGAATCGAGTGGCTCACGGAGGGCGCACTGGTGGATCGCTTCGCGCCGTACCTGAGAGATCCGTCGGCGCTGCTCGTCCCAACCACGTTACAGTTCGAGTTGTACAAATGGGTCTAACGCGAATCCGACGAAAACACCGCCCATGACCATCGCGCTCGCCGATGTCAGACTGATCGTTCCATTGAACGCCGAGATCGCATTCATGGCTGCGGATCTGGCGCTGTCGCACACGCTGGCTTTTGCCGCTGCCGTCATCTATGCCAGTGCCCGGAAACGCCAAGCCGAACTCGTCACCGCCGACAACTACTTCGAAGAACTGCCCAGCGTGACCTATTTTTCAGAAATAAGAGAACAACCATGAACTCTGTCCGCCTCATGTTCTCTCCGTCCATCAACGCTCAGGAGGTCACCATGATTGAGCTGAAAGTCGAAGGCATGTCTTGTATGCACTGCATCAAGGCCGTCACCGAGGCGTTGTCCCAGGTTCCTGGCGTGACGGCGGTTCAGGACGTCAGCTTGGAGACGGGCGCGGCCACAGTGGAAGGCTCGCCGAGTCCGGACGCCCTGGTGGCTGCGGTCAAGGATGCTGGCTACCAGGCCGAGGTACGTGGGTGATGAGCGTCCGAAAGAACGTCGCGCCATACGGTGTTTCGCGGGCTCGACCTTGGTGTCACACTGGCAGGAGATGGGAATGACGAGTGAGGTGCGGATCGGCATCGGCGGTATGACCTGCGCGTCCTGCGTCGCCCGCGTGGAACGGGCGATCGAGCGGACGACCGGTGTCGAGTCCGCCGCCATCAATCTGGCAGCGGAGACGGCGGTCGTCCGTTTCGATCAGGTGGCGCTTCCTGAGCTACTTGCTGCGGTTCGCAGCGCCGGCTACGACCCTGTGATCGAGCAGGCCACCATCGGCGTTGCGGGCATGACCTGCGCGTCCTGCGTCGCCCGCGTGGAGCGGGCGATCAAGGCTCTTCCGGGCGTGGTGGAGGCGACCGTCAATCTGACCACCGAATCGGCGGCAGTCGAGTACCTGCCCGCCACGGTCAGCCGCGAGCGCATCGCCCAGGCGATCCGCAGAGTCGGCTACGAGCCAGCCGCAGCGGACGAGGCTCGCGACGTAGAGCACAGCCGTCACGAGCGGGAGCGTCGCGCCCTGCGAGGGGATCTGATCTTCGCGGCGCTCTTCACCGTGCCACTCTTCCTGATCAGCATGGTCCCCATGTTCCTCCCCGGCGTCCGCGCCCTGATGCTGATGCTGGCACCGCTCTCTGCTTGGAATTGGATTGAACTCGGGCTCGCCACCCCGGTCATGCTCTGGTCGGGGCGGCGCTTCGTGACGCACGGCTGGGCGGAGATGCGCCATCTGAGTCCGGGCATGGATACCTTGGTCTGGCTGGGGAGCTGGTCGGCCTATCTCTACTCTCTCATGGCGTTGACGATACCCCAGGTGTTTCCCGAGGGAACCGCCCATCTGTATTTCGAGGCCGCCGGGGTCATCATCACCCTGGTTCTGCTCGGACGCTACCTCGAAGCAGTCGCCAAAGGCCGGACGTCACAGGCCATCCGGCGTCTGGTCGGCTTGCGACCCAAGACCGCACGGGTGGTGAGCGCCGAAGGCGAGATTGAAATGCCGGCAGACGCTGTGGTTCCGGGCGACCTGATCGCCGTGCGCCCGGGCGAGCGGATCCCGGTCGACGGCACCTTGACCGAAGGTCGCAGCCATGTGGACGAGTCCATGATCAGCGGCGAGGCCGTGCCGGTGAGCAAGCAGCCCGGCGATGCGGTCATCGGCGGCACAGTCAACCAGACCGGTGCCTTTCGCTACACGGCCACGCGGGTGGGCGCGGAGACGGTGCTGGCTCAGATTATTCGTCTGGTAGAGGACGCCCAGGCCGGCAAGCCGCCGATTCAGCGGGTTGCTGATCGGATTGCCGCCGTGTTCGTGCCGCTGGTCATCCTCGCCGCCTCGGCGACCTTCCTCGCCTGGCTCTGGCTGGGGCCGCAGCCGGCGCTGGAGCACGCCTTCATCGCCGCTGTCAGCGTCCTCCTCATCGCCTGTCCTTGCGCCATGGGGCTCGCCACGCCCACGGCCATCATGGTCGGCACCGGGCGCGGCGCGGCGCTGGGGATCCTCTTTCGCCGCGGGGTCGCCCTAGAGACCTTGGCGCGGGTCGACCACATCGTCTTGGACAAAACCGGCACACTCACTGCTGGACGACCGGCGCTCACCGACCTCCAGCCTTACGGCGTTGCCGACGACGAGGCTCTGGCCTTGGCCGCTGCGGTGGAGCGCCACAGCGAACACCCGATCGCCGTGGCCATCGTGGATGCAGCCCGCGAGCGCGGCCTGACCTTGGCCGAGGCTGACGACGTCGAGGCGGTTCCGGGGTACGGGATCCGTGCCCGGATTGGCGTGCGCCAGATCGCCGTCGGTGCATACCGGTTCATGGATCGCCTGTCGGTCTCCGTGACTGCGGCCACCGACGCGGTCGACCGCCTGGCCGAGGACGGCAAGACCCCCATTTATGTCGCAGCAGACGGCGAACTGATCGCCGTACTCGCAGTGGCGGATCCGATCAAGCCCACGAGCCGGGAGGCGGTGGCTCGGCTGCGGGGACTCGGCCTCGAGGTCGCGATGCTGACGGGCGATGGCCGGCGCACCGCCGAGGCGGTCGCCCGTGCGGTCGGCATCGAGCGCGTGCTGGCCGAGGTGCTGCCAGCGGACAAGGCGGCAGAGATCAAGCGGCTCCAGGGGGAGGGCGGCAGGGTCGCCTTCGTCGGGGACGGCATCAACGACGCTCCGGCGCTCGCCCAGGCGGATGTGGGCGTCGCGATCGGCACTGGCACGGACATCGCCGTGGAAGCGGGCGAACTCATCCTGATGAACGGAGACCTAACCGGCGTTGCGGATGCAGTCGCCCTGGCACGCCGGACGCTGCGCACGATCCGGCTCAATTTCTTCTGGGCCTATGCCTACAATATCGCGCTCATCCCGCTGGCCGCCGGCGTCTTCTATCCGCTGAACGGCTGGCTGCTGAATCCGATGCTCGCTGCCGGAGCCATGAGCGTCTCCAGCCTCTTTGTTGTGACCAACAGCCTGCGTTTGCGCCGCTTTCAACCCATGCGTCCCTCAGTCCCAGAGAAAGGTTGAAACGCGCCACGCCTGAGCCGCATCAGCAAGCGCTACCACATGAGCAAAAAACCACCACGACACAGAAGCCGGATCAATCCGGTGAAATCATCTGGCGCAGTTGCCCGAAGGCTCACCGAGCAGGATGCGCTGGAACTCAAGCCCGATTTCGTCAAAATGAAAAGCAATGATGCGCATTGCGTCAAGCAATTGAATCCGATCATCCGCGAGGGTCTTCAGCGCATCGGACAGGCGTCGCAGGCGCTGTCTGGATGGCCAGGTCTGGATCGGCTGGCTGATGATCCGCTGCTGCTGGCGCGGCTTGAAACATCGCCGGTCTGTGATGTGGAACTGGAGCGTCTGCTGACCAGCATCCGGCAGTCGCTGCTCACTGATGCGCTGAATGCGTCCACTGCTCCACCGCCCCGCCTGCGCCTGTTCACGGCATTGGCCACACAGTGTTATCTCAATGAATATGTGTTTGCGGTCACGGACGCAGAAGACGCACAGGTCACGGCACTGAAAAATGCGGTGATGGCAGCGCAACAGCATCAGACTCCCATTGCGCCGATGCAGTTGGTCGCTCTAGCGGCCTATCTGCCGCTGGATCGCCTGCCTGACGCTGCCACCTTGTTAGAACGCCCGTGGCCGGAAGCGGTCATGACCGTGCTGATCCAGCAGATCCGCGAACCGCTGGAACAGGCGAAATATCGCTGTCAGATGCCGCGCCTGACGACAATCGATGGCGGCGTGTCCACCCTCGTCAGAAACCAGTACGAGGAAAACCCCTATCCGCGCTGGGTCAAAGCTGGGATGGTGCCGCCCGCGCCGACCATCAATGCCTATGTCCGTCAACAGTTTCCAGAGGTGGCGTTCCAGCCGCTACGCGAGGACACCAACAGCGCGATCTTGATCGCCGGCTGTGGTACCGGGCTGCATTCGCTCGACATCGCCCGGCGCTATCCGGGTTCGAGGGTGCTGGCTATCGACATCTCACTCAACAGCCTCGCCTATGCGCAGCGCAAAACGCTTGAACTGGGCGTGACCAACCTCCGCTATGCACAGGCCGACATCCTGCGTCTGGAAGGTGTTGACGAGACCTTTGATCTCATCGAATCGGTCGGCGTGCTGCATCATCTGCAAGATCCGGTCGCAGGCTGGATGGCGCTACTGTCGCATCTGCGACCGGGTGGGTTGATGTCGCTGGGGTTTTATAGCGAACGGGCTCGACGTCCGGTGGTCATGGCGCGGGAACGGATTGCCAGACAGGGTTATCAGGCAACGGCGTCTGACATCCGCCGCTTCCGTCAGGATTTTATGGTCTGCGATGAACCCGAATACCGCTACTTAACCCAAGACAGCGATTTCTTTACCCTGAGCGGCTGCCGCGATCTACTGTTTCATGTCCACGAACATCATTTCACGCTATCGCACATCGCCGAACTGATGCGTGAACTGGAGCTGAACTTTCTGGGGTTTATTCTCGATCAGAGGATCAAGGCAGACTATCTGCAACGCTTTCCAGACGACCCCACGGCGATCAGTCTGGACAACTGGGAGCAGTTTGAGCAAGAACATCCCAGAACTTTTGCCTGGATGTATCAGTTCTGGGTGCAGCGGGTAGTGCCGTTCAGTTAGATCTGGCGACACGCCGTGAGCGTGACATCCGTCTGTGGCCTGCCGGAATCCGTCCCCTGCGCCTCCATCGCCTTCACGACATCCATCCCGTCAATCACCTTGCCAAAGACGACATGCTTGCCATCCAGCCAGGGGGTTGGCGCGACCGTGATGAAAAACTGCGAGCCATTGGTGTTCGGTCCGGCATTCGCCATTGATAGCGTTCCGGCATCGGTGTGTTTCAGCGTGAAATTTTCATCCGGGAATTTCCCGCCATAGATGGACTCGCCGCCGCTGCCATTGCCACGGGTGATGTCGCCGCCCTGGATCATGAATTCCGGGATGATGCGATGAAAAGGACTGCCAGCATAATTCAGCGCCTTGCCGCTCTGACCCTGACCCTTCTCACCGGTGCAGAGTGCGCGGAAATTATCCGCCGTCTTCGGCACGACATCGGCAAAGAGTTCGGCGGTAATGGTTCCGGCGGGTTTGCCGCCGATGGTCACATCAATAGCGACCCGGGGATTGGCTGCAAGGGCTGGCGTGACGGTGGCAGCAAGCAGAATGCTGGCAAGATACGTGGAATGGCTGGACATGTGGATTCCTTGTGATGCGTGGGTAAGCTGGGCGTGAGCGATCAGACGCAACTTAGCAGTCGGGGCATGGCTCGACCGGCAAGCCGTGACCGATCCAACCGGAACCGGCCTTGGTGCCGACCATGCCTTCCGGGATGTTAAAAACGTGGCTGAAGCCTCGGGACATGAGTTCCTGCTGCGTGTAACTGCTCCGGTTGCCGGTGCGACAGATAACCGCGATGGGGGCGGATTGATCGCCATGAACCGCTGTCAGCACTTTCTCGGCAAAGCCGTCCACTCCATTGGGGTCGTGCATGTCAATCCGCAGCGCATGTGGTGCCACGCCGGTCTGACGCCATTCAGACGGGGTGCGAACATCGATCAGCGTCAACTCGCCAGCACGGAGTTTGTCGAGTGCCTCCGGTGCTGTCAGGCTTGGAGCTGCCGCCTGCACGCAGCCGATGAACATATAAAAGATGCCCAGCAGGAGGACAGACTGTCTGTGTTTCTTGATCATGGTTCAATCCGGTTGATGTGTTTAAAAATGCGCTGGTGTCTATGCGTTGGATGGCACCTGACTTAACCGTGCTCAACCAGCGCATCTGTTCTGTTGATGAGTCCCAACGCCCAGTCTTCCATGGCAACATTCACTACCGGCATCGGCGCTTCCAAAAAGGTGATCAGAAATCCCTGGTTTGTCTCGGCAACGCCAATGGAGCGCGGACGATCTGCTAGAAGATAGGGATTCGGCAAAGCAATTCCCAGACAGAAGATGACATTCTTCGCGGCCAGGATTCCCTCATCAATATGACCTTCAGGGATTGCCTTGGTATGGGCGTAATGGTCGAATTCAGCGATGAATTCCGCTGATTGATGCGCCTTGATACAGTCTCTGAAATACTCGCAGATCGCATCGACTGAATCGTAAGGCGTCTCTGTGCGCGCAATCTCCAGCGCGAAAACCGGATACTCCGCAAGCGTGAGCGTTTGGTTCATCAGTCTTGCGCGAGAAACCCCGTCCTTTAGGGCGGGGAGGCAGAGCGCCCGTGCGCAGCACGGTCAGGCCGCCGATCTCGCATCCTCCGTCTCAGTTTGGTTGATGACGTGTGACCGCTACCATGCCGCCACCAGAATCAATGCAGGCTTTCCACCTGCCGGGTCGTGAGACTCTGCCCGTAAGGGCCTGGTGACGGTGCCATGTCTCGCGACGTGACACGCTCCCTTCGACCGTGTTATCCGTGGGTTTTCGCACTCTTTCGGGTCTATCCCTAGAAGTGGCGCTGGCTTCGTACCCCGTACGCCTGTTTAACCACCTGCCGCATGGTTCGGAACTGAGGACGCATTCCGAAGTGCCTATCACACCGGCTTGCGCCGGATTCCACGGTAACGCTGCCCCTTTGCGGGGGCTTGGTCTGGTCAACTTCGGAACTTGTTCTCACAAGCTCCCGCCTTCAGGCGGGGGTAGTTGACGCAAATCTCCATCGGCAAGTGATGCGGGCGGTCAGATTGCATCCGCCTTCGGTCATGCAGCGTACAGCCGTTTCACAACAGAAGCCGCAGAGACTATGGGCATTTGGAATATCCGGCATTGAAATCAATCAAGCCAGCGAAGATTAAGCGACTCCGCCACGCATCGACTGTCAGGCAGGCGACCCTGCCGGGAACAGTCTGGATCAATCCTCGGCAATGCGGCGCAGATTGGGGATGTCGAGCAAAAAGAGATTAGGCGAGGTTTCGACGAGCAGACTCTGGCGCTTGAATTCAGCGATGGTGCGGCTGGTGGTTTCGGTGGTGATGCCGAGCATGGCACCCATGTCCTCGCGGCTGAAAAGATGGCATTCGCTGGTCTTGCGATCCAGCACCAGACGCAGCAGCAGACGTGCCACGCGCTGACGCGCCGCGCCGGTGGAAAGTTCGGTCAGCCAGGCGTCAGCCTCAGTCAGTGCGTGTTGCCAGCGCATCATCAGCTCATGATGCAAATCGGGATTTTCACGCCCCAGATCGCGCACCAACCGCGCCGGAAAGCGGCAGACCTCGGTGACATGCAGTGCGATGGCATCATGCTGATAGGCTGTATCCAGGATGGCCTCCAGACCCAGGACATCGGTTGCGCGAACGATCCGCACGATGCGCTGACTGCCGTCTGGCAGATACTGCACCAGCTTCAGGGTGCCCGTGCGCACAGTGAACAGATAGTCGCCGGTATCGCCAGCGCGATAGAGATTCGCGCCAGGCTTCAGCGTGAACTGGTCAATGGGATCGTGAATGCGTTCAAAGTCAGGCTCTTTCAGCCCGGCAAACAAGACCGAGTGACGTAACGCGCAGTTCTTGCAGCTTGCCTCGCCAGACCAGGCATCCCGGAGTGTCACGCTTTTCGCCATCGGATTTGGGTGATTCCTGAAAAATGACGCCAGCCATTCTGGACAAAAAGCCAACATAACGGATTGCTGGACGCTGCGTACAATTGATCAATTATCGTTGCGTTATTTGAAAACCGCAATCAGGCACAGCTCACGCAAAAAAACGCCTGATGCCACTGAAAGCGGCATCAGGCGCTGAGCCTGAACGATAAATTCGGCGTCAGCCAATCCAGAACGAATCAGCACCCATCAGACTAGCCAGACCCTGCACCTCGACGCCTGCGGTATCCTGCGTCGAGACATTGAAGTAAACGTCTGTCATTTCAACCGCATGACCGTCAGCGAGCGTCGCGCTGCTGCGCTCCAGCAGCAGATTCCCCTGAGCGTCGAGGAATGGCAGCTCATTGAAGCCGGTGCTTAAGCTCGTCACCCCGGCATCCATCAGGCTCAGGAGTTCGCCTGCATCGGTCTGATGATTGCCGTTGATGTCCTGCCAGATTTTCAGGCTGGCAAACGCTTGATCAGCCGCATTGACCAGACCATCGCCATTACTGTCAAAGCTGGTGAGTTTGGCGAAGCCATCACCCTTGTTGAGTCCACCAAACAGCTCGGAAATGCCATCGATCAGACCGTTACCGTTGGTATCAACCGCTAGGAAACCATCTTCACCCGACAGCCAGCCGGACTGGATCGCCGTGCCATTGCCCAGGAGATCGAAGGTTGCGCTTGAGTCCGCACGGGCAACGGTATGGATGCCGTCGCCATTCAGGTCGATGGCAATCGGTGTGATGCCCGCGTCCTTGGTCATGTCGTTCTGACCTGATGTCAGCGTGAAGGGTGAGGTCACAGTCACGTTGGTCGTGGCTTTCGCATCACCGGTCACATCGGAATCAATGGCGTCGTTAGTGCCGACATCTTTCACCGCCCACTTCCAGTTGCTCATGTTGTACCAGGCACCGTAGTTGTAGTGCTGGACATTCGTCTTATCGAAGAGCAGCACGTAAGTACCCGGATCAAGGTTGGTAAACTTGTAGTTACCATTGTTGTCCGTTTTGGTTGTGCTCTGGATGATGTCATCGGAGGTGCCAAAGACACCGTCTCTGCCTGCGCCAGTTATTAATTTAACCGTGATACCAGCAATACCGGGTTCGCTCGAATCCTGGAGATTGTTGTGGTTCATATCGTCCCAGACTTTGTCACCCACGCTGGCTTTCTGGTAGACGCCAGCGTCAACTGTGGTGTTGTTCTCGCCCGCTGCCAGCTTGACGGTTTGGCTCATGCCGGTGGTGCGGTCGGCATCGGAGTCCACCGTATCGTTGCTACCGGCATTCTGCCGGGTCAAGACATAACCTGTGCCTGCCGTCGATGCATCGAATTTCACCTGGTACTCGCCTGCCGCCAGCCCCGTAAAGCTGTAATTACCGCTGGAGTTAGTGGTCGTTGTCGCCGTGGTGTTATCACCCGTGGTACTGAGCAGGCCATCCTTTCCGCCGCCGGTCAAGGTCACTTTGACGCCAGATATGCCGGACTCACCGCTGTCTTGTACGCCGTCGCCATCCTTGTCCAGCCAGACCTGGTCGCCGAGGCTGGCCGTGGGTAGCAGTTCACCGAAGTTGTTGTTGACGCTGTTGTCACCCGCCTTCAGCGTAATCGCGCTGATCTTGTCGTTGGTGACGGTTCCGCCAGTCGAGCCAGCGGTATCTTTGCCGTCCAGGTAATTCGCCGGTTGGGTCTCAACGACGCTGTAAGTCCCAGCAGCTAAATTCTTGAATTCGTAATAGCCGCTGTCATTCGTGGTGGTTGTGCCAACAGTTGCGCCGCTCGCATTGAGCAAGTTCAGGGTGACGCCGCTGATCGCGGTTTCGCCTGCGCCTTTCACGCCGTCATTGCCGGCATCGACATACACAAAGCCGGACAGTTGCGCGGGCTTCGGCAATTCACCAAAGTTATTATTTGTGCTGTCATCGCCAGCAACCAGCGTCACATCAATACGATCATTACCATTCACTGCTGCGCCATTGCCAGCGGTATCTTTGCCGTCCAGATAATTCGCCGGTTGGGTCTCAACGACGCTGTAGCTGCCTGCCGCCAGACCGGTGAAGTTATAGCTGCCATCGGCAGCGGTGGTCGTGGTGCCAACCACTGTGCCGCTCGCGTCGCGCAAGGTCAGGGTGACGCCGCTGATCGCGGTTTCACCTGAGTCCTTCACGCCGTCATTGTCGGCATCGACATACACAAAGCCGGACAGTTGCGCCGGTTTCGGCAATTCACCAAAGTTATTATTTTT
>CAIUAY010000242.1 GCA_903897335.1 uncultured Chromatium sp. | reverse complement strand
GACGCTTCGTTCATCGCTTCACCCCTCGGTTGTTCGTCACTTCCAAGGGTAAAAGAAGGGCGGAGCGTTTGCCGCCACCTTCAGCAACGCTGATGACCTACTCGGTTACAGGGTTTTGGCCGGAACGATGATCAAGGCCGGATTGCTCGGCTACAGCCAATCAACTGTCGGCCTGGATTTCAGATTTCAGTCAAGCACATGAGAGACCAGTCCATCCGCCAGTTTCGGCTCAAACCAGGTGGATTTGGGCGGCATGATTTCGCCGACGTCAGCGACGGCCATGAGTTCGTCCATTGTTGTTGGAAAGAGCGCGAACGCGACCGCCATCTCGCCTGAATCCACCCGCCTGACCAGTTCATCCAGTCCACGAATGCCACCCACGAAGTCGATGCGGTCATCGCGCCGGGGATCTGTGATGCCCAAAATGGGTTCGATCAGGTTGTCCTGAAGCAGACTCACCGCCAGCCGTGCCACCGGATCATGTTCAGGAATGCGCCCAGCATTCAACGTCAGGCGCAACCAGCGCCCGGCCAGATACATGCCAAATTCGGCAGGTTGCCGAGGCTTGACCGGGATGGCACTGTCTTCAACCGTAAACGCGACGGCTAGACGCTCCAGCAGCGCGCTAACATCCAGACTATTCAGATCCCTGATCACGCGGTTGTAGTCCAGGATCTGCATTTGGTCATGCGGAAAAATCACCGACAGAAAACCATCATAGGACGCCGTGCCGCTGTGGTTTGAGTGCGTCTGACGGCTGGCCGCGACCCGCGAGGCCGCAGCAGAGCGATGATGACCGTCAGCGACATAGAGCGCGTCGAGTGCATCGAACGCAGCAGTTAGATAGGCGATGCTCGCGGCATCAGCAATGCTCCAAAGTTCGTGACGCACGCCATCCGCAGCTGTCACATCGACTTCGGCAGGCAGGGCACTGATTCCGGCAAGCAGGCCGTCAATTTCCGGCGTGGCGCGATAGACCAGAAACACCGGCCCAGTTTGGGCATTCAGCGCCTCGATCTGACGCACCCGATCATCTTCCTTCACCGGGCGAGTCAATTCGTGTTTTTTGATCCGTCCGGCGTCATAGGCCGCCACGCTGGCGCTGGCGACCAGTCCAGTCTGTCGGTGTGCGCCCATGGTCAGTCGATAGACGTCATAGCAGGGCTTCGGATCGCGGATCAGCAACCCTTCTGCAAGCATTCGCTCCAGATTCTCACGCGCTTTGGCGTAAACCATTGGATCATACGGATCGGTTTCTTCGGGCAGATCGACTTCGGGGCGCGAGATATGCAGAAAGCTCCAGGGGCGTCCCGCGACCATCCGCCGTGCCTCGGCGGCGTTCATCACGTCATAGGGCGGCGCGACGATCTCGGCGGCACGGCCAGAGGCTGGACGCAGACCGGCAAAGGGTGTGATCAGGGACATGCATGGCCTCGCTGTGGATTGCAACGGAAGGGTTAGACTCAGAACAGGCAGCTTGAATGTTTTCTTATCTCCGGGAAAGCGTTTCTGTCAACGCAAACGCGCCATCGCCCCGGATAACTCCTGATCCAGTTGCTCAAACTGATTTTTCGCTTGGCTCAATGTGCGTTTCGGACTGCTGGAAACAGCTCGCCCAGATGGCCGGTTGCGATGACACTGAGCCGTCTTTTCCCAGCGTCACTGTTCCAGAAGATGCAACGATGACCGTCAATCTTCAACACCTTCTCGATGATGAAAAGTGCGACGACGCGATTCGTGAGCGGCGTTGGCTGGATGGCGGACATTGCCCCCATTGTGACGCGGCACAGGTGAGCAAGGGTCGGGAGACGACCGAACCCGCCCGGCAGACATCTCGCTGTGGGGTCTGTCTGCGCGATGTTGATGAGCTGACGGGAACGGTTCTAGCGGGACATCATCAACCGCTTCAAGTCTGGGTGTTATGTTTGGGCGGGCTCAAAATTGAAGTGCAACACCCACACATAACCTGTTGGGAGAGGGTTAGCACATGGAAACTGGTTACAAACAGTTGACGGCTGATGACCGCAACATGATTCAGCGCGGCCTGAGCGAGGGGCTGAGCGGCCGGCAGATTGCCCAGCACCTGGGTCGTTGCCCAAGCACGGTGACGCGGGAGCTGGCCCGGAATCAGGCGACGGCGAGCGATGACGCGGTGAGTGCGGGTCGCGGTGCGCGTGGCCGCTGGCGCTGCGGACGGCGTCAGCTCGTGACTGGCTCACCGTTGTTGCGGGTGGTGATCACGGACCTCAAGGCCGACTGGTCCCCGGAGCAGATCGCGGGCAGACTCAAGCACATGCATCCTGATGAACCGAACTTGCGGGTGTCGCATGAGACCATCTATGGCTACATCTACGCACAACCGCGGGGTGAATTGCGCCAGACCTTGATTGCCGCCTTGCGCCAGACCCACAAGACCCGCCTGCCACGAACCCGTGGACAGGCTCGGCGCGGGCGACTGCGCGACATGGTGTCGATCCATGAACGCCCCACGGAGGCGGGCGGTCGCGGGGCACTGGGAGGGCGACCTCATCAAGGGCGCCGGCAACGCCAGCGCGGTCGGAACCCTGGTCGAACGCAAGAGTCGCTATGTCCTGCTGGCCAAAGTGGATGGCGCCGGTGCCGAAGCGGTGCGCGACGGTTTCACCCGCCGTATGCGCACCTTGCCGCCCGCCGTGCGCAAGACCCTGACCTATGACCAGGGCAAGGAAATAGCCCGCCATCGGGAACTGGCGCAACGGTTGAACATCCGCGTCTACTTCGCTGATCCTCACAGCCCCTGGCAACGTCCTACCAACGAGAACACCAATGGTCTGCTCCGCCAATACTGACCTAAAGGGACAGGCGTTGGTGCATAAACCTTCAGACAACGGCTAAGCTGGCGGTCGTTTCAGCGGAGACAGTCCCCAGACATGTCATCGACAGTTTCTGAAAGTGGCGAAGACGCTTCCCCCAAGAAGGCGAGATACCGGGTCACCAACT
>CAIUAY010000241.1 GCA_903897335.1 uncultured Chromatium sp. | reverse complement strand
TTGGCGAAGTACCTCAATGGCCGCGAATTGCGCCCGCCGCCGTGCTTACCGGCCCCAGCATAGCCGGGGCTAGCGCTCGGCGTGTGCCGATCCGCGGATCCGAAACGGCCTGCGGCGGGCGCCAACTGCCGTTTTTAGGTTCATTCTTGCGATAGAGAGCCGCGCCTCGGGATCGGTCGTGGAGGCGTGGGTCGCGTGGGAGCGCGTCTCGCCCTTGACATCAACCTCGGGGTTGCGTCCACCGCCGTGGGTTGGCGGCTCCTGCTCATCCTTGGGTCGGAAACGCTTGTGCGAGGCTCATGCCCCCATCAGCGTCCCATCGACACTGACGTGCTCATCCGAGACCAGATCCTGCGATTCGGACAGCCAGACGACTCGCTCGAAGACGGCTCGCGCGCCATGCCCGCGTCAAAGAGGCGATCGCGGTTCTTGCTGACTGTCGAGTGATCCCACACCCCATCGTCAATGCGCAACCCGACGACTCAGCGAAACAAAAGATTGAATCGAGCTGCTCGACGCGCTGGCGCTCCGAACGCACCGTGTCGAGAATCTGGATCAGCGAGCCCCGCAGCAGGTGCGCCGGCGGGATTGTGGGACGCCCGCCGCAGGCGTATACCGTCTCAAACGCTGCATCCAGGTTGGCCAACACGCCATCGACCAGGATCCGAAGCTTACGTAACAGATGCGAGCGAGGCACACGCTCGTCCACGTTCATATCGCTGAATAAGGACGGCTGGGGATTGGCTTCGCTGCGTATCGCTCAGGTTCCAGGCACAGGAACCTTGACCCTATTGTCCCAGATCCGATTCGGTGGCTCCGGCGTTTTTCAACGACCTGCTAGTCCCTTATTCCTTCTTAATTTGCGGATAAAGGCGCTTGAGCTTGATGCGGGCATCGTCGGTCGTGCGTGAGGTGCCAATCGACTTTGGCGCCGACGGCGTTGCGGCGATCCGCCCAGGCTTTGGCCTCGCGGCGCAGGGTCTCGATGTCGTCGATACGCCGATCAAGGCACTGTGTCGTGTAGACGCTCAGTTCGATCTCGGCGAGATCGAGCCAACTTTCGGTGTGTCATGAATGTCCAAGCGATCCAAGAGTCGGCGAGCCTCTTCGGGCGGAAACGCTTTGTAGAGGGACGCTGGTGCATGCGTGTTGAGGTTGTCCCAGACCAGCACGACCTTGTCAGCCGTGGGAGAGTCGACGTCTAACAGCTCCTTGATTTCTTGGGCGAGATCGAGCGCGGTTTTGGTGACGCGGACGTTGGCCTTGCGCCAACCAGTCAACGGCTCGACGACCATAAAGGTTAGGACTTACGCAAAACGGCTGAATGTGCTGTAACTTGGCGAGCATGACGACACCCATGACACGTTTGGCCGACTGCCAATATTTGCTGGTCAGCCAAATCAATGACACGTTGACGAACGTTGCCGACCATTGTTGAGGACTTTAGCCACGACACCATCAACCGCCACCTGCGCGGGGATCGGGTCACGCCTCGCGCCCTGTGGGAGACCGTGGCCGCCGAGGTGGTCGCGACGGCGTACGGCGACCTCCTGTTCGACGAACCGTGCTGGACAAGAACGACTCGCACCAGATCGACCTCGTGCGTCGGCAGTGGCATGGCAACGAAAAAGCGGTGATCAAGGGCATCGGCGTGGTCACCTGCGTTGACGTCAACCCCGAAACCGACACCTTCTGGCTCATTGATTTCCGCCTCGACGACCCCGATGGCGATGGCAAAACCAAGTTGGATCATGTCCATGAGATGCTCGCCAACGCCGTTCACCAGAAACGCCTGCCCTTCCAGGCGGTGCTGATGGACAGTTGGTACGCGGCTAAAACGTTGATGTTGTTTATCGAAT
>CAIUAY010000240.1 GCA_903897335.1 uncultured Chromatium sp. | reverse complement strand
TCGTCATCGGTGAGCCGGACAACATACTTGATCATTGGATGCACCTCTTGAGAACTTGCCTGACGAGATGTGTCTACAATGAGGCTTATGCAAGATTAAACGGAAGCGCGTACTAGTCGCGCACCGGCGTTTCCAGAAGCTCTCGCGCCAGGTGTTGCAGGAGAAGATCGTCATCGATACCTGCGGGTTGTGGCGTTAATGCCTGTCTGATCGCGCAAAAAAGCCGCTAGAATAGCGGCTTGCTTCCGTTAAGCTGTTGGTACCCCGTGAATGAACTCCCGCTGACCGGACTGTTTGTTGCCATTGTCATCCTGATCGCGCTGTCAGCCTTTTTCTCCGGCTCCGAGACCGCGCTCCTCACGATCAACCGCTACAAACTGCGACATCTGGCCGACCACGGAAATCGCGGTGCCCGTCTTGCCTGCCTCCTGCTGGAGCGCCCAGATCGCCTGATTGGACTGATTCTGCTCGTCAACAGCTTCGTCAATACCATGGCCTCAGCCATTGCCACCATCATTGCACTGCGGCTCGGTGGCGAGGCCGCGATCGGGATCGCTGCCGGTATCCTGACTCTGGTAATTCTCGTCTTTGGCGAAGTGACGCCCAAAACCTACGCCACACTCCACCCTGAGCGTCTCGCCCTTCCTGCCGCCTATGTGTATACGCCCTTGCTCAAACTGCTCTCTCCCGTTGTCTGGAGCGTCAGCATTGTGACCAACGGCTTGCTGCGGCTGATGGGGATTGCGCCCGAAGGCGGCTCGAATACCGCACTGAGCCGCGAGGAACTGCGCACGGTCGTCAGCGAATCGGGAGCGATGGTGCCCGAACGCAGCCGTGATATGCTGCTGGCAATCCTGGATCTGGAACATGCGACCGTCGAAGACATCATGATCCCGCGTCACGAGGTTGAGGGGATCGACATCCAGGATTCTGAGGAAGACATCCTTCAGACCATCCGCAACACCGGCTATACCCGTCTGCCGTTGTTCGACGGCGGTGTCGATAACGTCATTGGCGTCTTCCATGCCCGAAATGCGCTTCATGCCCTACTAGACAAGGGACTGGACAAGGCGCGGCTGCTTGAGATCGCCCGTGAACCCTATTTCATCCCTGAGGGAACGCCGCTGTATCAGCAGTTGTTGAACTTCCAGCGACTACAGCGGCGGGTCGCGTTGGTCGTGGATGAATATGGCGATTTTATGGGGTTGATCACTCTGACCGATTTGCTTGAGGAAATCGTCGGTGAGTTTGCCACCGATCCCTTCGACAGCCTTTCGGAGATCCACCGCGCCGAAGACGGCAGCCTGCTGATTGACTGTGGTATCAGTCTGCGCGACCTGAACCGCGCCTTACGCTGGGAACTCCCGACCGATGGCCCCAAAACCTTGAATGGCCTGATTCTGGAATATCTGGAGACGATCCCGGAACCGGGAACCAGTCTCAAACTCAATGAGCATCCCATCGAAATTATCCAGACGGCGGATGCTGGAGTGAAGATGATTAAGGTGCTCCAGCGTCCTGGACGCAAGGTGCGTCGCTGATTCTAAATCCGTAATCGCGGTGTCTGCGGTTGTCATGCGTGAGCGCCATTTGCAGCGGGTGATCGCAATGAACACTCCCGCCTCCCAGAGCGGGAGTGTTCTACTCTGATATGATGGCGCGAAATTTCCCCCCTTTCACATCGACGTTTTAAGACTGTGCTCGTCATATAGAGCAGGCTCTGCCAGTATGCCAGCCAAGTCTTTCAGGCCAGGCGCAAAGGGGTATAGCATGACGTGATGTTTAATTCCTGCTGCCCGGAGCCTTGCGACTGATGTTGCGGATACTCGAACAATCACTACGTGTCGGCGTCATCACCGAGCCGCCGCCTAATCATGATGACGCCGAGCTGGCGCGTCTCGGTATCGAGCTGCGCCGTCTGATCGACGTGCGTTTTGGGCGCAGTCTTGCCATCCGTCAGGTGGACGCTGGTTCCTGCAACGGCTGTGAACTCGAAATTCATGCGCTAAATAACCCCTATCACGATGTCGAACGTTTCGGCATTCATTTCGTCGCTTCGCCACGTCATGCCGATGCGCTGCTGGTCACCGGGCCGGTTTCGCGTCACATGGAAACCGCGCTACGACGCACCTGGCGCGCCACGCCATCGCCCAAATTTGTGATCGTCGCCGGAGACTGCGCCTGCAACGGTGGCGAGTTCGGCGTCTCCTATGCCAGCCGGGGCGCGGTGGAGAATGTCATCCCGGTAGATGTGAAGATTCCCGGATGTCCGCCTGCGCCGCTGGTTCTGCTCAAGGGGCTGCTGGCGGCTTTGCGGTGATTCAGACGCCGCGTCGGATGTTGTGGTTCGGTGTTAATGGATCACTGTTACCGGATCGCCAGGTTGCATCTGCTCAAACAGAAATCGCGCATCCTGTTCGCCCAATCGCACGCAGCCATGTGAATCGGGATAGCCGGGAAGCCAGCCTTCATGCAGAAAATAATTGCCATGAAAGCGGATCGCATAGGGCATCCACGCCTGCATTCCGAGTTGGTTGGTATAACGCGACGAGACCTTGTCTCGCTCTTTGCCGAGCACTGAAAAATGCCCGGTGGGTGTCTGGTGCCCCTCCGTGCCGGATGACAGCGAACCAACACGAACTGTTTCACCACCCACTTGATAGGTAAACTGCTGCGCGTCAAGACTGATCGTCAGCGAGCGCGGCAGTGTTCTGTCGGTTTCAAGCGTGGGTCGTTCAGTGTTTGCATGTGTTGCAACAGCGGCCTCTATGATCGCGCCGACAGCGACTGTTTCAGTTGTCTGCGGGTCTGATGCAACAATGCGCTCTGGTGCTGGCGATGATGGGGGATGTGCGCAGCCATTCAGAAATAGGGTTGTGCACAGCAGACACCAGTGGGTTAGACATGACCGCATCAGGACTCCTCTAGGCGCAGACCGTATCGCCCTGGCTAACGTGCTGTATTTTAAACTGAACAAATATCTTCATGCCGGGCGCAAGATAAAGGGCAGGTCAATCTCGCAACCCACTGGGGCAGGAAGGCTGTCATCATGGCTTGAAAACTAGTCCAGAAGACGGATATTCATCAACACAGGCTATCAAACCAACTTTGAGGAATTTATGCATGACTGAAGAAACGGATACCCCGCTGATTTTCACCGCTGCTGCGGCATCAAAGGTGGCGGAACTGATCAGCGAAGAAGGCAATGCTGACTTGATGTTGCGCGTCTACATCCAGGGAGGCGGATGTTCTGGCTTTCAGTATGGGTTCACGTTCGATGAATCACTTCAGGACGGCGATACTGAAATCATAACCGACGGGGTGAAATTGATCATTGACCCAATGAGCATGCAATATTTGCTGGGGGCTGAGATCGACTATTCCGAAGGGCTTCAGGGATCGCAGTTTATCATTCGCAATCCAAACGCGACCACGACCTGCGGCTGTGGATCATCCTTTTCTGCCTGATTCACAGCGGCATGGGTGCGTGATGACTAATGCGCATCATGAACGGCATTGTCGGTCGCCATCGGAGAAGAATTCGATCTTTTTGGTGGAATTGGTAATGGGATAATCCGTGTATTGGAATCCACCTGAGGTGAATCATCTTTTGGCAGCGAATTAAACCACTGATATGCAAAATAGCCACCGCCGACGATTGCGCCAACGATCATTATCTTTAAGATAATCGTCGTGGCGCTTTTTTTGTTTTTGCGGACAGGCCATTCTTTTTTCTGAAATTTGTAATCTCGCATGATATTGAATCCGCAAAAAAGGCAAGAGATCTCATTCGATCTATGATGTTTGACAGTTTAGTCTGAAATCGCGTCAGGGAATACACTGGATGATGCTGAATGCGATCACGTCTGACGACGATCCTGATCCTGACGCTTTGACGCTTAAATGAGATGGGCATCTTAGACATCCTGAGTGACGTTTGACAAGTGCGTCTGAACCGGCATCGCCTCTGCGATTGGGCGCAGCAGACGCTCGGCGAGTTCGGCAAATTCATCCGAGGCCGTGAGTGTGTCGAAATCGGGATAGACCCGCGCCAAATCCGGGCTGCGATCCAGCTCGCCGCAGTGGTTATCACTCCCTTCATAGCAACTTCGGGCGGACGCTGCACCCTGTTTCAGCCAGACAAATCCGGTTTCGACCGCCAGCGGCAGCGGTCGGCGCATCCCGTCGTGCCAGAGTTGCAGCAGGTCGCTGACATGCCTCTGGGCGACATCCGGCTCCAGCGGTGTCAGCTCAACACTACCAACCGGACTGATGACCAGTGTCGTCAGCCGTCCGCCATGCAAATGGCCGGCAAGATGCGCGACCCAGTGACGGATCAGCTTCTTGCCACGATAACGCTTGTCTTTCACCAAGTCGCTGCTTTCCAGCACCACCCTGGCACAGTCGCCTTGTGCATTGCGGCGCAGTCCGCCCAGCCAGTCGTTCAGCTCCAGCGTCTGCCCGTCATGTTCGATTTGAAAACGGATCTCGACTTCTTCTGTGATCACCTGCGGCCAGCGACTCAGCGCCTTTTGATATGCCGTCAACAACAGCTCCAGCGGAGCAGCAATCTCTTCGGCAATGGCGTCACCGAAGGCACCGGCGGCCAGATCGCCGCGCCGGACGATACGTGCGATCTGTCGGGCACCAGCATCAACGGGTGACTCACCCTGTTCCAAAGCCGCGATCTGCTCATGAATCAGCGCGTCGCGTAACTGCCAGCGGCGCAGTCCATCGAGCGCAAAGGGTTCCTGGTCGTCGCTGACCGGATCGTCGCGCTCAAAGAACACGCCGAGGCGCTGACGGAAGAAGGTCTTGACCGGCGCTTTGAGACAGTTAGCTAGATCCTGAATCCGCAGTGGCTCATCACGCGCCGGCGGGGGCAGTGGCGGCTGGTTGCGCAGCGCGGTGGTCGGTGTCTGACTGGCCGTGTCAGGTCGCCACTCCCGAGCATAAGTAAACCAGTCTGAAGTCTCTGCATCCGCAGCAAAATAGGCGGTGCTGAATGGCTGGAGACGGTGTTCCTGGGTTAACGCGGGAAGCAGTTCTGCATCGGGATCACCCGCCAGCCGCCAGCCCGCCGCGAGATGGTCGCGCAACTGGCCGACCAGCACCGAGGGCGGGCGTTCGCTGTTGTCGGTGATGCTGCGTCCAACCCAGGACAGATGCAGATGGTCACGCGCCGAAAGCAGCGCTTCGAGAAAGAGATAACGGTCATCCTCGCGGCGCGAGCGGTCGCCAGGCCGATAGTCGTTGCCCATAAGATCGAAATCCATGGGGATGCGGGCGCGTGGATAGTCACCGTCGTTCATGCCAAGCAGACACACCATGCGAAACGGGATGGCGCGCATCGGCATCAGTGTGGCGAAGGTGACGGTTCCACCCAGGAAACGTTGCATGAGTCCTGTGTCATCGACTCGTGACAGCCAGGCTTCAGCAACGATCGAAACCGGCAACTGGGCTGTGAAACCCGCTTCATCACACGCGTCCTGCCAATCCTGTAGAGCGCTGTCGAGCTGGAGCAGGGTGAAGGATTCGGCGCTCTCTTCGGCTGCAAAGATCTCCGCCAGCACTGAACGCAGACGCAGACACCACTCGGCAACAGTCGCGGGCGTGCGCATCATGCGCCAGATTGCATCAAGGCGTTCGATGAACAATACCAGCGAACCAACCAGTGCCGCTTCCAGCCCGCCGATCTCGTCATAGGGTTCAATCTCGTGCCAGGCATCGCTCTGGGCGCCCACGGCATAACCCAGCAGCATTCGCCGCAATCCGAACGCCCAGGTGTGCTGAGTCTGATGCTCAGGCGGCGCAGGCAGACCCAGACTCACGCGCTGTTCGGCATGCAGTCCCCAGCGGATATTGGCGCCCCGGATCCAGCGCTGGAGTTGTGGCAAGGCGTCCTCTTTAATCCCCAAACGTCGTCGCACCGCAGGCACCGCCAGCAGGTCGAGAAGATCGCTCACTGCCAGACGCGACTGCGGCAGACCGAGCAGAATTTCCACGGCATGAATCACCGGATCGGTCGTCCGCTGTCCCTGATCAGCAATACTGTAGGGAATAAAGCGCGGATCGTCGCGTTCGACCAGACTGAATACCGCCTGGATGTGGGCGGCATAGGGGTCGATATCTGGCACCATGACGATGATGTCGCGTGGCGTCAGCGTGGCATCGGCATTGAGCGCCGCGAGCAGACGGTCATGGAGGATCTCAACCTCGCGCTGTGGGCTGTGGGCGATGTGAAAACGGATTGAGCGATCCTGTGCCGGATCAACTGCTGGCCAGTGACTGCGCGTTTCGGCGAGTGGACGCAGATCACGGATGTCGTCCTGAAGCTGGTGCAACAGCGTGTCGGTGCCAGGCGAGAAAAAAAGATCGATGCGCTGACCGCTACTGAACGGCGATCCGTCAGCGGCGTACTGTCCCAGTGCCTCATCCTGCTCATCGAGCAGACCGATGAAATCGCGTCCCTGCTTGCCCCATGCGGCCAGCAGTGGATGAGCGTGGAGGTGCAGCGTCGCCTCGGATAGTGCTTCGGGGCTGCCAGCACGACGCAGCTGACGCCTGCGCCCGACACGGAGCAGATCCTTGTCGGCCACGATATCCGCCCAGTAATGCTCGCAGGGGTTATGAATGCACATCAGGATTTGCGTCCAGCGCGCCAGTGCCGCCAGCACCTCCAGCGACTGACGCGGCAGGCTGGAGATCCCAAATACCATCACCCGACGCGGCAGACCGCGTGGCTGGCGACCGTCAGGCCAGTCTGCCACCCGCCGCAGAAAAGCCGCGTGAACCGCCGCCCGACCGCCAGCGGCCAGCGTTCCGCTTGACTGGGTCGTAGCTTCGACATCGGCCAGCAGCGCCCGCCACAGTGCAGCCTGCCAGCGTTGCGTGTCTGGCAACGGAACGCGACCACCCCGCGCCTCGATCAGCACGTCATCCCCATTCGCCCAGGCGGCCAGCCAGTCGGCACGATAAACCTGATACTGATCGAAGAGGTCAGCCAGCCGTTCAGCGAGCTGATAGCCTTTGCGTCGTTCCGTATCCTGACTCAGAAAACGTTGCAGCGGCGCATAGTCCGGCTGTTCCAAACAACTGGGCAGTAAACGTAGCAGACGCCAGATCAGGTGCGGTTTATCGAATGGCGAGGTTTCCGGCACGGGCTGACGCCCCAGAAGCGTGCGATAAATACGCCAGATGAACCGTGCGGGCAGCACCGTTTCAACGGCAGCGGCGATTCCCAGCCCGCCATTGCCAGGATCGGCGGCAAGCGCAAACTTGAGCCATTGTGCAATGCCGTTGCTCTGGGTCAGGATAATCTCGTGTTCGAGCGGTGCCAGCGGATAACGCTGCATCCAGCTCACGATGAGATCACGCAGCGCCTCCGGCTGGTTGCCGTGGACACGCACCAGACCGGGCGAAAAGAGATTGGGTGTCACGTCAGGCTCCGGGTTGCTGTGCAAACGATTTAAGGAAACGCTGATTAAATGACTTCCTTCGACATCTTGGAAATAAATCAACGCATTCCTTAATGCTGGCAGGCTCTTTAAAGTGGCTCCATGTCCAGGAGTTTTTCCTCGAATTTAAGCTGGACTGTCCACTTCAATCGCAGCGGTTTTGGCGCTGCCCCAGTTCTGCACCGCCGAGGCGGTCGATGATCTTGGTGCCGCCGCCTTCTCCCGGCCGGTAGACCACTGCATGGGGTAGCCGAGGGCTTGGCGTGGTCGCGCGCCAGTATAGAAGACGACGTACTCGGTCAGTCCTAACTGGCGTTCAGGGAGGTTAGCATAACCCTTGATGTACACGTCTTCGTAGTTGACGCGACGCCACAATCGCTCGACGAAGAGGTTGTCCAATGCCCGCCCGCGCCCATCCACGCTGATGGTGATCTTTTCCACGGAGGAGCAGGCCGGTGAAGGCGGCGCGGGTGAACGGCGACCGCCGGGGTGTCAACGTCGCTCAGGATGCGTGACGGGACTCCGAGCCGACCAAGCCCAACACCCGCATCAACCGTTGCAGGCGCTTGCGGTTCACCACATGACCCGGCGTCAAGTACACCACCATGCGCCGACTGCCGTAGAAAAGCTGCCGGGTATAACTGTTGGCCTTGATCATCGTTCCGGCCACCCCCTACACGGCAATGGGTAGAAGGTAGATCGGTTTCGGAGGCCGGGGTCGTCGACGTGCCGGGGATGGAGGCATCGGCATTCGTTCCAACAGTTGCTCGAAAAGCGGTGTGGGTG
>CAIUAY010000239.1 GCA_903897335.1 uncultured Chromatium sp. | reverse complement strand
CACCTGTTGACCCGGACACCGCTCCCGTGCGTGGCCGGGTGGTGGTGATCGACGCTGACCAGGCGCATCTGGCAACTATTCGCGCCCTGCTCGAAACGGATGGCTATCTCTGCGAGACCCATGTCTCGGCGCGTGACTACCTGATGCTGCCGCCATCCGCTGTTGTTGAACCTGCCTGCCTGCTCTGCGACCTTAGAACGCCAGCGCTCGACGGGCTCGATCTGCAATGCCGTCTGAGCACCCGCGACGAGATCCCACTGCTGCTCATGAGCAGCGCATGCAGTGTGCCTGATGCAGCCAGTGCCTTTCGAGCCGGTGCGCTGGATTTTCTTGTCAAACCCATCGATTCGCGCATCTTGCTCGCTGCCGTCGCCCTGGCGCTTGAAGTCAGTACCCAGCGCCAGCGTCTGCATGTGCGCCGTGCTGAACTTGCCATGCGTTTCACCTCGCTCACCGATCAGGAATGTCTGATCGCGCACCGCGTGGCGAAGGGGCAGCGCCACGGCGACATCGCCAGGTCGATGGGGCTTTCCGTCCACAGCCTCAAACGTCATCGCCAGCAGATGATGGAAAAACTGGGTGCGTCGACGTTGGTCGATCTCGCCCGTATCGCCGATGAACTTAGCCTGTCATTCACCGAGCCAGGCCCGCCCTGGCGTTTTGCAGAGCCATTTCGTGACGCCACGCATCAGCAGATCGCCCGCGAGGAATATCATCAGCTCGCCTATTATGACTACCTGACCCGCCTGCCTAACCGGCGGCTGCTGCTCGACCGGCTGCATCAGGCGCTTGCCGACAGTGCCCGCAGCCGTTCACATGGCGCGCTCCTGTTCATCGATCTCGACAACTTCAAGCGCATCAACGATCACTTTGGACATGCAGTCGGCGACCAACTGCTCCAGGAGGTCGCGCAGCGTCTGCTTGGTTTTGTCCGTGAGAACGACACCGTGGCGCGGCTGGGTGGCGATGAGTTCGTGGTCATCCTGAAGGCACTTGGTGAAGATGCCGAACTGGCCACCCGTAACGCCTGTCAGCTCGGCGTGAAAATCCTCAATCTGCTGAATCCGCCTTATCACATCGACGGACAGCCACATGCCAGCACGCCGAGCATTGGCATCAGCGTCTTTGACGGTCATCAGGAATCCGCCGACGAAGTGATCAAACAGGCCGATGCGGCGATGTACCAGGCCAAGCAGTCTGGACGCAACCGGCTGCGCTGTTTTGATCACGCTTTGCGCGAGGAACTGACCACCCGCGAGGCACTCGCCGCCGACCTGCTCGCCGGCATCGATTCTGGACAGTTCCATCTTTACTACCAGCCACAGGTTGATGCCCAGGGAAAGATGACAGGCGCCGAGGCGATGGTGCGCTGGCATCACCCCGAACACGGCTGGATTCCACCCACTGAGCTTATCCCGCTCGCCGAGCAGACCGGCCTGATCCTGCCGCTGGCACGCTGGATCCTTGAAACTGCATGCCGTCAACTGGCGCACTGGTCACAACAGCCCAGGCTGGCGCATCTCGGTATGGCGGTCAACATCAGTGCTCGCCAGTTCCGTCATCCGCGATTCGTGCAGGAGATTCTGGAGGTGATCGAAGGCACCGGCGCCAATCCCGGAAAGCTTAAGCTGGAACTCACCGAGGATCTGCTGCTGGCCGATTTTGCCGACAGCCTTGCCAAGATGCAGACGCTGAAGGCCGCCGGCCTGGGCTTTGTGCTGGATCATTTCGGAACCGGTTACAGTTCGCTATCGGCACTGCGACGCCTGCCGCTGGATGGACTGAAGATCGCGCCCGATTTCGTGAATAATGTACTCATCAGTCCCAACAACACTGAACTGCCGATCGCTTTCGTGTCGCTGGTGCACAGTCTGGGAATTGCGGTCATGGCCGAAGGGATCGAAAACGAGGAACAGCGCCGCTTTCTGGAAGAACAAGGGTGTCTTACCTTTCAGGGCTATCTGTTCGGTCATCCCGAACCCATCGAGCTGATGAACGGTTCAGTGCCTCCCTGACGTTCCAGATGCCGGCCAGTGGTTCGTTCTAGGAAAGAGCGTGATTTTGCCCAGCATCGCCGTGGCAACCTGGGTTAAAGTATTGTTTCAATACTGCTGTCATTGAGATTCAATCCGATGGATGACTCACTCAAACGACTGCTTGACGCCGAGATGCGGGCAGAACAGATCGCCCAGCAGGCTGAACAGGCTCAGGAGCACAGCATCCAGCAGGCGATGGCTGATGCCCGTGCTGACAACGATCATTTCACCACGCGCATTCCTGATCTCCAGCGATCCTTCATCGCCAAGGCTGAAGAACGCGCCGAGCAGCATGTCGCCGAATTGCGCCGCCGTTACGACGAGCGCCATAACCAGCTCCGCGACCAGGCTGAACAGCGCGAAGAGATCGCGCTGGAAGCCGCTTTCCAGATTCTCGTCGCGCCTGACCAATAGCCACGCCATGAGCCACGCTGCCACACACGCCTATCTGAACACCCGGGTGTCCGTGATGTCCACGCGGCTGTTTACGTCGGCGCTGATCAAGCGTCTGACGCAGATGGCGCTGGTCGAACTGGCGGAACATTTCGGCATGTCCGCGCTGTTGGATGAACACCCGTCTACCGTCGCCCGTGGACGCGCCATCGAACAGAACATGCTGCAACTGCTGCTGGCCGAGCTACAGGTGCTGGCGCGACCCATGACGGCGGCTGAACGTTCGCTGCTGCTGGCCTGGGGGCGCAAATACGCGCTTTTTAACCTGAAAACGCTGCTGCGTGGCAAACTCTATGACCTTGACCAGCAGGAGATCCGCAATCATCTGTTCGATCTGCCCGCAAGCATTGGCCTGCCGTATCAGGAACTTGTGCGCGCTGAAAATGTTCTGGAACTGCTGCGCCAGCTTGAGACTAGCGCCTATCACCAGATCGCCCGTCAGGCGCGTGAAATCTATGAAAAACACCGTGAGCCACTGGCGCTAGAGGCGGCAGTCGATCGGCTCTATTACACGGGCATCGTGCGTCAGATCATGGCTTCAGACAGTCACCATCTGGATTCGCTACGCCGTCTGATGGGTGCGGAACTCGACCGCGTCGCGCTCCTGTGGCTGCTGCGGTTCCGCTTGACCTATCAGTTTTCACCTTCCGAAACCTACTATCAACTGGTGCCCTCGACGCGCCTGCTGACCCGCGAACGGCTCCTGCATCTGGTTAATCTCGACACGTTCGAGCGTATCCTGGAAGCGCTTCCAGACCCGCTCAACCGGCTACTTGCCGACAGCCGCGACATCAGCGAGGTGCAGCAGCGCATCGGTCATTACACCCAGCTTCAGATTCGCGGCGTCCTCTCGCGCAGTCAGTCGGGCGTTGCGCGGGCGCTGGCCTATCTGATGCTGCGCGAGTCGGATCTGTTCCTGTTGTTCGCGGTGGCGCGCGGACGTCTGCTCCAGTTCCCGGACGCGACTATCCGCGCCGCGCTCGAACTGGCTGATCCAGGCTGGCTCCAGGCGCATGCGGCCTGATCCAGAACCATCATGACCACGTACCGGAGAGTGATCCAGTCATGCTGAAACCGATGCCGATGAAACATGTTCGCCTGCTGATCCTGACCGAGGATCTGCCACAGGCATCACTGGCGCTCGCCGAGACTGGCAGCTTCCACCCGGACACCCGCCCGCCCACTGAAACCCGGCTCGACGCCATGCCGGGACGTGACTACCGCGAGACCTTCAGTCAGGCGCGCTCACGCCTAACCAAGATCGCTCGTCTCGTGTCACTGGATGCAACGCCTGACATCCGCGCCGTGCGCGTGGTCGCTATCGCCGAACTCAGCGCACTGAATCTCTGGCTCGCTGAACGCTGGGATGAAGCCTCCCGTTACGAAGAGGACTTTCACCGTCTGGACGACACCGAACGCCTGATCCGGGAACAGCAGGCGGCACTGGAAAATTTCACCGCGCTCAATATCGATCTTGGGATGCTGCGCAACAAGACGCGCTTCCTGGAATTTCATGTTGGTCTAGTGCCGCGCGACAATCTGCGTCAACTGGAGGGCGCGACCAGACTCGCTGGCTTTATTCTCTCGGTCTATATGCAGCAGGGCGACCAGGCGCATGTCGTGATCGTCGGGCCACCCGGCTCGCCACTCGCGCCGGTGCTGACCGCCGCCAGCTTCCAGAACCTCCCGATTCCGCTCGAACTCGACCGCAAACCTGCCGAGCTGCTGGAGGATTTCGAGCGCCAGCGGCAAACCATCGCCGGACAGCGCCAAGCGCTTCAGGACAGTCTGAACCACTGGGTCGAGCCTTTCTGCGAGCGGCTGCTGGAGGCGCGGCATACCCTGATGCTGGCCGAGCCACTGGTCACGCTCGATGCCTCGCTGCGCAGTTCTGGACACCTCGCGCATCTCGCCGGCTGGGTTCCGGCTCGTGCCGTTGCACGGTTGGAGCAGCGTCTGAAAGAGTCATTGACCCTGCCTTTCGATCTCGTCAGCCGCGATCCGCGACCCGATGAGCGCCTGCTGGTGCCAACCGTGCCGGTCAGGAACCGTCTGCTGGCACCCTTCGCCATGCTGGTTAACCAGTATGGCATCCCCGCTTATGATGAGGTCGACCCTACCCCGCTGTTCGCCGTGACCTTTCTGCTGATGTTCGGCAGCATGTTTGGAGATATCGGGCAGGGCGCGGTGATCGCCCTGGCCGCCTGGTATTTTCGCAGTCAGCTCGGACGCTTCTGGCTCTTCGGACTGATGGCTGGCTTGTCTTCGATGACCTTTGGCCTCCTGTTCGGCAGCATCTTTGGTTATGAGCATATCCTGCCCGCGCTCTGGATGAGTCCGCTTAGCGATCCGCTGCTGATGCTTTCCATCGCGCTCGGCTGGGGCGTGGTTTTCCTGAGCGTTGCCTGTCTGCTGGCCATCTATAACCGCATGGCGATCAAGAATTGGTCGGGGGCGCTGTTCGGACACCACGGCATCGTGAACTTGGTCTTTTATCTCGCACTGATTGGCGGAAGTCTCCGGGTGGCTCAGGGTGGCGTCTTTGGTCTCTTGCCCATGGTGCTGATGGTCGCCTCGCTCCTTGCGCTGGCCGCGCAGAGTTGGCTGCATCAAGAGGCATCCATCGGCGAAAAAATTCTGGTCGTTTTCATCGAGACCCTGGAGACCATCATCGGCTATGTCTCCAACACGCTGTCATTTCTGCGGGTTGCGGCCTTCAGTCTCAACCATGTCGCGCTCTCGATCGCGGTCTTCACCCTGGCCGGGATGATGGGTGCCTTTGGCCACGTCGTTACGGTGATACTCGGAAACGTCTTCGTGCTGGTGCTTGAAGGCGGCATCGTGATGATCCAGGTGATGCGCTTACAGTATTATGAAGGCTTCTCGCGCTATTTTTCCGGCGATGGACACGCTTTTGCGCCGCTGCGGTTTCGGCGCGAACTGTCCTGAACCAATCGGGTGACGCGACGCTCCCGCAACCGATTACTGATATCAAAGTTAACGTTCTCAAACAACCACTCACCTGGAGCTCATCATGTACTGGCTTGTCGCACTCATGTCACTCGCTATCCTGGGTCTGATCGTTTCCGGAATCCTTCTGGAGCTGCGCCCGCAACTCGCCAGCCGCATCCGACCCTGGCACAAACCGGCGATAGGGTCGCAACTGGTGATCTTCGTCGGTGCGCAACTCGCCCTGCTGCTGCTTGGAATCAATGAGGCATTCGCCGCGACTGGAACCGAAGTTCCCGGAACCCTTGGCGAGATGTCCGTCGGCATGGGTCTCGCCATCATTGGCGTCGGCATCCCGACCGGGCTCTCGACGATCGGCGCCGGCATCGCGGTTGGCCCCATCGGTGCGGCGTCACTGGCTGCCATCACCGAGAAACCGGAAAATCTTGGGCGTACCCTGATCTATCTGGGGCTCGCCGAGGGCATTGCGATCTATGGCCTGGTTATCTCGATCCTGCTGCTCAACAAGCTCTGAGACCGAGACCCGCGCCCGCCGAGGCTTGTCTGAATGTCGGGGGCGGATTCGGCGTATCGGAGAGCGACAACGCTCGGAACACCGACATGGATACCCAAAACGACCACGGCCAAATTACCCGCATGTTGTTCATCGGCGAGGATCGCCTCGCGGTCGGTTTTCAGTTGATCGGCTTTGAAACCCATCCGAACCCCGAACCCCACGAAATCGAGCGTCTCCTGCGCGATCTGCAACGGGGGCGTGAAAAAGCATTCATCGTGGTCGATGACGCGGTGATGAATCAGGACATCCCACAGTTGAAGCAGGTGCTGCGCGAAGGTGGGCGGATCGTCGTCATCGCCGTGCCCGCGCTCAACGCGCCCCCCAGACTGTCCAGCGAGGTCGCCACGCGCCTCACTGCGCTGTTCGGAGTGGCCACTCTTCAATCCGGCCAGACCGGAGGAAAGACATCGTGAATCAGGTAGAAGAACTGGAACGGGCGATTCTGTCCCGCGCGGAGCGTCTGGCAAGTGAATTCCGCGAACGCGCCAGCCGTAGCCGCGACAGCATTCTGCGCGAAGCCGCTGAACGGCTGCGTCTGCGCGAAGCACGCGAAGAAAGTCTTGCCAAGACGCTTGCCGAACGCACCTTCCGCCAGCGGGTGCAGACCAGCGAACTGAAAATGCAGATTCATCTCGACCAGGTGCGCTGGAATCTGGTGCAGAACATCGAAAGCCTGCTCACCGAGCGGATGCGTACTTTCATGGCCGACGCACCAACTTATCACGCCTGGCTCGACCGTTTGATCATCGATGCGGCGGCGCTGATTGAGTCACCGGCGCTGGTCGTTTCAGCCAACGCGCAGGATCAGCGCCAGCTCCATCTGCGCTGGGAACAGCTCATCCAGTCACTCCCTGCCGGCAAGACCGCCACGCTTGCACCCGTCTCCGAGGCCATCCAAGCCCTCGGCGGCGCGCTGATCGCCAGTGAGGATCAGCGCATCCGCGTCGACCAGACCTTTGAGGGACGGTTGTCACGCCTGCGGCCAAAGATTCAGCAGACCATCCTGGAGCAATTGCTGCCGGGTGGATTTGAGACCGGCTCACTCTTTACTGGATGATTGAACCATGAGCGAAACAACCTCTTTGACAGGCTCACGAGTCGGCGTCATCCGCGACATCAACGGCCCGATTGTGACCATCGACCTGCCCGGCGTGCGCAGTGGCGAGCAGGTCAAGATCGGCGAACTCGGACTGTATGGCGAAGTCATCTCGTTGCGTGGCCAGCAAGCGGTGGTGCAGACCTATGAATCCACTGATGGCGTGCGCCCCGGCGAACCGGCGATCGGACTGGGCTGGCCGCTTTCAGTTGAACTTGGTCCTGGACTCATGGGCGGCATCTTCGATGGCGTCCAGCGGCCACTGTCCAAGATTGCGCTTGAGTCGGGCGATTATATCCGTCGCGGGATCAGCGTCCCGGCACTCGACCGCGCCAAAGAATGGGCATTCGTTCCCAATCCGGCACTCGACGCCGGCACCACGATCGGCGCGGGCACCGTGCTCGGCACCGTGCAGGAAACGCATACGGTTGTTCATCGGATTCTGGTGCCACCAGGCATGGCAGGGGATCTGGTTGAAATCGCCCCAGCCGGTGACTACGACATCGAATCGACCATCGCCCGGATGCGTGATCACAAGGGCGTGACGCATCGACTCAGCATGTATCACCGCTGGCCAGTGCGCAAACCGCGCCCCTATCTGCGCCGCGATGATGGCATTTCGCCACTGATCACCGGGCAGCGCGTCATCGACACGTTTTTTCCGCAGATCAAAGGCGGAAAAGGCGCGGTTCCCGGTCCATTCGGTGCCGGCAAAACCGTGGTGCAGCAGCAGATCGCACGCTGGTCGAATGCCGACATCGTGATCTATGTCGGCTGTGGCGAACGCGGCAACGAGCTGGTCGATGTCCTCGAAACCTTCCCACAACTGGACGATCCTTACTCCGGGCACAAGCTCATGGAGCGCACCCTGTTGGTCGCCAACACCTCCAATATGCCAGTGGTTGCACGCGAGGCGTCGGTCTACGTCGGCATCACCATGGCCGAGTATTACCGCGACATGGGCTATGACGTGGTGATGCTGGCCGATTCCACCAGCCGTTGGGCTGAGGCGTTGCGCGAAGTCTCAGGCCGACTCGGACAGATGCCAGTCGAAGAAGGCTATCCGGCCTATCTCGCCTCGCGTCTGGCAGCGATTTATGAACGTGCCGGACGGGTTGAAACCCAGGGCGCGGGAACCGGTTCGGTGACACTGATCGGCGCGGTCTCGCCGCCTGGCGGCGACTTCTCCGAACCCGTCACCAGCCACACCAAAGACATCATCGAAACCTTCTGGGCGCTGTCAAAAGAACTCGCCGACGCCCGTCACTATCCCTCGATCGACTGGGTGACCAGCTTCTCCAACCATGTCCACACCGCCGCGCAGTGGTGGCATAAAGAGATTGATCCCGACTGGCAAAAGCGTCGCGCCACGGCGTTGGCGCTGCTTGCCCGCGACGCCGAACTCTCTCGCATCGTCAACCTGGTCGGCCCCGAAGCACTCTCCAGCGCTCAGCGCTGGGAGCTGGAAGGCGCTTCGCTGATCAAGGAAGGCGTGTTGCAGCAAAGCGCTCTGGATCCGATTGACACCTTCTGCTCGCCCGCCAAGCAATACGCTCTGCTCGATCTGGCGATCACCATCTATAAGCGCGGCGAGGCGCTAATCAAACTCGGGGTTCCAGTCACTGAGCTTCAGAATCTACCGTTGCTGGCCAAGATGCGGCGCATCAAATCCATGTATTCGAGCGACCAGCTCGATCAGTTCCAGGCGTTCCGCAAAGAAGTTGATCAGGCAATGGAGCTGATTCGGATCGAATACGCCAGACAGATTGACGTGGAACAGGAACCAGAGAAGAAACAGTGATGGCTCATCAAACGCTCTCGACGCGATTGCGCCCCTTCCGTTTCGCACGATACAGCGCCTGATCGGCCTGTTGAATGAGCGCTTCGTGGTCTGATGCGACGCCCGCTTCCGTGGCCACTCCAAAACTCATCGTCACCACGTCGGTTGCGGAACCAGGATGATCGATCTGGAGTTCAAACACGGCTTGACGGATCTTTTCTGCCAGAACGACGGCACCTGACAGCGGCGTGTTGGGCAGCACCAGGACAAATTCTTCGCCACCATAGCGGGCACAGAAATCGCCGCTGCGCTGAAAACTGTTGCGCAACGTCTGTGCGACCAACTGGAGACAGCGATCACCGGCAGGATGTCCGAACTGGTCGTTGTAGGTCTTGAAGTGGTCGATATCGCAGAGGATAAGCGAGAGCGGCTGACGCCGACGGCGGCGGAATTCCTGGATGAAATGCGCATTGAAAAAGCGCCGGTTAGGAATGCCGGTGAGCGCGTCGATCTCGGCGTGCTGGCGCAGTTGGCGATAGGATGACGCCAGCATTTGACCCATGACCAGGATGATCAGCACCCCCACAAGCGCAATCGCAAGATGACTGGCAGCGAGCGCAAACAGCGGGATAGGCGTGACCGACGGCAGTGTCACGCTGATACCGCCACGAATGTCATCTTCCCGATAGCCTTGTCCCTCGTGACAGCGAAGACAGGGGTATTCGGTGATCAGCGGCGCCATGTATTGATAGACAGACTGGCCATTGACAGTAACGAACTCGCCTGTTTCGGGGACGCCCTGTTCAAACTGCTGCAACGCACCAGACCCCCAGTCCGTCGGCGTATTTTCGGGACGCAGTGGCTTCAGGCTGGTGATGTGGAACTGGATGCCGTGCTGCTGCCGTGCGATCTCGGACAACTGCCGGGTCATGAAAGCCGGGTTGATCAGGGTCAGTGTGAGCGTGTCAGAAATCCGCAGATCACGGTTGGGCACTTTCAGATAGGGATTCGGCTGGGTCTGGTCTGTGACTGGGACATAGACCCCGCCGTGGCGGGCATTCCAGCGGCGGGTGATGAGGATCTGCTCGAAAAAGGAACGCGCTGTTTCGAGTGCCAGTTCCCGACGGTGCTGGCTGGCCTGATGCAGATTCCAGGCGAAAGAAAGGATAGTCAGCGCACACCACAGCAGGCAGGTCACGAGCAGCCTGACATTCAAATGTCGATCCGTCACAGGTACCTCGTCAGTGGATCAGGTGTTGGTATCTATTCGGTGAGTTGATAGCCGCGTTTCCCTCGCCGTCTGCTAATCGCGTCGATCTGTTTCAGTCCATCCTCACAGGACGGCATCACGACCATCCGCATGCCTCCGCGCCGTGATCCCAATCCGCCCCAGCACTGCACCAACGTCCAGTCCCCAAACAGATCCCTGGCCAGCTCAACCTGGTAGTAACGTGCTTTCATGGGGTTAATCCAGCGTTTTTTTGCTGTCACGTTGCGGCTGTCCAGTCAATGCAGGCAGATTCAGGCTGAGATAGTGTCTAAAAAATAACTCATTGATTTAAATGATACTCATACTTTAAAATCAAGAGTGTTAAGTAAAGATACATCTGAAGGCCTCGGTGCGTGCGGCGTAGTTTTCGGGCACATCGAGATGATGGTGAAGGCGCAGGGTCAGATCCACCATTTCGAGCGACCTCGAAACGACTTTGGTGCGACGGCGGAACCGCGCAGTGTCATGGCGGATATCGCTGTTGTCTTGTTCGATGGGAACTGTCAGATCTTTTCCCGTGAAGAGTTGCGATTTAGGAATGCACCGCGGCGTTGGTGCATAAACCTTCAGACAACGGCTAAGCTGGCGGTCGTTTCAGCGGAGACAGTCCCCAGACATGTCATCGACAGTTTCTGAAAGTGGCGAAGACGCTTCCCCCAAGAAGGCGAGATACCGGGTCACCAACT
>CAIUAY010000238.1 GCA_903897335.1 uncultured Chromatium sp. | reverse complement strand
GCTGGAATGATCTACTAGGGTCGCCAGATGCCACCACCCGTTCTAAAAAAAACGGGCATGGTCGATGCTTTCGTTTAGGGAAACGCTGATTAATTCACCAAAACCCGATTCGTGTTTATTAAAAACAATGGCTTATGCGAAAAATTCGTACACAAAAGGCATTTGATCAGCGTTTCCTTAGGTTATTGACGTGGTGCGCTTGATCAGCGTAAGATTTCGCTTCTTTGTTCCGGCGTCTGGCGTCGACAATTACGAATTGTTTTGGGGATCTAATCAGACATGTACGCGGTCATTCAAACCGGCGGTAAACAATACCGGGTTTCCGAAGGTGATACGGTTAAAGTTGAAAAACTCACTGCCGAAGCGGGCACGAGCATCGACTTCAGCCAAGTCCTGATGGTGGCCGATGGCGATAACGTCAAGGTCGGCAAACCCTATCTTGACGGCAGTACAGTGACCGCGACGATCGAAAGCCACGGACGGGCGAAAAAAGTCAAGATCGTCAAATTCCGTCGTCGTAAACACTATCTGAAGCGTCAGGGTCATCGTCAGTGGTACACGGCGCTCAAGATCACCGGCATCCGCGTCGGTTGAGGAGAACACTCCAATGGCACACAAGAAAGCAGGCGGCAGTTCACGCAACGGTCGCGATTCTGAATCGAAACGTTTAGGCGTCAAGGTCTTTGGTGGCCAGCGCGTCACGGCAGGCAGCATCATCATCCGTCAGCGTGGCACACAGTTTCACAATGGCGTCAACGTCGGCTGTGGACGGGATCACACCCTGTTTGCACTGGCTGATGGGGTGGTGAAATTCGTGGTGCAGGGGTCAAAAAACCGCCGGTTCGTCATGGTTGAGAACACCTGATCAACCACGCCGACGTCAGGCGCGTGCCTGATAACGGCAGAACGTGTCAAGCCTCGTCCCTGGACGGGGCTTTTTCATTTCAGCGTTATCATTTGATCGGGTCAAACGCATGAAATTCGTTGACGAGGCGTTCATTCGGGTTGAGGCCGGCGATGGCGGCAACGGCTGCGTGAGCTTTCGCCGCGAAAAATACATCCCTTTCGGCGGGCCAAATGGCGGCGATGGCGGCGATGGCGGCAGCGTCTATCTGCTTGCCGATAACAACATCAACACCCTGGTGGACTTCCGCTATCAGCGCATCCATCGCGCTGAACGGGGTCAGAATGGCATGAGCAAGGACATGACCGGGCGCGGCGGTCAGGATCTCATTGTTCCGGTACCGGTCGGAACGCGGGTGTTTGAGGAGGAGTCTGGCGAGCTGATCGGCGAACTGCTGGAATCGGGACAGCGGATGCTGGTCGCTCAGGGTGGTTTTCATGGCATCGGCAATGCCCGCTACAAATCCAGCACAAACCGCGCGCCGCGTCAATCCAAACCAGGAACGCCAGGCGAGCGCCGCGATCTCCATCTGGAACTCATCCTGCTAGCCGATGTTGGTCTGCTTGGCTTCCCGAACGCCGGCAAGTCGTCCCTGATCCGTCAGATCTCCAGCGCCCGTCCCAAGGTTGCTGATTATCCCTTCACCACGCTCTATCCCAATCTGGGCGTGGTGCGGGTTGGACGCAACCGTAGTTTCGTGGTTGCGGACATTCCAGGCGTGATCGAAGGTGCAGCTGAGGGCGCGGGTCTGGGCATTCAGTTTCTGAAGCATCTTGCCCGCACCCGTCTGCTGCTGCATCTGGTGGACATCGCCCCACGATCCGACGAGGAAGATCCCGCCGCTCAGGTGCGCAAGATCGAGACTGAACTGACCGCCTTCAATGATGATCTGACCGGCAAGGAACGCTGGCTGGTCTTAAACAAGACCGACCTGCTCGACCCGGATGACTATCAGGAACGTCAGGCGCAGCTTGTGTCGGATCTCAATTGGCAGGGAGCAGTTTACGGAATTTCCGCGCTCACGGGGCAGGGAACAACCGAACTCGTCAGCGATCTGATGCGTCGTCTTGAACAACTCAAGCTCGACCCGGATGCGTTGCCAGATGTTGGAACGGTTCCGGCTGACCCGGACGCATCTGAATGGGATGTGCCTGTCGCGCCTGATGAGGGTGAGTGGCATCCGCTGAATTGACTGTCGGTCTCGCGCCTCATGATGACTCGTGAAACGATATCCACCACCCACCGCTGGGTCGTCAAGATCGGTAGCGCACTTCTGACCCGCGATGGCCAGGGACTCGAACGCGGGATGCTCCTGCATTGGGTCGAGCAGATGGCGGCGCGGCGCAAAGCCGGTTGCGAGATCGTACTGGTCTCTTCGGGAGCGGTGGCCGAAGGCATGGCTCGCATGGGCTGGCAGCGGCGTCCCCGTGCGCTGCACGAACTCCAGGCGGCGGCGGCCATCGGTCAGATGGGTCTAGTACGCGCCTATGAAGACTGCTTTCAGGCTCAGGGTCTGCATACCGCGCAAGTGCTTCTGACTCGTGACGATCTCGCCAATCGCGTGCGCTATCTCAATGCCCGCACGACCCTGCGAACCCTGCTCAGGCTTGGCGTTATTCCGGTCATCAACGAGAACGACACAGTTGCCACCGATGAACTGCGTTTTGGCGACAACGACACGCTTGCCGCGCTGGTTGCCAATTTGATCGAAGCCGATCTGCTGATCCTGCTCACCGACCAGGATGGGATCTTTGATCAGGATCCCCGCTTCAATCCTAATGCGCGCCTGATCACCGAAACCTGGGTCGATGACCCATTGCTCGATGATGTTGCCGGCGGTAGCGTCACCGGATTCGGAACCGGCGGCATGGTGACCAAGGTGCGGGCAGCACGACTCGCCGCGCGTTCGGGAACGCCAACCGTGATTGGGCCAGGTCGTGGTGATGCGGTGCTAACCCGGATTGGTCGCGGTGAGTCAGTCGGGTCTCTGTTGATCCCCTTTCAAGAGCCGCAGGCCGCCCGCAAACAATGGCTTGCCGGTCATTTACAGTCACGCGGACGGCTTATTCTGGACGCAGGAGCCGTCACCGCATTGCGCGACAAGGGCACCAGCCTACTCGCCGTCGGCGTCAAAGCCGTACAGGGAACCTTCAATCGGGGTGAAGTCGTGTCCTGTTTCGACGAGACCGGAAGGGAAATCGCACGCGGCCTGATCAATTATGCTGCCGCAGATACCGATCAAATCAAGGGACTTTCGTCAGCTTGTTTCGAGGCTATTCTGGGTTATCTGGATGATCCGGAACTCATCCACCGTGACAACCTGGTGATCCTCTGATCGGGAAATACTCCAGGGCGAGCGCGTATTAATCGTCAACCGGCCACAGGACCTTAGCGCGATAGTCGTCGTTCCAGGCAGCCTTGCGACGTTTGTGAGCCATGCTAAGCGAGGATCCTTCTTTCTCAAGCAGGTTGACGCAGCAATGACGAATCGCGGTCATGATGGCCGGTGCCTGTCCTTTGCGAATCCTGCAGGCATCCTCGCCGAAGACCACATCCTCCAGGCGCCAAGGCAAACGCTTCTCCACGCCCCAGTGCCCCCGCACGGCGAAGGCAATCCGCTTGGTATCGGCGGCAATGGAGGCGATGAAGTCGCGTCGCTCGATGCGCTGAGTACCGTCCTGCCAGCACTCGCGCTCGACCATGCCAATGCGACGCAAGCCCGTCCAGCACACCGCATGGGGCAAGGTTCTCAAGTCCTCCGTCATCCAGTAACGGCGGATCTCCAGGCGCCCATGGTCCTTGTCGGTTTCCTCGGTGTCGGCATGGGCGACACCGGCGGACTGGCCCGCAACGGCGGTTGTGAAGAACTCCTCGACAGCCTCTTGCACCGTGCTCTGGTTGCCTTTGAGTCCAAGCACATCGTCCCCGCCCTGGGCGATGATCTGCTCGGCGATCGCACGCTGACAGCCCATCGCGTCGATCGTGACGATGCACCCCTTGAGCGCCAAGCGCTCAAGCAGCTTGGGGATCGCCGTGATCTCATTGGATTTCTCGGCCGTGGCGACCTGGCCGAGCACCAAGCGGTTAGAGGCCGCCCAGGCGCTGACCATATGCAGCGCCACTCGTCCCCGGCGGCGGTCTCGCGAGCCCCGTGCCGTCTTACCGCGATCACCTCGCCCTGTGTTGCCCCAGTCACGGCCTGCGTCCAACGCATAAAGCACGCCTGAAACCGCTTGGGATTGAGCCGCGAGATCACATCGGCAATGCGATCATGCGACGGAATCCCGTTCTCGAAGGGGAAAAAGCGACGCAGCCACTCCAGCTTCGCCTCCCCAAACTGCTCGATCGCCTCCCAGCCGTCCGCTCCGCTCAACACCCCACAGACCGCCAACAGCAGAATTCCCTCAAGCGGATACCGTTTGTTACGTTCAACACGGGAATCTTCAAGGCTGGCAAAATGCTCGATGATGCTGGCAGACACACGACACGCATCAAAGCGATTCGCTAACAGGTGCCGCAATATCATGTCAGATCTACCGTTTATATGCGCTCGCCCTGGGAAGTGCTCCAAATCGCGTGACAAAATGACCATTGGTGGATATAATTAACAGATTAGGCTGAGTGGCAGAGTGGTTATGCAGCGGCCTGCAAAGCCGTGTACCTCGGTTCGATTCCGGGTTCAGCCTCCAAATACCCATTTAAAGCCATCCAAAGACGTTTTCATGACCGGCCTAAGTGCCGGTTTTTTTATCGTCTATTTGTTCAATCACGTCTAATAACATCCGGCCTTGATCATCGTTCCGGCCACCCCCTACACGGCAATGGGTAGAAGGTAGATCGGTTTCGGAGGCCGGGGTCGTCGACGTGCCGGGGATGGAGGCATCGGCATTCGTTCCAACAGTTGCTCG
>CAIUAY010000237.1 GCA_903897335.1 uncultured Chromatium sp. | reverse complement strand
TGTGGCGCTGATCTGCCGCCTTTAGGCGGCCCAAAAACCGTGGGGCCGCGTTAGCAACCCCTTGCCGCTTCGAGCGGCTCACGAATTCAAAGCCCCCGGCTCTGCCGGGGGATGGTTACTTTACGGAAACGCTGATTAATTCACAAAAACCCGATTCGTGTTTATGAAAAACAATGGTTTATGCGAAAAATTCGTACACAAAAAGCATTTAATCAGCGTTTCCTTACGGATAAGTTCTAAGTCAGGACTCTCGACAGAGACATCTTGAACCCAGCGCAAGAACCGCCGCGCCATCCGCATTAGAGGCTCTTGTACAATGGCCTCTTAAACAGACTCAACAGCGGAGCAGTCATGTCGAAATATCACATCTACGGAATCGGTAATGCATTGGTCGATATGGAATATGAAATCAAGATCCAGGATCTTGGCATCCTCGGCGTCGACAAAGGCGTCATGACCCTGGTCGACGAAGCGCAGCAGGCCAGCATCATGAATCACCTGAAAGACCGCCATCATCAGCGCGGATCAGGCGGATCGGCGGCCAATTCGATCATTGCCTTCAGCCAGTTTGGCGGCAAGGGCTTCTATTCCTGCAAGGTCGCCGATGACGAACTGGGTCATTTTTACATGCGCGATCTGCTCGATGGCGGCGTCGACACAAATCATCACACCGAAAAAGACCAGGGGCATACCGGTCGCTGCGTGGTGCTGGTGACACCCGATAGCGACCGCACCATGTGTACTTTTCTCGGCGTGAGCGGCAATCTCTCGACTCAGGAACTGGTCACGGAAGCATTATGTGACTCCGACTGGTTCTATTGCGAAGGCTATCTCGTTACCTCGGATTCCGCCCGCCATGCCGCCATCGAGGCCAAACGCATCGCCGATGCAGCCGGTGTCAAGACCGCGATTTCGCTGTCCGATCCCAATATGGTCAAGTTCTTCAAGCACGGTCTGCTGGAGATGATTGGCTCTGGCGTCGAGCTGCTGTTCGCGAACGAATTCGAAGCGATGGGGATGGCTGGCACCGAGGACATGCAGCAGACGGTAGATTACCTCAAGACGATCAGCCGGCGCTTTGCCATCACTCGTGGTGCTGAAGGTGCCTTGGTTTGGAACGGTAACGCACTGATCGACATTGCGCCGGTCAAGGTGGATGCCGTAGATACAGTGGGTGCTGGCGACATGTTCGCCGGAGCTTTTCTCTACGGTCTGAGTCAGGACTGGGACGAACGGCAGGCTGGCAATCTCGCAGCGGCGGCCTCCGCCAAACTGGTTACGCATCTCGGGCCACGGATCACGGCAGCAGCAACCCGATCCATCTTGGCGGCTTTTTGATGAAACTGCTGGCGATCGAAACCTCCGGGGATGCCTGTTCCGCCGCGCTGCTGATCGACGGCGCGGTCACGCAAGTGTTCGAGATCGCACCGCGACGCCACGGCGAGCGCATCCTGCCGATGATGCAGACACTGCTCGATCAGGCGGCGCTGCGCCTGATTGATCTCGACGCCATCGCCTGCGGACGTGGCCCTGGCTCCTTTACCGGGGTGCGCATCGCCATCGCCGTGAGTCAAGGCGTCGCATTTGCGGCCAACCTGCCGGTCATCCCAGTCTCGACGCTAGCGGCACTGGCGCAAGGCCAGTTCCGGCGTGGCGGTCAACGCCTGCTTCTCACGGCACTGGACGCCCGCATGGATGAAGTCTACTGGGGTTGCTTTACGATTGACCCACGCGGACTGGCCGTGCCCGTCTGTCCAGAACGGGTGTGTTCACCGGATCAGGTCAGCGCACCCTCAGCCGCCAGCTGGTTTGGCGTCGGTTCGGGATGGGCGGCACATCAGACTCGCCTGCTGGCGCGTTGCGGAGATGGGGTGCAGAGCATCAGCACGGACGGTCTTTGCGAAGCCCAGGACATTGCCGTCCTAGCGGTTTCGCAACGGCTGTCAGGGGGGCAGCAGCAGGCTCCTGAGCTGGCGCTGCCGGTTTATCTCAGAGATCAGGTAGCGGTAGTGCCCTCAACAATAGGATAACTTAACGTGAGTTCTGTCTATTACTCGATACAAAACAGCGCATTGATCTGACGTCTGTGGATGTTGAGGGACGGCTTGCGGGGCTGGTGCGTGTCGGCCGCCAAGGTGGCCAGAACATTAACCATGGCGTTGATGAGGCTGCGATGACGGCTGTGCTCGACCTGCTGGATGGTCTTGAGCGGGTCGTTAATGGGTTCGATGATGGCGCGCTTGCGAAAAAAAGCTTATATATCAATGGTATGGGCGTTTTGCGCGTGGTCTTGCGGAGCGTGGTGATCAGCTGTCACCCGCGCTCCCACCGTTCCTGAAAGAGTCGTTGGGACATGTCGCCCCGATCCCCAGAGCAATTGCATCAGATAATTAGCCGATGCTATTCGATGAAACCCCAAGTCGCTGCCATACTTCACGACCTTTTATCGCGTGTGGAGTCGTGACGCTGTGCGCAATACCCTTGGAACTGGATCGGTCGCTTGCCGGGCATTTCGCCGCGCTGCAAGACCAGCGC
>CAIUAY010000236.1 GCA_903897335.1 uncultured Chromatium sp. | reverse complement strand
CGAGCGGGGTGACGGCCGCCTGGGGATCCCACTCGACGTGGACTCTGCCCCCGAAGGTATCCACGGCCACCGGGCCGGCGAACGGCACCAGCGCGCCGGTTTCGGTCTCACCCACAGGGTGAAGGATCAGGTTGTTCATAGACCCTCCTTGCGCCGAAATTTCAGCAGGTTACATTATGCAGCGCAAGGTCGAACTGCTCTTTTTAGGTTGATTGAAAAACTCAAACAGCGCCGCCGTGCGCGTGGCACGGTGGCGGCGCCCCCCCTGCTGGGTCGTCAGCCGCTCCTGGCGGCGCAGAGCGAGCGGATCCGTGCCCAGTTGCAGGCCAGGCCGGACACCGCTCTCCAAAAACTGCGCGAGGCGCCGGGGCTGTCGGTGTCGCTGTCGACCTGGTGGTATCACCTCCGGCGTTTGGGCCTGACGTTCAAAAAACCCCCTGACGGCCGCCGAACAGGGACGCCCGGACGTGAGCCTGGAACGCACGTACTGGCAAGCGCTGCAACCGCGCTGGGATCCGGCGCACCTGGTGTTCGTGGATGAAACCGGGCTGAACACGGCGATGATCCGTAAGTGGGGCTAGGGGTCATGTGGTGAGCGCGTACTGGGCACGGTGCCGCAAGGTCATGGGGAGACCACCACGCTGGTGTTGGCCGTGCGTCAAGCCGGGCTGATGGCGCCAATGGTGACCGCCGGAGCCATGAATGAGCCGTTGTTCTTGGCCGATGTGAGGGAATTGCGCTGCCCCACCTTGGCACCCGGCGACCTCGTCATCTGGGACAACCTCTCCGTCCATGCGGTCGCGGGGGTGCGCGACGCCATTGAGACCCGTCTAAGGTCCCGCTTGAGCGCGTTGCGACCGTACTGGTTTAAGTTCAAGGCCGCGTTGAGGTCGCGGTCGATCACGTTGCCGCAGTCGCAGATCATGGTGCGTTGCGACAAGGGCATGTCGTGGAGCTGACCGCAAACGTGGCACATCTTGCTGGATGGAAAGAACCGATCCGCGATGATGACGGTTACGCCGCGCCAGGCGGCCTTGTATTCGATCTGCCGCCGTAACTCGCCAAAGCCGGCATCGGAGACGGCGCGGGCAAGACGGCGGTTCTTCGTCATTCCCGGAGACATTTAGGTCTTCGATGGTGATGACTTTATATTGGCGGGTCAGTTTGTCCGAGAGTTCATGCAGAACGGCCTGACGTTGGTTGCTGATCCGCTGATGCAGCTTGGCTAACCTGAGCTTGGCTTTCGCTCTGCGGTGACTGCCTTTCTGCTTGCGCGACAGATTCCGTTGTCGGCGCTTTAACAACTTCAGGTTTTTTTTGAGTGTGTGGTTGGCCGGAATAACCGCGCCGGTACTGAGCACGGCCAGATCCTTGATCCCGAAATCCACGCCAACGGACGCCTGTTCTGGCGCATGTGGGTTGTAGTCGTCGGTGTCGATCAGGATGGATGCGAAGAATTGACTGGCCTTCTTGCTGATCGTCACCTGCTTGGTTTGGCCGGTGAACCGCAGGGGTTGGCGCATCGCGATCCGTGTTTTGAGCCGCTCAATGCGCAGGGTGCGCCCGTCCACATCGAACTTGGATGGTTCGCGCAGGGCGAAGGAATCGTTGACATCCTTTTTCTTGAACTGCGGTTAGCCGGGTGTCTTGGAGCCGCTCTGCACGCGCCGAAAGAAGCCCTTGAAGGCGGCATCCAGATCGTCGATGGCATTGCGCGTGACGCGGCTGGAGACTTCCGCATACCACGGAAACTCAATCAGTCGGTGACGCAGGGTCAGATGCGCGAAATCCGCATCTTCAGCGACACCGGCTGTAACAACGTCGGTTTCTTCGCCAGCACCCCCAACGCCAAACGCTTCCGCGCTTTTGCCAAGGAGGCGCTGGCGGTGCGGCAGCAGGCACCATCCGTCAGCACCGCCCACTATCACGCCTTGCTGTCGGAGTTCTACGCCGTGCGGCGCAACTGGGAGAAGTTGGCGCGCTACCACGCCCTCGGTCTCAACAACCACGAGATCGGGCGTCTGCTCAACTGCAACGCGTCCACCGTGCGCGGATGGTCGCCTGTGGATTGATCCAGATCAATGCCGCTCGCGCCAGTCAGCTCGACCTCTTCACCGAGACGGCGCATTGACGCTCAACCGGCCTCGGCCACAGACTACTGCCCCGTCCGCACGACCACGGAGATCCACGATGCAACTCACCATTGAGTTAACGCACGGCAACAACATTCTCGACGAGCTGGGGATCATCAGCGACGCCTACGCCGCCATTGATGACCTGCTGTCGGGCGTGGTCATCCACGAGACCGAGCGCGAGCGGCTCTCGACCCTGTTGCACCTCCTCGGCACCGTGCAGCGCACCGCCCTAGAGCACCTGATCCAGCAACGCCGGAACCGCTGCGCGTCTGCGCCTGAGCGTCACCCGCCCCACGCCAACCCCGCGCCCGCCCGGTCGCGGGGTTTTTTAACGCCTGGACACGGGCGATCCCTCACCCCAACCCCTCTCCCAGAGGGAGCGGGGCGTCACACGGCGGGTTTTGCGTGTCATTTGGCACGGATTGCCTCACGCTGATCCCAGATAGTCGGTGAAAATATCCAGAATAGTCGTCCGATCCGCCGCCGACACGCCTAGAAACTGACGGGCTGGAATGTCGCCCCACAGGTGCGGGTGGTCGGCTTTGGTTCCACCGAACTGCTGCATTGCCGCATAGACCCGGTTCGAGCCTACCGCCACGCCCTGCCGATCTGCGGTCAGTTGATAGCGGATGGTGTCGCCGAGAAAGCCGTGCTCAGTGAGGATCTGGCGGCTGGTTTTGCGGGTCAGCGTGACCGGCGAGTTGGGCGCCCAGCGCGACCCATCGGGTGCAGTCTCGGTCGCAAAGCGCCGTTGGGTGGATTGCTGGAGCACTTCGCCGATCTCGCGCAGGGCGTCGGTCGGGCGCTGAACCTGTTCCAACAGCCGCTCCAACTGGGCACGCACGGCGGCATCGTCAACGGTGATGGTGACGCGAGCGCCGCTCATGGTTGGTGGTGTCCGGGGCTGGTCTGGCGGCGGTCTTGGCGGGGCGCTGGTGCAGGTGAAGCGGCACGGCGAATGCAGCCGGGTTGCCCATACTCGGTCTCGTGGGCGCAGCGTGGCGCACCCGTAGCCGGACAGATCAGCTCGCGGCAGCCGTGACAGGGGTCGGTGTCGGGGATGGTCATGTGCTACGCTCTTCGCAAGAGTCGGTTGTTTCCAATGGGAATGGTTGCGAGCGGATACCGCGCGTATGATCCGGTTCGAATCCGGCACCGACTCTTACCGCGCCAACTTGACATATCGGCTTTCTTCTAAATTGTGCGGCTCAATAATCCCGCCCGTGCGGATAAAATTGGCCGTGATCCGCGAGCGGTTCCCGCCTTGGCGAATGTTCTCGTTGTAGTTGATTCTGATCACGACTTTGCCCGTGCCATTGGGTAGACCGAAGCGCGTAGATGGGTTGATGCAATCAACCCAACGTCACCGCTGAAGCAGGATGTTTGACGCAAATGTTGGGCTGCCAACAGCGGCAACCCAATCTACGACGCGGGTTCGTCGCCAAACGAATTTTTCGGTACAGGCAAAGAATCGATGCCGCCTAACCCACTCGCCGACGACCTCAACGACATCCTGTGTCGTGCCGAGCTGCTGCTGCGTCGACTTGCTGGCGAGCGGCTTTTCATCACTGGCGGCACGGGTTTTTTCGGTCGCTGGCTGCTCGAAGCCTTAACCTGGGCAAATGACCGACTCGATCTGCGCTTGCGCATCACGGTACTGAGCCGCGCACCCGATGTGTTTGCACACCATGCCGGGGCACTGGCGGCGCATCCGGCGCTCGACTGGTGTCGTGGTGACGTGCGTGATTTCACTGCGCCACTCGGCAGCTTTCCGTTCGTGATCCATGCCGCGACCGCCGCCAGCGAACAGCTCAACCGCACACAACCCTTATTGATGTTCGACACCATCATCAGCGGGACGCGCCGTGTCCTGGAATTTGCAGATCGTGCCGGATGTACCGCCATGCTGCTGACAAGTTCGGGCGCGGTTTATGGCGCACAGCCTGCGCAGACAAAACGCCTGACCGAAAACTATCCGGGCGCTCCCGATCCCAACTCGCCAACCTCTGCTTATGGCGAAGGCAAACGTGCGGCTGAATTCCTGTGCGCGGCGTCTGGCCTGCCGGTGAAAATCGCGCGCGGCTTCGCATTCGTTGGCGCGTTTTTACCGCTGGATGTCCATTTTGCCGTGGGTAACTTTATCCGCGATGCACAGCATCATCAGCCCATCGAGATTCGCGGCGATGGCACACCGCTTCGTTCTTATCTCTATGCATCAGACCTTGTGGTATGGCTGCTGACGATTCTGCTCGACGGCCAGCCACATCGCCCCTATAACGTTGGTTCGGATCGTGCGGTGAGCATTGCTGAACTGGCTCATGCGGTCGCAGACGCAGCAGGTGGATGTCCGATACGGATTCACGGCACGCCATCCGCGCAACCGCCGCAACGTTATGTTCCATCAATTGCACGGGCACGCGACGAATTGGGCCTAGATGTCTGGACGTCGCTCGACCAGGCATTGCAGCGCACACTGCGCTGGGCGCGTGTTACTGGGAGTGGTGTGGCATGATTGAAGCGATCATTCTTGCAGGCGGATTCGGAACGCGACTACGAGAAATCGTGCCTGATTTACCTAAACCCATGGCGCCGATTTCCGGTCGTCCGTTTCTCGAAATGCTCCTTGTCACCCTCGCGCAAAAACAGTGTCGCCGCGTGATTCTCTCTCTCGGATACAGAGCTGAATGCGTGGTTAATCACTTTGGTGATTGCTTCGCTGGCATGGATTTAGTTTACGAAATCGAACGAAAGCCTCTTGGCACAGGAGGCGCGTTGCGTCAGGCGCTTGCGCGGTGTCGATCAGATCATGTATTCATATTAAATGGCGATACTTACCTTGATCTTGAAGTTGATGAGATTGAAACGCAATGGCAGAAAAACCGGCTTCCGATCATTGTTTCCAGGGATGTGCCAGATACCATGCGATACGGGCGCATTGACACCGAAGGAGATTGGATCATCAGATTTGAGGAAAAAGGCGTTTCCGGTCGTGGTCTTATCAATGCTGGGGTTTACGTTTTTCCAAGAGGCATTGAGTCGGAATTTCCAATGAAAGAATCATTTTCTCTGGAAAATGATTTTCTGGCAAAAGCCGTGACTCGATCATCGATTCAATTTTTTGTGAGCCGAGGAAAGTTTATCGATATTGGCATACCAGAAGATTATGCGCGAGCCAAATTAGAATTAGCGGAGATCATGTTGTGACGATCCTGAACCACAGAATCAGGGAAATGTGTCTGCTGGATGAAGAATCCGTTCTTCAGGCGATTAACCGGCTTGAGTCAGGTCGCATCCAGATTGCATTTGTGCTGGATACAGCGAACCATTTGGTTGGCGTCGTGACCAATGGCGACATCAGACGTTTTCTGCTGGAGGGCGGTCAAACCAGCGATAGCGTTCGCCGTTGCATGAACCGCAACTTTCGCTCCGCACCTGCCGACGCGCTGCGTGAAGACCTGCTTAAGCTGCTCGACCTCGGATTCAATGCCATTCCCCGAATTGACACCGACGGGCAGCTTCTCGATGTCATTACGCCTGACAGTCTTCCGACCGTGCCCGAAGCGCCTATTCTTGTCCGGTCGCGTGCGCCAGTTCGGGTTAGTTTTGGTGGGGGCGGTTCTGACCTAACATATTTTTTCGTCGATCATCCAGGTGCCGTGCTGAGCACGACAATCTCACTGTTCTGTCACGTTACGCTGATCCCAAGAACCGATACTGAAATTCATATTCATTCGGAAGATCTCGATACCGTTCAGCACTATAAATCGATCTCTGATCTGCAAGTCCGTTTGGATTGTAACAGCCTGCTTGCAGCGACGGTTTCTGTCATCCGTCCATTATCCGGCTTCAACCTGTACGTGCGCTCCGATTTCCCGGTTGGCTCTGGACTAGGCGGATCATCTGCGGTCACAACGGCTATCGTTGCGGCATTTAACGAATTACGCCTTGATCGCTGGACGACCTACGAAATTGCTGAAGTCTGTTTTCAGGCCGAACGGTTGTGTTTTGGTGTGGCGGGAGGATGGCAGGATCAGTATGCATCGGCTTTCGGTGGATTCAATCTGATCGAATTCGATGGGACACGTAATCTCGTGCATCCTATCCGCCTGGAAGAATCCATCGTCAATGAATTGGAAGAATGTCTCATTCTGTGTGACACGCAAATGCCTCATGAATCGGGCACGATCCACCAGGCACAGCGCCGCGATTTCGACAGCGGTCAAAAAGCGACCGAGCTTAAGGATGCGGTGAACCTATGCCGGAAGATGCATCATCATCTGATTCGGGGTGAATTGGCGGATTTCGGGCGATCCTTACATGCTGGATGGCAATTGAAACGGGGACTTTCATCGTCTGTGAGCAATCATCGCGTCGATGACATTTACTCTGCGGCTATGAGCGCAGGCGCACTTGGTGGAAAATTGCTTGGTGCGGGAGGTGGCGGATTTTTTCTGTTTTTCGTGCAGCCCCGCTTCCGCAAGGCGGTCACTGACAGCCTTAAAAATGCTGGCTGCCAACTTTCCGCATTCCGCTTCGAGTCAAAAGGTATTGTGTCATGGCGAACAAAATTGATATAAATCTCAACGCATTCGCTATCGATGGATTGACCATTAGTGGCTCAAGCGTATTTATCATTGCTGAAATTGGCAATAACCATAATGGCTCGATCAAATTAGCCAAAAAATTAGTCGATGCCGCAATCGAGATAGGTGCCAATTGCGTTAAATTCCAGATGAGGAATCGCGAGGCGCTTTACCGCTTTCGTGCTGATGAATCGCTCGCCGAGGATCTGGGGGTTGAGTATATTCAAGATCTTCTGAATAAAGTCGAGCTGACTTTGGCAGAGCACCGGGTGATCAGGCAGTACTGCAAGGATCGTGGAATCGTCTATCTTTGCACACCGTGGGATGAGCCGAGCGTTGACGTATTGGCCACGTTTGACGTGGCGGCGCTAAAAATTGCCTCAGCGGATCTGTGCAACCCCTATCTCATCAAGAAAGCTGCTTCCTTGGGCAAGCCGCTGATCCTTTCGACCGGGATGTCCTTCGAGCACGAAATCATCCGTGCCGTCTCCCAACTCAAGATGTTAGGGATTCCATTTGCTCTGCTTCATTGCAACAGTACTTACCCTGCACCGGAAACAGACATCCAGCTCGGCTATCTGGCGCGACTAGCCGAATTGCATCCCATCATTGGCTATTCTGGGCATGAACGTGGCACCGCGATCACGATTGCCGCCGTAGCATTGGGGGCGAAAATCATCGAACGTCACATCACCCTCGACCGCAACATGGAAGGCCCTGATCATTTGGCGAGTCTCGATCCCATCGAATTCCGGGCTCTGGTTGACGGCATTCGCCAGGTCGAGAAAGCGCTGCCGTGGGGAGGGTCAGAACGGCATGTCAGCCAAGGCGAACTGTTGAATCGTGAAAATCTCGGAAAAAGCGTGGTTGCTGCCCGCAATATCGCACCAGGCGAATGCTTCAGCGAAACGGCATTGCGTGTAGCGAGTCCTGGCCAGGGACTTCCGCCCTACAGACTCAACGAACTGATCGGCAGGAAAGCAGTGCGCTTCATTCAGCGTGGAGATTTTCTGTTTGAAAGCGACCTCAAAGATCAAACGATCATTGATCGCGTTTATCAGTTTCCCGTGAAATGGGGCGTCCCGGTTCGTTATCATGATTTCAGGCAATACAGTGCGTGGATCAACCCGGATCTGTTTGAATTTCATCTGTCCTATCGTGATCTTGGCATCAACCCTAGACCGTATCTGGAACCGACAGCCTGCTCGCGCCTTGTCGTCCACGCGCCTGAGCTTTTCGAGCACAGCGAATTGCTCGATTTAGCGGCTGAAGATGACGCCTATCGTCGTCGCTCCATCGAAAATTTAAAACGTGTTGTTGAGGCAGCGGAGGTCATCGGAGAGTTTTTTCCACAAGCCGATTCATTGCTGATTGTCGCAAACGTCGGCGGATTTTCCGCTGATCAACCTTTCGCGCCCGCTTTGCGAACAATCCTGTACGAACGGTTTCACATGGCCTGCGAACAGATTGATTTTGGCCGAACTGAATTGATTCCACAGAATATGGCACCATTTCCTTGGCACTTCGGGGGGCAACGACATCAGAACATCTTCATGATGCCTGATGAACTCGCCGCCAAAACGCTTGAATTAGACATGCGAATCTGTCTGGATCTGTCTCATTTACAAATGACCTGTAGCTATTTTGGTCTTGATTTCCAGGATGCGCTGGCGCGACTACTACCGCGCACCGCGCACCTGCATGTAGCCGATGCCAAAGGCACGAATGGCGAAGGTGTTTTGATGGGCACGGGGGATATCGACTGGCCTGCGTCCTGGCGTCAGATCTGCCGATACCCGAACATCGGTTTTATTCCCGAAGTGTGGCAGGGTCATAAGGATCATGGCGCTGGATTTTGGGATGCATTATCATTTCTTGCCAAAATTGAGTCGAACTCATGAATGTAGCCGAATTCCTGATAGCTATTGTCCAGCGCTTGGGTACAGACGCTGCCTTCTCACTTACCGGAGGAATGGCGACGCATATCAATTGTGCAGTCGGTATGTCTAGCCTCAGAGTAATTTATTGCAACCACGAGCAGGCATGCGTGTCCGCTGCGGATGGCTATGCAAAAATGCACGAATACTTGGTGCCTGGATTGGCAGTTGTGACTTCTGGCCCCGGCGTCACAAACGTCATGACTGCGCTTGCTTCTGCCTATCATGATTCCGTTCCGATCATTGTGATAGCAGGCCAAGTCAAATCTGCTGATATCAACCGATACGGTGTTCGAAGCTACGGAGCACAGGAAGTTCCGTCGCTTGATCTGGTGAGGCCGATTGTCAAGGACGCTCTAAGATATAGCCCGACGAATATCGATGACGAGCGACTGGCAGAGCTTTTTGCGTCAGCCATATCAGCGAGAAAAGGGCCAGTATTTATTGAAGTTCCACTGGATGCACAACCATTGAAGGTAGTCGCTGGCGAAGAGCGTATTCTTGCCATACTCGAAAAAATAGCGTCGCTGACCAAAATTGCCGTCCCTCTTGCTGGCGATCATCAGGCTATGATTAAAAATGCCTGTCGAAATGCGAAGCGCCCTGTACTTTTTCTTGGCAATGGGAATCGAATCGCAGGGATTTCGCGCGAGCAACTCCTGAATTTAGTAGAGCATCTGGGTGCGCCGGTTTTGACGACATGGCCAAGTACCGATCTATTGGACGCACAACATCATCTGCATTTCGGCAGTCCCGGTGGGCTCGCGCCTACTCATAGCAACCGAATTATCCAAAATGCGGACCTCATATTGTTTCTCGGGGCTCGAATTGATCTGTTGACCACAGGATTCAATCCTGACCTCTTTGGCAAGCGCGCGGTGCGCATCGTCGTTGACATCGATCCTGCCGAACTGGAAAAGCTCTCAAAGGCTCCGGGTACGCACTTGGTTCTCAGCAACCTTCGGCCCACTGTCGATTGGCTTGTCGGCCAGAATGACTTGGATTTACGGCACAGTGATTGGCTCGTCCGTTGCGCTAAATTGAGGGATGAGGACGCGGTACTCGAAGCAAGATCCTTTGGCGATAGTTGCTCTCTGAACGCGAGAAATGTGGCGAAAATCTTTGCGGACAACGTCACGGGTAAAACACTTGTAGCGACCGGATCAGGTTATGCGATTGAAGGCTTCGCGAGGTTTTTCGCCCCCACGCACGGTAATCGTCTTTTTTATGCAGGACATAGTTTAGGCTCGATGGGCATGGGGCTTCCAGCAGCCATTGGAGCGGCTGCCGCGAACATTGGGTCGGTCATCGGTCTTGAAGGTGATGGTGGAATCATGCTCAACGTCCAGGAACTGCTCACCATTAATGCAAATTCCGACATCAAGCTCGCTTTGATCGTATTCAACAACGCGGGCTATATCTCGATCAGCAGATCGCAAAGCAGAGCGTTTGGCAAGGAATTCGGGGCTTCCGTAACGTCTGGCCTAGGTTCACCGGATATTTTTGCATTGGCGGAGACATTTGGGCTTGACTATGTGAGAGTGATGACTTGTCTGGAGCTCAAGGATGTTCTTGGTGAGATTGATGCAGGCAGGAGTCGACTCATCGTCGACATCAATATGGAGGACGACGATTATCGAGGTCCAGCCATAGTAACGAAATTTCATCCGGATGGAACTCCCTATTCTTCAGATATCGAAGACGTTTCCTGGAAGACTCCAGGTTGACAGAGGTAAAACCGACAATGAAATTTAGGTATATCGTACAAACTGACTTGTGGTGGTGATAAGCAGTTCTCACGGCAATAGCTATGACACCCGATCCACTGTCTCTTTTCAGCCTTGCCGGACGAACGGTAGTTGTCGCGGGTGCATCGAGGGGGATCGGTGCCGCGATCGCTGCCGGTTTGGCCGGTGCTGGGGCGTCCGTCTATTCGTGCGGCCGTTCAATGGTCCCCCTAGAACCGACCGATGGTGTAGCCTACTGCCGGTGTGATGTGACGGATGGTGCCGGTTTTGAGGGGCTATGTCTGAGGGCAGCCGGGATTTCAAAACGGATCGATGCCTTCGTATTCTCGGCGGGAGTAACGTTCCCATCGGCATCTTCGATCCAAAGTCCCGATGATTTTGCCCAGACGATCTCGGTAAATCTCACGTCTGCGTATCAGACGGCGATTATTGCTGCGCAGTGGATGCGTGGGCCATCTTCAATTGTGTTTGTCACAAGCATTAATTCGGTTCTTGGCTTTCCTGGTAACCCTGCTTATGTGGCCGCAAAAGGTGGCTTGCGGCAGTTGACGAAGGCACTCGCACTCGACATGGGGCCACGCGGGATTCGGGTTAACGCCTTGGCGCCTGGCTATATTCGAACAGAGATGACCGCCTCGAGCTATGGAAATGTTGACCAACGCGTAGCTCGAACCGCACGTACTATTTTAGGGCGGTGGGGTGAGCCAGGCGATCTGGTTGGTGCGGCTATATTTCTCGTGTCCGATGCCTCAAGCTACGTTACAGGACAGGATCTATTTGTTGATGGCGGTTGGACCGCCAAGGGGCTCTGATGAATCGCGTCGGGTTTATGCAAGGAAGATTATCGCCTCAGATCGATGGCAAGATCCAAGCTTTTCCATGGCGATTTTGGGAAACAGAATTCTTTGTTGGTGCCAAATCTAATTTCGAACTCATTGAGTGGACTTTGGATGCGGATAGGTTGCACGAGAATCCTCTGCTGCTCGAATCCGGGCAACACCGCATACGCGAATTAAAAAGATCTTCTGGTATCGATGTCTTGTCACTGACTGGTGACTGCTTCATGCAGGTCCCATTTTGGAAGGCTTCGGAGACTCAACGCCGCTCTTTGCTTCTGGATTTCGAATGCATTCTGAAAGCTTGCGCTACGATCGGTATCAGTTATGTTGTAGTGCCGCTAGTGGACAACGGGCGTCTGGAAGACGATGCTCAGCGAGAATCACTACTCGATGGGTTGCTACCGCATACACGCTGGCTCAGCGAACATGGGATTGTAATTTTGTTCGAATCGGATTTCGAACCTGACTGCCTGGAGGAACTGATAGCGGTTTTTCCTCAGTCATCATTTGGAATCAACTACGATATCGGCAATAGTGCGTCGCTAGGGTTTGATCCTCGAACCGAAATTCGTGCATATGGTCATCGGATCCGGAATGTTCACGTCAAGGATCGCCTTGTCGGTGGTGGCACGGTTCCTCTAAGAACCGGCGCCGCAAATTTTTCGATCATTTTCAATGAATTGGCGCATTCGGGGTATCGCGGCGATTTCATCCTTCAAACCGCCCGGGCGACTGACGGCGGCCACTTGGATGTGCTTGTCCGTTATCGGGACATGGTGCGTGGCTGGATCGCCGCGAGCGGCTTATAGGAGATCCTCTTGGACCTGAAATTCCACGGGTCGTTGGCCTTGGTCACCGGTGCTTCATCTGGTATTGGTAAGGCAGTTGCCCGGACAATGACTGATGAAGGTTGCGACGTCGTAATCAATGCGCGGGATCCTGAGCGTCTTCAGGCGGCAGCTACTTCTATCGGGGCGTTGGCGGCGCTGTCTGCGGACGTATCGACGGAGACTGGGGCGAAAAGCCTTGTCAGCCAGATTGAAGCGAAATTTGGTAAGCTCGATATCCTGGTCTGCAACGTCGGCAACGGTCAGTCACTGCCTGCGATAGAAGAGACCGTTTCTGATTGGGAAAGGATGCTGCGACTCAATTTGCTCTCGGCCGTATTTGTTATCCGTGCCGCCATTCCACTCCTGGAGAAAAGCAAAGGTGCCATCGTATGCATCTCGTCGATTTGCGGACTGGAAGCATTAGGGTGTCCTCTTGCCTACGCGGCAGCAAAGGCGGCGCTGAACAGCTATGTGCGTGGTGCAGCGCGACCGCTCGCGAAGCGCGGCATTCGCATTAATGCCGTGGCTCCAGGTAACGTCAATTTCCCCGGTTCGACATGGGAGCAAAAGATTTTAGAGGATCCTGCGCGAGTGGAGGAGATGCTAAGACGAGAAGTCTCGCTTGGGAGGTTCGGCTCTCCGGAGGAGATTTCAAACTGCGTTGCATTTCTCGCTTCGCCTCGGTCAAGCTTCGTGACCGGAGAAATATTCGTCGTCGATGGGGGCCAAATACAATCATGACACGCGTCATGCTGCAAGCTTTCGATCTAACTGGTCGCACCGCTGTTGTTACGGGTGGTGGTGGTTTGCTCGGCGTGGAGCACGGCCATGCCCTTGCGGAAGCGGGAGCGACGGTTGTTCTCGCTGACATCAATGAGGGTACGGCCCAGTCCGCAGCTTCTGAGGTAAATCGGTGCGGTTATGCCGGAAAGGCACTCGCAGGATTGATAGACGTGTCCCAGGAATCTAGCGTTCGAGCCCTCGCCGAACGGCTTTCCCGGGAGGTCGGCACAATTCATATTCTCGTTAACAACGCGGCAATCGACCCTAAAGTCCATTCCGATGGGTTGGTAGAAAACTCTCGGTTTGAGCATTTTCCGTTGGAACAGTGGCATTTCCAGTTGGAGGTCGGCCTGACGGGCGCATTCTTGTGCTCGAAGGTATTCGGGTCAAAAATGGCGGCCGCTGGTGGCGGTGTCATTCTAAATATTGCTTCCGATCTTTCAGTTTTTGCCCCAGATCAACGTATCTATCGACAGGATGGATTGTCTAACGATCGTCAACCCGTTAAACCGGTTACCTATTCAGTCATCAAGACAGGCATTCTTGGGCTCAATCGCTACCTAGCGACCTACTGGGCGGATAAGAACGTTAGATCGAATGCGTTATCCCCGGGCGGCGTATTCAATGGTCAAGGCGATGAATTCGTGCAGCGGCTAACCTCGCTCATACCGCTCAAGCGAATGGCTCAAGCTAGCGAATATCGGGCAGCCGTCCAGTTCCTCTGTTCTGACGCTTCCGCCTATATGACCGGCCAGAATATCGTCATGGATGGCGGGCGTTCCGTTTGGTAGAGCCTGCAGCACGTATAGATTACAGTGAGCCATCGTGGCAAATTTTATCATCCCATCAAATGATTTATTCCGCCTCAATGTTTTTTGCGAGCCTGGATACATGAGTGTTCTCATTTAAAAACGCTCACCACATGCACTCTGTGGTTTATTGCGTTTAAGATTATTTCGGGGCTGCGGTGCATCGACTCTTCTTGCGCTTGCACGTTTCTGGGGCGCTGCCTGTGCGCTACCGAATCTGATGTGCTAATCCGAAAAGTCAATGTTGGTACGCTTTCAGCGCTACAACTCATGAGGATATCTAGATGGTATCTGCAAAGTTCTTGTCTTTCGATGAGTTCGAGAACACTCTGGTTTTTGCCCAAGACCGCTTCCATAAGAGACTCGACACCCTAGAGAAGCTGGTAGCAGCCAATCGCTTTTATCTCTTTGGCTACGGCGGCAAAGGCAGGACGTTAGCCTGGCAGATTGCAAGTGGCTCAGATATCAAGGTCACGGTCTATGATTCTAGTCCTAAGGCAAGAGATCTGGCTGCGAAGGATGGCTTCCAAACCCTAAGTTATTTGGACGAGCTTCGCCAAACCGAATATGGGGTGATTCTCGGAGCCTGCCAAGCGCAATTGGAGCAGGCCGCTCTTGTGCAAAATAATCATGTTTTCTATCAAGAGGCGGCGTATCTATTTGATGTCGCACATCTAGCAAACAAGGCGCGAGATTTTTCTATCTGGATTTCTTGCAATATGGAAGCGATTTATGAAATTTATATATCAATTCACCCGGAATCGCGAGAAACTCTTACGAATATCTTGCGCTTTAGACTGTCGCTTGACCCGCATGACCTCATTCCCAGTAAGAATAAAAATACGGATATGTGGTTCGACGTGCCTGAACACCATTCACAACGGAACTATGCAACCTTTCTCGATGTAGGCGCATATGATGGCGACACGTTACTGCAAGCTCAACATAGGCTATCGGTCAACCGTGGAATTGCAGTGGAAGCGAACATTTCCTTATTCGATTCGATCAAGAACGTCGCGAGATTCTATGAAAATGGGATTCAGATCATGCCTCATGCGGCTTGGTCCCATAAATGTCGCCTTCATTTTTCTGAGGTTAGAGGCGGGATGATTTCCGTTTCTGAGGCGGATGATGGCGAGCTGGATGCTAGTCCGATCGATGAAGGCGTTCACGAGCGTGTTGATCTTATAAAGATGGATATTGAGGGCGCAGAGATACGAGCATTAGAGGGATGTCGGCGTATTTTGAAAACTGGCCCTGACCTTGCTATTGCGGCATATCACCGACCTGATGATCTGGTTCAAATCCCCGACTTTCTTGAAAATGCCGGCTATGTCAGGACTAATTTCGACTTTCACGTTGCTCACTATAGCGATTGCTTTGATGATACGATTATTTTTTTTTTGAAAAAACAGTAGAGAGCTAAAATGACCTTTCTGAGTGTTGTTACGGGTTGCTACAATGAAGAAGGTAACGTATATGAATTATATGATCGAATTTGTAAGATATTTGCAGAAGAGCTTCGAGAGTATACGTTTGAACTAATATTTATTGACAATGCCTCGACAGATAAAACAGTTGCAATTCTCAAAAACATTGCTGCTAATGACAAGCGAGTGAAGATTATTGTTAATAACAGAAATTTTGGCCAAATTCGATCAGGTTACCATGCATTCTTTCAGGCAAAAGGAGAAGCAGTTATTCTTCTTGTCTCTGACCTTCAAGACCCTCCAGAGATGATTCCTCAGTTCGTGAAAAAATGGCGTGAAAATTACAAAATAGTTCTTGCGCAAAAGACAAACTCTGAAGAATCTCCAATTTTTTTCCTAGCCAGAAAGTTTTACTACAATAGTATCAATCATCTCTCCGAAATTGAGCTAGTAGAGAATGCTACCGGATTTGGTTTATACGACCGGCAGGTGATCGAAGATATCCGTAAGATCAATGATCCTTATCCCTACTTTCGTGGTTTAATCTGTGACCTTGGATATGATCGTGCGCTGATACCATTCATTCAACCCGCACGAAAGCGCGGATTTACAAAAAACAATTTCTACACTCTTTGGGAAATGGGAATGCTTGGAATTACCAACCACTCTAAAGTTCCACTGAGGCTAGCAACATTTATTGGACTCGGAGTCGCAGCATTTAGCTTTTTGTTTGGATTTGGGTACTTGATTTATAAATTATTATATTGGAATAGCTTTCAGGTTGGGACAGCACCATTGGTAATCGGCATGTTTTTTATTGGCGCAGTTCAACTTGTTTTTTTGGGTATTTTAGGAGAATATATTGGCTCGATTCACACGCAAGTACTGCGACGCCCTTTGGTGATCGAGAAGGAGCGAATCAACTTTGACTGATGCATCGGACAAGTTTTAGGCTGCGATCCGCTTGATCAAGTGTGTGGTTGAAAAGGACTTAGAATAGATGTGATATTGCAAAAAATTCGTTCATTCCTGTCCTCGCTGACCTCGCATATCCCGCCTGATCAGCTCTGGCGTTATCTCATTGTCGGAATCTGGAATACCGCATTTGGTTACAGTACGTTCGCGTTGCTGACTGCGTTTTTAAACCGCTATATTCCAGCCAGCTATCTGGCGGCAAGCCTCCTGTCCAGCATTTTAAATATCACCGTCTCATTTCTTGGATATAAATGGTTTGTTTTCAAAACAAAGGGAAACTATCTGCGCGAATGGATGCGCTGCATGGTTGTTTACAGCGGAGGCATTCTATTGGGACTGGCATTACTGCCGCCATCGGTGTTGATCGTGACCATCCTGACGCACAATCCGACTGCCGCGCCCTATCTTGCGGGTGCCGTGCTCATGGGGATTCAAGTGATTTTGAGCTTTCTTGGGCATAAAACCTTTACGTTCAAAGGCAATTCTGCGGACTCAACTGAAATAGCGTGCAATACGCCTTGGGATCGACACTGACAGGTAAAGCGTCATCATGAAAATTAAAGTCAACGACCGCATTTATGCCTTTGCCGCCTGGGGTCTGTTCCTTTCCGTTTTCCACTTTCTTTATCACGGCTTTTTCCCAACTGAACGTGGCACGTTAGGACATGATTTCGGTCTTGCCCTATCAGGCTGCACGGATGGTTTTATCTGGTTCGCAAAAAACGGTTTATTTGAGGTTCCGTGGTTTACGCCTTCATTTTGCGCCGGCATTCCGCTGTTCGCTGATCCGCAGTCTGGCTATTACTCCGTGCCCCAATGGCTGAGTTTTGTGGTCGATCCACTGACAGCCGCTTACCTGACTTTGCTGCTGTTCGCATCACTGGGTTACTTCGGGATGTACGTGCTGGCCAGGCGGGCGTTTGGACTCTCTCTGGTCTGGTCGATCTTTGCTGCGGCGCTCTTTTTTTTCAATACCTTTCAACCTTATCGCACGATCCTTGGCGAATATGGCTATCACGGTCTGACGTTAGTGCCTTGGCTGGCCTGGTTTCTGGTTCGACCGGCTGCGAGCCGTATCGGGAAAGTGGGATGTGCATTCCTTGCTGGCCTGATCGCCGCCTATTGGCTGCAATCCGGCTTGACGACACTGATGCTGCCCGCCGCGCTTGGCGTTGCGTTCGTGCTGCTCGCGTGGCGTCTCGTGCATCCTTGGCCGAGGGATCTGCTGGTGCGCATGATCTTGGCAGTTGCCGTGAGCATCGTTGTCTCCGCCAGTAAGCTGGTCGCCAGTCTGGCGTTTTATGGACGTTTCGAGCGCACCCAGTATCTATTGCCCGGTTTTTCAGATCCCTGGGCACTGATCAAAACCACTTTGCTTGCTTTGTTCGGCACGAGTGAAGCGGCAGCTCGAAACGCCTTCGCCACGCTGTCGAATGTCCAGTGGAGCGTGCTTCCTCACGAATGGGCTTACAGTTTTAGCATGGCGCCCTTGATCTGCCTGCTCATTGCCTTTCTTCTGCGTCGGCGCGATGTGCCAGGGCTTCGACTCGCTGACGTGCGTTGGCCAACCGTCGCAATGATCGCCTTGGCGCTGATTCCGCTAGTCTTGATGGTCTATACGCCAGCGTTCAACGTCTGGCTCAAGCAGGTGCCGCTGATTGGCGCGACGGCGTGGCCGATGCGCTGGATGGTGATTTATCTGGCCGTTCTGCCACTGTTGATCGCCATGGCGGCACAGTATTGGACGGGCGATCATTGGCGGCTCGCTGTCGCTGGCACGCTGCTGCTTATCGGGCTGCAATTTGCCGATCCACGGTTGTATTACCGCGATCAACCTTATGATCCGAGCGTACTTTTAGCAGGCTACCAGCAACTTGCGGCGGGCGCGGCACGACAGCATCGGATCAGTTTCGTTGGGATTAAACCCGCCACCGAAAACGAAGGGCTATACGGGAGCGTGGATCGGAACGACGTGATCGTCGATGGGGTTTCGCAAGCACTGTGTTACAACCCGGCGTTCGGCTATCGACTGGAAAAATTCCCGCGTGGACGGTTGGCGCTGGGCGATGTGATGTGGGAGAGCGATGGGTATCTCAACATCAAGAATCCGGCGTGTTATGTGTTTCCAGAAGAGAACGGCTGTGTGCCGGGCGATCATTTCCGCGTCGAGGATCGCGCCAAAGCGGAGGCGTTTGTCTCCTATCATCCTTTTCCTTTTGTGAAAAGCACGGCGCAACACTGGGCGGATCACATCACGCTGATCAGTCTGTTGCTTTTGGTGATGTTTCTGGGTGTGATCTGGCCTGCGTCGGCGCTGTATCGCCATCGCCGGTCTGGCGTTGCGAGCGATTGATGATTGATCCTGGATTGTCGGCTGGGTAGTCCAGACATTTCTGGATTGACGCGAGCGTCATATCAAGCAAGTCAAATCGGATCTTTAAATCAAGTATCAGTTAAGAACGCCTGTCCGGTTACGGGATGCAGATGCACCGCCAGCCACAGACACGGTGGTTCACGCGAGGTCTGCATGACCCGATGGGGGGTGTGGGCGGGGATGAAGCGGTAATCCCCGGCGGTCAGGCGCACGGTTGCACCTGCAATCCAGAGCGTCGCCTCGCCCTGGAGCAGGCACACCCATTCATCCTGCGCCTGGTCATAACATCGGGAATCGGGGCGGTCAGTGCTGACGATGCGCTCGATCTGGAGATTGCGACACCACAGCAGATCCTCAAAGGATTCGCCAGTCTCCAGGACGGGGAGTTCGGCAAACAGGTTGCCGGTGAGGGCAGGGCGCATGTCAGTGCACTGTTACAACAGACTGCGACAGGTGCCTTTCTGGCATTTGACCAGAATGCTGTCAGCACCTATGCAGGGCACTTTGTGGATTTCGCCATCTTTGCGTGACTCGATCAATTGAGTTCCTTTGCTGCCAATCTTGCAGCCATTCTGACGTGCGTATTTTTCTGCTTGAGCCGCCCAACTGACAGAACCAGAGACCGGACTGCTGGCAGTTGGAAGCGCCATCATGTTGTCCTGTTTTGCGGTGGTGGCCGTCTTACTCGCCTTGGGGTCAGCCGGTTTTGCGGTTTTTGCCGGTTCCGCGACCTTGATGGCCTTGGCGGGCGCTGTCGTTTGCGCCGTGGCTGGTTTGGTGGTCTTGGCTGGCGTTGTCGTTTGGGCGGTCGCTGTCGTGGCTGGTTTGGTGGCCTTGGCTGGCGTTGTCGTTTGGGCAATCGCCGTCGCTGGTTTGGTGGCCTTGGCTGGCGTTGTCGTTTGGGCGGTCGCCGTCGCTGGTTTGGTGGCTTTGGTAGGCGCTGTCGTTTGGGCAGTGGCTGGTTTTGTGGGCGTTGTCGTTTGTGCGACGGCGGCGGTTTTTGCAGGAGGCGTTGGTGGCGTGGCCTGTACGACGACCTTTGGTGCTTCTGGTTTGACCACTGGCGCGACGCTACGTGGTGCCAACGGGGGTGTGACGCTAGGCGTTGCGTCGGGCTTCGCGGCGAAAACCGTGGTTTCAGTCGCGCTGGCCGGGCTGACAGGGTTCTTGCTCCAGGCATCATCCCAGCCGCCATCAGGCGGGGTTGCGCGGGCGACCCGGCCACGATTTTCCGACCAGCCGTCGCGCAGTGATGCCAGTGACTGTGTCAGCGAATCGCGGAAAGTGTCCGTGTTATCGGTGCGTGTCGGTGATTTGCCGCCAGCCGCAGGCGTCACGAGTTCAGACCTGGTGGCGACATTGACCCCGCCGGACTGCTCGATGAAATAGGACGTGACTTCAAGCCGCGAACCGGCAGCCGCGCCCTGAATTCCAGATGACAGGCTGGCATCGATTGGGCGACTGACAACAAGCTGATCCTGGGACGACTGCTGAATCGTCCAGCCTTTGCTACGCGCCGCGCCCATGGCAAACGACTTGACCTCTGAACGCATGGCACCAGGGAAGAACATCTGTGGTAGCGCGTCAAGATTGCGTGAATCAGCCGCATGACGTGAATCGACCACGTTCGCCGGTTCGTCATTTCGCGTGGTATTTCCCGCACACCCTTCCAGCATCGAGCTGACCGCGAGCGAACAGCAGATTGTGACAAGCAGACGCACCTTCACCAAAAATTCCTCGCACAGATAACGGATTAGCGGCGCACGAACTGCGCCGATCCTAGAAAATCGTTCAATTGCGCAATGTTAGCATAGTGTCCTGCGAGTCGGCATGGCGCGGCCAGAGTGGGCGCCATGCCAAGCGGTCTTGCAGATGAGCCGGGTCAGCGGGTTTCGGTGGGGTCGCGGTTGTAACGATCCTCGAAGCGCACGATGTCATCTTCTCCAAGATAACTGCCCGACTGCACCTCGATCAGCTCCAGCACAATGCTGCCGGGATTTTCGAGACGGTGGGTGCTGCCAACCGGGATGTAGGTGGACTGGTTTTCAGTGAGCAGAAATGATCGGTCATCACAGGTCACGCGAGCGGTGCCGGAAACCACGATCCAATGCTCGGCGCGGTGATGATGCATCTGGAGCGATAGCGATTCGCCGGGTTTAACGATCAGACGCTTGACCTGATAGCGCGAGCCCTGTCCGATGGATTCGTAGGAGCCCCAGGGACGATGAACCTGCTGATGGTGACGGCATTCATTACGCTGTTCGCGTTGTAGGAACTGTGTCACAGCCTTCACATCCTGGGCACTGTCTTTGGTGGCGACCAGCACGGCATCAGGCGTTTCGACCACGATCAGATCGTTGACGCCGATGGCGGCCACCATGCGATGCTGAGCGATCAGCAGATTGTTATGGGCATCATGCACGAAGGCATCGCCATCGATGACATTGCCTGCGGCATCCTGCTTGCGTACCTCCCAGAGCGCCGACCAGGCACCGACATCAGACCAGCCGACATCGAGCGGCACCACGACCGCTGGCGGCAGATCGGTGGCGGTAGCGTCTGACAGATGCTCCATCACGGCGTAGTCGATGGAGTCGCTGGGACAGGCGGCAAAGTGTTCTGCGTCGATGCGCAGGAAAGCGCCGTCAGCTCTGGCGGCAGCGAAGGCATCGCGAACAGCCTGGGCGATATCAGGGCGAAAATGCTTGATCAGGCGCATCCAAAGTGATGCATGAAGCACAAAGATACCGCTGTTCCAAAGATAGTCGCCGGATGCCAGATAACCCTGCGCGGTGTCAAGATCGGGTTTCTCGACGAATCCAGCCAGCGCATCGGCACGACCGGTCACGCCCTCTAGCGCGTAGGGTTGACCTTGACGGAGATAGCCATAACCGGTTTCGGGTTTGTCTGGCATGATGCCAAATGTCACTACGGCACCGGCTTTGGCGATGAGACAGGCATCGGCGACAGCGGCACGGAAACCAGACTCATCGCGGATGCAGTGATCGGCTGGCATCACGAGTAGAACCGGATCAGCCCCTGACTGAGTCGCTGCAAACGCGGCCAACGTCAGAGCCGGAGCAGTGTTGCGGCCATGGGGTTCGAGGATGATTGCCGCAGGCTGGCGTCCGATGACCCGCATCTGTTCGGCGACCAGAAAACGGTGCGATTCGTTACAGACGACCAGCGGCGCACTCACCCCGATCACGGTGCGCGGATGTTCCACATCCAGTCCGTCGAGACGCCGCACCGTATCCTGGAGCATGGTGTGCTTGCTGGTTAGCGGCAGAAACTGTTTGGGATAGGCTTCACGGGACAGCGGCCACAGCCGGGTTCCAGAGCCGCCGGAGAGAATGACAGGTTGCAGAGGCATCAGCGGATGACCTGATCCGTGGAAGTGAACGGCAGATTAGAACAACCGACGCCATTGCGGTCAAATACACGAAAAGAGGCTGAACGCGATGCACGCTGAACTCAAATGGCTGGCGCAGCGACTGCGCGAGACCGCTGTCACCGACATTCTGCCGCGCTGGCATCAGATTCGCGCTGAATGCAAGGCCGATGGCAGTCTGGTCACGGCGACTGATCTGGCCGTCCAGCGCCATCTGACGGACGCACTGGCCACGGCCTTCCCTGATATCCCACTGTTGGGTGAAGAAATGAGTGCCACCGAACAGGAAAGCCGGATTGCTGCCGTCGACCGTCGCGTCTGGGTGCTCGACCCACTGGATGGAACCAGTAACTATGCCTGTGGTTTTCCGGGATTTTCGATTTCGCTGGCACGGATTGAACAGGGTCAGGTCGTCCTCGGCGCGATTCTCGATCCAGTGCGCGATGAGTGTTTCACCGCCGCCCGGGGTCAGGGCGCGTTTCTGAATGGCAAACCCATTCATACCTTCGCACCGAGTGCGGCGCTTGGCGACTGCCTGGCTATGATCGACTTCAAGCGCCTGCCGCCAGCATCGCTTGCGACGCTGTTCCGTCCCGGTGGCTTCCGCTCTCAGCGGAATCTCGGTTCGGTCGCGCTAGACTGGTGCTGGCTGGCCAGCGGGCGTTTTCAGCTTTATCTGCATGGTGGCCAGCGGCTGTGGGACTATGCCGCCGGTCGTCTAATCGCCGACGAGGCTGGCGTAGCCTGGCGTCAGTATCGACAGCCTGGACTCAGGCCGACGGATGGACTGACCCTGGAACCCCGGCTTGCCATCGCTGCCGCGAATGATGTGCTGCTGGATCGCTGGCTGGACTTTGTGGATCTGCCGCGCCTGGAAACAGGCTGCGTTCCCGGTCTGCATCAGCATGACGCCGTCTGAACGACATCTTGCTATGATTCTTGTCTCTATGGTCGCCGGGGCATCAGCCGCGCCCGATCCTCTGCTGAATGGATGAACATGATGCGCTTACTGGTCGGTGATATTGGCGGGACAAAAACAGCGCTGGGCATCGCCCAGACCGATGGTGAGACCGTAACAATCACGGCGTTTCGGTATTACTCAAACTCGGCATTCGATTCACTCGAACAGCTCCTGCATCGCTATTGCGAAGATACCGGGGCGAGCTGTCATTTTGCGTCGTTCGCGGTGGCCGGCCCGATTCAGGAGCGATCTTGCGAGATTACCAATCTGCCTTGGGTGATGAATGCCGATAACCTGGAAACATCTTTTGGTTTTTCTGGGGTTTATCTGCTCAACGATCTGGAAGCGGTGGCCTGGGGACTGGCGGCTCTTAAACCGGATGATCTGGCAGTCCTGCATCCCGGAGCAGGAGCGGGCATTGGCAATGCCTGCGTGGTGGCTGCTGGTACGGGGCTGGGACAGGCCGGACTGTACTGGGATGGTTTGCGGCATCATCCCTTTGCGACCGAGGGCGGTCATGCCGATTTTGCACCGACCGACGAGCTTGAATTCGCGCTACTGAAGCACTTGCAAACCCGCTTCGGACGGGTGAGTTGGGAGCGCGTCGTGTCAGGGATGGGAATTGTCAATCTCTATGAGTTCCTGTTGATCCACCGTTGCAGCGTCACGCCGGTCTGGCTGAAAAAGGCTATTGAGGATGGTGGCGATGCCGCTGCCGCCATTGCACAGGCGGCAGCTGATCAACGCTGCCCGATCTGCATCGAGACCATGCAGTGCTTTCTGCGTCTTTATGGGCGCGAAGCGGGCAACATGGCTTTGAAACACATGGCCGTCGGTGGCGTGTTTCTGGGCGGCGGCATTGCCCTGAAAAATCTTGCGGCCATGCAGCATGGCCTGTTTCTGGACGGATTTTTCGATAAAGGCCGGATGACGCCACTGCTGCGCCAGATGTCGGTGCAGGTCATCCTTCAGCCCCAGACGCCCTTGCTTGGAGCAGCGCGTTTTGTCGCCCTGCAATGAATGAGTGATGCGATGTCGGCATGAATCGCTGCTGCCCGGCCTGCTGCTGATTGGCATTCTGCTGTCGCCACGGCTGGCCATGGCGCTCAGGCTCGACGTGCGGATCGAGGGTCTGGATGGTGCGTTACTGTCGAATGTTCTGGGTCTGCTGGACATCCATCAGGAACGCAACGATGAGAGCCTGACAACAGAACGTCTGGCGCTCCTGCACCGTCTGGCACCGGAGCAAATCCGGGAAGCACTGGCACCCTTCGGCTTCTATCAGGTCAGCATTGCCGATCAGCTTGAGGAACCCGATGACGCAACTTCGCCCTGGCGGGCGACCTATCGCGTCACCCCCGGCGAACCGGTCAAGATTGGCGTGGTGGACTATCAGATAGTCGGTGCCGGTGCTGACAATTCCGCCTTTCCCCGCGCATTTCCGATGCAGGTCGGCGATGTTCTGCTGCATTCCGCCTACGAAAAGGCAAAATCCGAACTCCGCGATACGGCATCCGCTCAAGGCTATCTGGATGCACGGCTGGTGCAGCATCAGGTGCTGGTCGATCCGGTTGCCAATAACGCCCGGATTCAGTTCCATCTGGATACCGGGCCGCAATACCGCATCGGCCAGGTTAGTTTTAGTCAGGATTTGCTCGACGAGACGCTGCTGCGGCGTTATGTCGACTTCAAGCCCGGCGTCGTCTATGACCCGGATCTGCTGCTGGGTCTACAAGGGCGGCTGCTCGGTAGCGAGTATTACAGCGCGGTCGAGATTGTCCCGCGCCTGGATCAGGCGAGTGCCGACCATGAGGTGCCGGTCGACGTCATTGCCACTCGTAACATGCCGAACAAGTACCGCATTGGCGTGGGCTTTGCGACTGATGTCGGGCCGCGCCTGAGCATGGACTGGCAGCGTCGCTATCTCAACCGTTGGGGACACCGGCTGCGCACTGAACTCAGCCTGTCCCCGGCGCTGTCGAGTCTGGCGCTGGATTACCGGATTCCGCTGCACGATCCCACCCGCGACTATCTCATTATCAAGCCGCAGTCGGTCTATTCAGATACAGCGACCAGCAAAGGCTGGCAGCACACGTTACAGATTGCGCATTCCACGCTGACGCCAGATGGCTGGCGACGCAATCTCGGTCTGGATTATCGTTATGAAGACCTGGATGACGGCATCAACTCAATCGGCGCGACCAGCGAACTGGTGCCCAACGTTTCCTGGTCAAAGACCGTCTCTGACGATCCGATCAACACCAGTCGCGGCTATCGCATTAAATACACCCTGCTGGGCGCGGTCGCAGGGCTGGTGTCGCCGACGTCCTATCTCAGTGGTCAGTTCCAGTTCAAATGGATCAGGCGCTTTGCCGAGCGTTACCGCTTCATCACCCGCGCCGATCTGGGCGCGACCCTGGCCGGAAGCGCCGGGGATCTGCCGGTCAGCCGCCGTTTCTATGCCGGTGGCGATCAGTCAATCCGTGGCTGGGGATACGGAACGCTCGGCCCACAAGATCCGAACGGTGTGACCATTGGCGGGCGTTATCTCGCCGTCGGCAGTCTGGAACTGGAACGTCAGATCGCAGGCCCCTGGAGCGTCGCGGTCTTTAGCGATTTTGGCAATGCCTTTGACCTGGATGATGCGCAGGGCATCCAGCAGAGTGTCGGCTTTGGTTTGCGCTGGGCCTCGCCCATCGGTCAGGTGCGTTGTGATCTGGCCTTCGCGCTGACCAAGGATCAGGAACAGGACAGCAGCGGTCTGCCGCCCGTGCGGTTGCATCTCGTGATCGGACCGGATCTGTGACCCCGGTCAGCACGACAGCGGGGGATGCGCCGCCGGATGATCCTGCCGCGACAGCGCCATCCGTTCAGGAAACGGCGGCATCCGCGACCGTTCTGCCGCGCCGTCGGCGGCTGTGGCTCGGTCTGCCGGGGCTGGTGTTCCAGTTCTTGCTGTTGCCGTTGCTACTGCTGGCGCTGATGCTGGGGACACAGCAGGGTCTGCGCACTGCCGTGACGCTGGCTGAAGATCTCCTGCCTGGAATGGTCAGCATTGACCAGATTGATGGGCGAATTCTGGGCACGTTGCATCTGCGTGGGTTGCGGTTGCATCTGCCGTCCGGGCTGGCGCTCAGTCTGGGTGAATGCGATCTCGACTGGTCGCCCGCACAACTACTGTCTGGCGTTCTGGCCATCCAGCGGCTCGCGCTGCGCGATCTGGATCTGGTGCTGCCGCCCGGTTCGGCAGAGTCCTCGCCACTGACGCTTCCGGCGATCCATCTGCCGTTGTCGCTCGAACTTGGCGAGGCGGTTCTGGAACATCTGCGCATCCTTCAGACTGAGACACGCGAACCGGTCTTTGTGCTGGACACCGCCAGCCTGTCGGCCACCCTACTGGGCAGCGAACTCAGACTGAAGCGCCTAACCGCACAACTGCCAAACCCCAGTCTGACGGCTTCGGCGCAGGGTCAGGTCAATCTGACCGACGACTATCCACTCAATCTGACGCTCGACTGGCGGCTGACCACGTTGCCTGCCGCTCAGATGTCTGGCGCGGCTCAGTTCAGCGGCGATCTGCAACGCCTGACGGTCGCCGTTCAGCTCGCCGGCGCGGTCGAAGGAACACTCAGTGCGCAGCTTCAGGATATTCTGCAACAACCGCGCTGGGATGGTCAGGTTGAACTCAGCCGGGTTGATCTTCCGGCATTTCGATCCGATCTGCCGGAACTCGACGCCAGCGCCAGCCTCGCTACGCACGGGACGCGGGATGATCTGACGTTCACCGGCAACATTGCTGCGGCTGTCCCTGATCGCCCTGATCTCGGACATCTGACGCTAGAGCTGGCGCTATCGGGTCGTCCGGCGGCGCTGGATTATCGGTTGCTTGCCGCTATCCCCGATGCGTTGCTGTCGCCGGTTTCACTGACTCTGAACGGCAGGCTGACCGAGACCGCTGGACAGCGTCAGGCTGAGGTGACAGCGCTGCATCTGGACGCGCTGGATGGCCAGCTCGACGCACAGGCGAAAGTCAAGCTTACTCCGCGCCTGGCCTGGGATGCCCATCTCACGCTGACTGATATCAATCCTGGGGTCATTGCACCGGAGTGGCCGGGTCGTCTTGCCGGTCAGCTCAACAGCCAGGGCACGCTGGGCGCGGACGGACTAACCCTGACCGCTGTCATCGAGAAGCTCACCGGAACCTTGCGGAATAATCCGGTTGCCGCCGCTGGTGCGCTGGTCATGACTGGCCAGACGCTCCGCCTCACCGGTTTACGGGCTGAGTCTGGCTCCAGCAGAGCGCGTGTCGATGGCGTGATCAATGACGCGCTGGATTTAGCCTTCGCGCTGGACTCGCCAGATCTGGCAACCCTGCTGCCACAGGCGAAAGGGCGCTTGACGGCCAGCGGCACGCTACAGGGATCGCGCAAGACTCCCCGAATTAACCTGAAACTCGATGCCCGGGATGCGGCGGTGGCCGGGCAGTGGATCGAGCGTCTATCCGGCACGGCTGATGTCGATCTGGCCATGCCGGGGCGTTTCGCCATTCAACTCGACGGCAAAAACCTTGCTACAGGCGAGATGCGCTGGACGGCGCTGACCGTGCGCGGCGATGGCACCATGCCGGAGCATCGGCTCACGGCGACGCTGACCGGCGAACCGCTGGCGGTCAAACTCGCGGCGACCGGACAACTGGCGACGGATGGTCACTATCAGGGACGGGTTACGACACTGGATCTGGAAACGGCACAGTCTGGCGTCTGGCGTCTGCAACGTCCGCTGCTGCTCAATCTGGCACAGCCCAGGATTGCCGTGGGACCTGTCTGCATCCGTCATGCTCAGGGTGCAGGCGGTTGTCTGTCATTCGAGCAGACCGCGCCCGGAGACTGGAACGCCAGCGCCGATCTGGACAAACTTGATTTCAGTCTGCTGTCCGGATGGTTTCCAAAGCGCCTGAGCGCCGAGGGCGCGGCGCAGATCACGGCGCGTTTTCAAGGAAAACAGGCCGTGTTGAGCGGCACGGCAACCGCCGCAATTCCGAAAGGGCGTTTGCTGATCCGACCCGATAGAGGACAACCGGAAATCATCGATCTATCGCAGACCCGGCTCACGCTGGATGCGAACGGCCGCGCACTGTCCGCCGCGCTGAGTCTGCCGCTGCATGATCTGGGTCGGATCTCGGCCAGCCTGAGCCTACCTGGCTGGCGTCTGGACGCTCCGGCGCGTCCCGGCCAGCCTTTGACTGGGCGCATTCAGGCCGAAATTCCCGGATTGGCGCGGTTTGCTCATCTGGTGCCAGATCTCAGTAGACTGACCGGCCGTCTGGATGCGGATGTCACGCTCGGCGGAACGCTGGCAAAACCGGGCGTCAGTGGGCAGGTTGGAATCAGGAATGTCAATCTAAAGGTGCCGCTGATCGCAATGACTGTGCAGAACTTCAATCTGACGGCACATGCGTCAACGCCTGAACGTCTGGAACTGATTGGAACGGCCAGCATCGGCGGCGGTCGGCTGGATGTTTCCGGCGACAGCCGGATCAGCGCGGATGGTTTCAGCGCCCGCGTCCAGATCTCCGGCGAGCGGCTCAAGGTTGCCAATACCAAAGAATATTTCGCCATCGTCTCGCCGCGCATCGCACTGGAAGCGACGGCTCAGGGTGCCGTCGTGCGTGGCGAGATTCGCGTCCCCGAAGCACGGATCCGCCCACGCAAAATTCCCGCCGGGACGGTCTCGCCCTCGCCAGATGTGATCGTGCAGACCGCTGGTTCGGCATCAGGCCAGCCGCGACCCATCTATCCGGTGGCGCTGGATCTGCGTTTGCTGCTTGGTGATGAGGTCAGTCTCGATGCCTTCGGCGTGACGGGTCGGCTGGCGGGCAATCTGGCGGTGACGCAGGCGCCGGGAAAGGAACTACTGGGCGATGGCCAGCTCCAGATCCGCGATGGCCAGTACCGTTTTTCGGGCGGTTTCGGGGTTGTCGCCGAACTGGGTGCGCCCCTGACCATCACCCAGGGGCGTCTGGTGTTCGCTAAAACGCCGGTTGGTAATCCTGGCCTGCTGCTTCAGGCCGAACGCGAGGGCAGTTCAACCAGCGCCGGGGTACGGGTACTGGGGACGCTACGCCGTCCCAAACTCGCCTTTTTTTCCGAATCCGATCCCAACCTGACCCAGGCCGAGATCACCAAATATCTGATGACCGGCATCCCTCCAACGGGTTCTAGTCAGGCGAATGCGACTGGACTGGCAGTGGGCACCTATATCGCACCGAAGACCTACCTGGAATATGAAACCGGGCTGGGCAGTACCGGCAATGCCGTTAAACTGCGCTATGAACTCTCCCGTCATATCGAACTTCAAACCGAAACCGGCGAGCAACAGGGTGGCGATATCTACTTTAAATTCGAGAACTGAACCCGTGCTCTGGCATCCGCGCCACTGGGCAAGCTGGATTGGCGTGGCGCTGATCTATGGTCTGGGACGCCTGCCGTTCCCCGTTCTCTGGGCATTCGGCAGCCTGCTGGGTCGGCTGGCGTATCTGCTGGACGCCTCCCACCGGATGGTGGCACGGCGCAATCTGGAGATCTGTCTGTCGCATCTGAGTGACGCCGCCCGCGCACGACTGTTGCGTCGTCATTTTGGCTGGCTGGGGGTTGCGGCGCTGACTCAGGGCGTCGGCTGGGGTGTTTCACGGACACGGTTGGCGCGTCTGGTGCAAATTCGCCATCGCGATATCATCGACGGTTATCTCGCTGAAGGTCGTCCAGTCATCGTGCTGGTACCGCATTTTGTCGGACTCGAACTCGGCGGTGCCGCGTTCACCGCGCTGGTGCATTCGGGCGTCTATATGTACCAGCGGATTCGCAATCCAGTCGTTGACCATCAGATCTGCCGCGCACGCCGTCAATACGGCAGCGTCTCCATCGAACGTCAGGACGATCTGCGCGGACTGATCCGCGAGATCAAACGCGGCACGCCCTTTTTCTATCTGCCCGATCAGGATGCCGGACGCCGTGGCATCTTCGTTCCATTCTGTGGCATTGCCGCCGCGACCGTACCCATGCTCGGACGTTTTGCCGCGATGACCGATGCCGTGGTCATCCCGACTTTTGCCCGCTTCCTACCCTGGGGTCGCGGGTTGGAACTGAGCTTCGATCCACCGCTGGCCGATTTTCCGAGCGGCGATCCGCTGCGCGATACGACACAGATGAATCAGGTCATCGAGGCGCACATTCACACCATGCCCGAACAGTATTTCTGGGTGCATCGTCGCTTCAAAACCCGTCCACCCGACGCGCCACCGATCTATCCGCCAAAGCGCAGGCATCGCCAATGAATCGTCAGCATTCTGAGTTACGACCTGAACGCGACGTCTTGGTTCCGCGTTTTGGACGTCTGCGCGACTGGATCATTGGCGGGCTGCTGCTGGCAACACTGCTGGTCGCTGTCCAGTGGACGGTTGGCTGGCGGTCGCTGCTCGCGCCCTGGCGCGATCTCTCGCCCTGGCTGCTCGCCTGGCTGCTGCTGCTGACGGCATCCAGTTATGCATTGCGGGCGGTACGGGTCAGTGACTATTTCAGTCCGCGCTTTGCCGGTCGATTTCTGTTGATGCTGCGTCTAACCATCCTCCATAACACCGCCAACAACCTGCTGCCGATGCGCACCGGCGAGCTGGTCTTTCCCTGGCTGATGCGTCGCTATTTCGGTCAGGGGCTGCTGGAGTCGGCTGCCGCGCTACTGTGGCTACGGCTGTTTGATCTGCACTGTCTGGTGCTGATCGCGCTACTGATCGCCCATCTCAGTCAGCCATCTCTGCTCTGGTGGCTGCTGGCCTTGCTCTGGATTGCCGGGCTGGGACTGATCCCGGTGATTGGTGGCCTGAGCCAGATGGCCATTTTGAACGGCGATGGCAGGCTGCGCTCAGTGATCTGCCGAGTCCTGGTGTCCGCGCCGCGCCATCCGCGACTAATCCTGCGGATCTACATCTGGACAGTGCTGATCTGGGGCCTCAAATTCGCCGCTTTCACCAGTCTGCTGAGTGATTTCTTGCACAGTGATGTCTGGCGGTTGCTGGCCGGGGTCATGGGTGCCGAACTCTCCACCGTCCTGCCCTTTCACGGCATTGCGGGCGCGGGCAGCTACGAACTGGCCGCCGTCGCCGCGCTGGTACCGCTGGGTGTCGATCCCAGGCTTGCGCTCGCCGGCGCCGTCAATCTGCATCTGTTTCTGCTGGGAGCAACCCTGATCCTGGGCGCGCTGGCGCTGCGGCTGCCAAAACCGGCTCAACCCGCATCACCCTGAGCGCGTCTGACTCGATGCGCCAGCGCACATTCAGATCATAGATCTGCATCCCGAATTCACGCCGTTCCGGGTAACGATCCATGTAACCCGGTCGCGGGTCCTGAGCCAAAATCTGCTCGATCAGGCACGCCAGATTGCGCTCGCCCTGCGGGTCTGCCAAAGCCATGTCACGGCGGGCTGCATCGCTGAAGACGACAGGCAGCCGCGTGATCTGTGGCGGCGTGGCAAAGCCACCGCGTGCATCTGCGATAGCATCGGCATAGGGCACATAGGGTTTGATGTCGAGTACCGGCGTACCATCCAGCAGATCGATCCCGCGCAATCTCAATGCTAGGCCGCGTTGATCGCGGATCAGCCCCAGGTGCTCGACCGCCGACAGACCAATTGGATTGGGTCGATAAGGCGCACGGCTGGCAAAGACCCCGACCGTCTCGCGTCCACCCAGACGCGGCGGGCGCACCGTTGGACGCCAGCCGGCATCAAGACAGTCGGCATGGAACACAAAGATGATCCAGACATGCGAAAAGCCGTCAATGCCCTTGAAGGCTTCTTCGCGGGCAAATGGCGGCAGCAGTTCCAGACGCGCCTCTGCCGCCGTCACCAGACCGGGTTGACGCGGAATGCCAAACTTGTCGGCATAGGGCGAACGGATGATGCCGATGGGATCAAGGTTGACGCTGTCGCTCATCAGTCTTGCGCGAGAAACCTCGCCGGAAAGGCGCGGGGCTCGCATCCTCCTTGGTGATTGGGTAGACAGAATAGCGTGTTGCAGCACCGGGCATGGCGATGAACGTTGGTGCATATAAAGAAATGCTGTTTCCAAAATGACAAATCGCGCCAAATGGATTGCTGGCCTTGATCATCGTTCCGGCCACCCCCTACACGGCAATGGGTAGAAGGTAGATCGGTTTCGGAGGCCGGGGTCGTCGACGTGCCGGGGATGGAGGCATCGGCATTCGTTCCAACAGTTGCTCGAAAAGCGGTGTGGGTG
>CAIUAY010000235.1 GCA_903897335.1 uncultured Chromatium sp. | reverse complement strand
GGTGATGGCGTCGTCGGCAGTAAGCGCTTGGTCGTCCTCAGCTCATCGCGGAGTGTGCGCAGCGCCTCACGAGCCTGGAACAAAGGATAGCTCCTTTTCGGGATATAATCCCACGGGACGGAACACATAGACGCTTGCAAATTCTCCTCAAAGACCTGAGATTTACGACTTTTAACATGGCTTTTTAAGCGGGGGCAATTGAGATGTCGGATGAGGAAACACTGGATCGCGAGGAAGACGCAGACCTGGCACCGATCCAGCTCGCCCGCGCCAACGATGTCCTGCCCACTGAAATTCATCTCCTGCCCGTCGCGTCGCGTCCATTTTTTCCGGGTCAAGCTGTCCCGTTGATGATGAATGCCGAGCACTGGGCCGCGACCATGCATGCCGTCGCCGAGACCGAACATAAACTCCTGGGCGTGGTGCTGGTGGACAGCGAAACCTCGGAGGAGGCAAAACCCGAAAATTTCTGCGCCATCGGCACCGTCTGCCGGGTGCATCGCATCCATCAGCAGGATGGTCATCTTCAGGTGCTGGTCGAGTGTCTCCAACGTTTCCGCATTGCCGATTGGGTCAGCCGCAAGCTGCCTTTTCTCGCCCGCGTGGCCTATCTGCCCGAACCCGCCGGCTCGCCAAGCAGCGACATCAAGGCGTATGCGATGGCAGTGATCAATACGATTAAGGAACTGCTGCCGCTCAATCCGCTGTATGTCGAAGAACTGCGGATGTTCCTGGATCGCTTCGGGCCGGACGACCCTTCGCATCTGGCTGATTTCGCGGCCAGCCTGACCACCTCAACCAAGGAACAGTTGCAGGAGGTGCTGGAGATTCTGCCGCTTCTGTCGCGCATGGAAAAAGTGCTGGTGTTGCTCAACAATGAGCTGGAACTAGCGCGCGCCCAGCAGAAGATCCGGCGCACGGTCGAAGAAAAAATGCACAAGCAGCAGCGCGAGTTCTTTCTGCGCGAACAGCTTAAAGCCATCCAGAAAGAACTGGGCATCGCTAAGGATGATCGTACTGCCGAGATCGACACGTTCAAGTCACGCATCGAGCAGCTTACGCTCACCGATCAGGCGAACAAACGAGTCAACGAAGAGTTGGATAAGATGGGGATGCTGGAGACTGGCTCGCCTGAATACGCGGTCACGCGCAATTATCTGGACTGGATCACATTGCTGCCTTGGGGCAAGCACTCAAAAGATAAGCTGGATCTCAAACGCGCCCGTCGCGTCCTCGACCGCGACCATTACGGGCTGTCGGATGTCAAGCAGCGCATCCTGGAATTTCTCGCGGTTGGCATTCACAAAGGCGAAATTGCCGGTTCCATCATCCTGCTGGTCGGTCCGCCCGGAGTCGGCAAGACCTCGATTGGTCATTCCATCGCCGACGCGCTGGGACGGCGTTTCTACCGCTTCTCGGTTGGCGGCATCCGCGACGAGGCCGAAATCAAAGGGCATCGGCGCACCTATATCGGTGCCATGCCCGGCAAGTTCCTCCAAGCGATGAAAGATGCCGAAACCGCCAATCCAGTGATCCTGCTCGATGAGATCGACAAGATCGGCGCGTCTTATCACGGCGATCCGGCGTCAGCGTTGCTGGAAGTCCTCGACCCGGAACAAAACTCGGATTTTCTCGATCACTATCTGGACTTGCGTTTTGATCTGTCCAAGGTGCTGTTTGTCTGCACCGCCAATCAGCTCGACACTATTCCAGGGCCACTGCTGGATCGCATGGAAGTGATTCAGCTCTCCGGCTATATTGCTGAAGAAAAACTCCAGATTGCCAAAAAGTATCTACTGCCACGCCAGATCAATCGGGCTGGAATCGGCAAGGATGCCGTCAAGCTCGATACCAAAACCTTGCGTGCGCTCATCGATGGCTACGCCCGCGACGCCGGGGTGCGCCGGCTGGAGAAGCAGCTTGGCAAGATCGTACGCAAGATTGCGGTGCGGATGCTGGAAGGTAAGGCGACACCCATCAGCGTCAGCGAAGCCGATCTCAAAGGCTATCTTGGCAGCCCGGTCTTCCGCGACGAGCGCAAGCTCTCCGGCCCTGGCGTGGTGACTGGACTCGCCTGGACGGCGATGGGTGGCGCGACGCTGTCGATTGAGGCCGCGCACACTCACAGCTTTACACGCGGTTTCAAGCTCACTGGGCAATTAGGCGATGTCATGAAAGAATCTGCCGAGATTGCCTACGGCTATCTGGTCGGTCATGCCAAAGCCTTTGGGGCGGATCCGTCCTTTTTTGAAAACGCCTTCATCCATGTCCATGTTCCCGCCGGCGCCACGCCCAAGGACGGCCCATCGGCAGGCGTCACGCTCACTTCGGCGCTGCTGTCGCTGGCGCGCAATCAGCCGGTGCGCCGGATCGCCATGACCGGCGAGATCACGCTCACCGGTGAAGTGTTCCCGGTCGGTGGCATCCGTGAAAAACTCATCGCCGCCCGTCGCGCCGGGATCAAGGAAATCATTCTGCCTGAGGATAATCGGGGTGATTTCGAGGAAGTGCCCGAGCATGTCCGCAAAGGGCTAAAAGTACATTTTGCCTCGCGTTACGAGGATGTCCTGCCGCTGCTATTTGAGCAAAATCTCGCATTACCACCACAGAGGATCAATCGATGAACAGTTCTGATGACGCCAGCGACCTGTTTCAGCCGTATCAGCTCGGCAGCCTGACGCTCGCCAATCGCATCGTCATGGCACCGCTGACGCGCAGCCGCGCCGGGGTAGGCGATGTGCCAACTCCGCTGATGGCAACCTACTACACCCAACGCGCCAGCGCCGGTCTGATCATCACTGAGGCATCGCAAATATCGCCACAGGGCAAGGGTTACATCCAGACGCCAGGGATTTACAGTCCTGCGCAGATCGGCGGCTGGAAACAGGTCACTGAGGCGGTTCATGCACAAGGTGGCAAAATTGTCATTCAGCTCTGGCATGTCGGGCGCATTTCGCACCCTGAACTTCAGGAAGGTGGTGCACGACCTGTCGCGCCTTCAGCCGTGCTGCCGGTCGGCCAGGTCTTCACCGGTCGTGGCATGGTGGACATGGTGACGCCACGCGCACTCGAACTCAACGAGATTCCCGGCATCATCGCCGACTACCGGCAGGCCGCGATCAATGCCCGCGAGGCGGGGTTTGATGGCGTCGAAATTCACGCGGCCAATGGCTATCTGCTTGATCAGTTTCTGCGCGATAAGACCAACCGGCGGACTGATCGCTACGGCGGCAGCATCGACAACCGCGCCCGGCTGCTGCTCGAAGTCACTGATGCGGTGCTGGAGGCGTGGGAAAAAGACCGGGTCGGGGTGCGTCTCTCGCCGCTTTCACCGTCCAACGACATCGACGACAGCGACCCACAACCGCTGTTTACGCAGGTTGTCCGTGAGTTGTCACAACGCGGCATCGGCTTTTTGCATGTCGTCGAAGGCGTGACTGGCGGCCCACGCGACACCGGTCATCCCTTCCAGCTTGCCACGCTGCGCCCGCTGTTTGCGGGCACTTATCTTGCCAACAACGGCTATACCCGTGACCTGGCGCTCGCGGCTCGTGCGACTGATAGCGCCGATCTGATCGCCTTCGGCAAGCTTTTCATCGCCAACCCCGATCTGGTCGAACGGCTGCGTCGCAACGCACCGCTGAATGAGCCAGACCAGACGACTTTCTACGGCGGCGATGAGCATGGCTATACCGATTATCCCTGTCTCGATAGTTCAGGCTGACCAGACATCGCCATGATCAACGTGATGCTCGGAAGACGCGATCACTAGGACGTTTGAAACACGCTCTAAGACATCGTTCGCAATGTCGAGCGGGGCACTACTTCCGATTCGCTCCGGGCATATGGTCTTCAGGACAGGAACGAGCAACAGTAGTCGGTCAGGCTCCGTACCCGGATAGTGAATGTGGCGTGAGCGGGAACCTCGAACGACTCGCCACTCTGAACCGGCTTCCAGCCATCCTCGCCCGGAAGCTGAACGTCCAGCTCGCCGCTCAGGATTTCCATCCGTTCCGCAGCCTGGGTGCTGAACGCGAATTCGCCCGGTTGCATGATCCCAAGCGTCTTGCGCTGGCCATCCGGGAAGATCAGTGTGCGGCTGGTGACTTGTCCATCGAAATAGATGTTGGCGGCTTTGGTAACTGTGACAGCGTTAAATTGGGACATGGTGAACTCCTGGAATAATTGACAGGCAAAACGCCTGTTTAAACGTTGAGACCTCGGCAACAGGCGAAACTGGATGAGACCTGCTTCATCGCCGCTCAAAGCGCTGTCTGACATCCATTCTCGAACAGATCAGGCACCGTTCCGGTCTGTGAGCGCGGCGAGCCGGTTAGACCAAAATGCAGATAGGCCGACTGGGTGGCCATGCGCCCACGCGGGGTGCGCATCAGATAGCCCTGCTGGATCAAAAATGGCTCAAGCACGTCCTCGATGGTGCCGCGCTCCTCGCCGATCGCGGCGGCCAGACTCTCGACGCCGACTGGACCACCGTCGAATTTCTCGATGACCGCTTCCAGTAGCCGCCGATCCATGTGATCGAAACCGAGTGCATCAACCTTGAGCATTCCGAGTGCCCGGTCAGCGACCTCGCGGGTGATGCGCCCATCGGCTCGCACCTGTGCATAGTCGCGTACCCGGCGCAGCAGCCGATTAGCGATGCGCGGCGTGCCGCGTGAGCGCCGTGCGATCTCGGCGGCGCCTTCGGGATCGGTTTCGATGGCAAGGATCTGGGCGGAACGCTTGACGATGCTCGTCAGATCCTCGGCGGAGTAATATTCCAGGCGCTGCACGATGCCGAAACGGTCACGCAACGGCGAGGTCAGTAGTCCAGCGCGGGTGGTCGCGCCGACCAGGGTAAACGGCGGCAGATCGAGCTTGATCGAACGCGCCGCCGGCCCGTCGCCGATCATGATGTCAAGCTGATAGTCTTCGAGCGCCGGATAGAGCATCTCTTCAACCACGGCGCTGAGACGGTGGATCTCGTCGATAAACAGCACGTCGCCGCGCTCGAGATTGGTCAGCAGCGCCGCCAGATCGCCGGGTTTTTCAAGCACAGGCCCTGAGGTCTGGCGCAGATTGACCTGCATCTCGTGTGCGATGATGTGCGACAGCGTGGTTTTGCCGAGTCCGGGCGGGCCAAAAATCAGCACATGATCAAGCGCCTCGCCACGGGCGCGCGCCGCGCCGATGAAAATCTCCATCTGTTCGCGGACGGCTGGCTGGCCGACATAATCGACCAGCCGACGCGGGCGGATAGCGCGGTCTATCGCTTGGTCGTCGGTGGCGGCTTCGGGGTTGATGAGGCGGTCTGGCTGGCTCATGAGGTTAAAACGCTTTGCTGGAGACCGTTCCCACCAGACTATCAATTTCATTCAGCTCAGTCTGCAAAGACTGCAAAGACTGCGAACGTTTTTTGAGATCAGCGACGGATTGCGCCTCCGGTTGCAGCGAACTCAGTTGCCCTTTGGTCTGGGTAATTTTGGACTGCGCCTTGTCTAGTTGCGCCAGTTGTGCCCGTGCGGCAGGCTGTTTTTGGCTGGCCAGCAAGGCACGTTGCTGTTTGACCCGCTGTTCCAGCGCCGCCAGACGGCTACGCGCCTGATCCAGCTCCGAACGCACCTGCGTCCGTTCCTGCTCCAGCTCGCGGGCTTGCGCCCTGAGCTGTTCCTGAGCGGTTAGCTCGCCCTGATAGACGCCTTCGCGTTCCGTGACGCGGCGCTGATAACCGCCTCCTGCAAGCCCCGTGACGCCGCTGATAAACCCACCGTCATGCGGGTCGGCGCTGATCGCGCAGCCACCCAACAGACTGGCGATCAGGAGCGGCAAACCCAGTCTGGCCAGCCGTTGACTCAGTCCTGAAACCGGCATACCTGCCGTCTGCCATGCGTTTCGATGAATCATCAGGCTGCTCCTGAAGTGGATGGATGTCCTGCTCGTTACAGTGTTGGGAACTCCCTGACGGGCGACTTGTGCGTCGACACCTGGGACGATTTGATGCAGTTTATGTTCACAAGCTTCGAGTCCGCATCGCTACCGATGCCTCAAACAGCGTGATGGGAGCCAAACTGAGAATTGCTGTTCGGAGGTGGTGCGATTGTTGCTGATGGTTTTGCGGAGATCTTCCCGCCTGAAAACGCTTCGTGTGATCAGACGGGCGACAGTCAAGCGAATGGCTTAACGCTGAGGTGCCTGCGTTTCAGAACCGTAACCGGCAGGATAAGCGGGATAGCCATACGGATAAGGCATGGCAGGCGGCGATCCAGCCGCTCTAACATTGCTCCAATACTGGCGCATCCGCGCATCCGCCTCGCGGCGCATCGCCTCATACTGAGCCTGAATCATGGCGCGTTGCTGCGCCATGTAGTTCCAGTCCGGTGCCGTCTGCGCGGATGGCGTCATGGCCGATGGCGCTGCGGCAACGGGCGACTGTGGCGGCATAACCGGCATCTGCTGCGACACAGCCGGAGTTTGCTGCTGGGTGGCAGGCGCTGACGGCGACGGGCTCGCGACATTATTCGGCGCCGTCTCCTGACGCATGAGTGAGTTGGCGAACACGGCGGATTCGGCCTGATTGACCGGTTGCTGGGAATTGGCGGCTGCAGCAGGCGAGGTTGCTGCGACGACAGGCGCAGTCATGACCGGTGCCTGGGCTGCACTCTGTGCGACCGGGTGCGTGACAGCCGGACTTGCCGGAACCGGGTTTGCTGCAACAGGATTTTCCTTGGCTGGAGCAGACGCCGGCGCCATGCCTGGCAGCGCGGAAATCGGAATGGGGCTGAGTTTGCTGATTCGTTCCAGCAGGGCATCACCTGTCGTCCGATCAAGCGAACTGAGGTAGAGATAACCAAAGGCGAACACCACGCCCCACAGGATCAGCTTTGGCAGCCAGCCATAAGGCGAGCGGGGTTTGGTCGTTTCCGGGGTGGTTTCCGAATCAGCCATGCGTTTACTCCTAAATTTAAGTATCCAGAGTTGAAAGGTTGATGTGATGAACAGAGTCGTGTTTTGTGCGACAGCATTCACAGACGCGATTGTTCAAGGTGCGGCAAGAGCCGTTAAAACATCCACGATGCGTTCCACGCAACAGGTGAGATTGGCATCGATTTCCTGCATGGTGATGATGCCGTCGCCTTTGCCGGCTGCCCAGTTAACAACAAAGGCAAAGCTGGCATAGCACAGTCCAAGTTCTCGCGCCAGACTGGCTTCAGGCATTCCAGTCATGCCGACCAGATCGCAACCATCACGCTCGTAACGGATGATTTCTGCCGCCGTTTCGAGTCGTGGTCCTTGGGTTGCGCCATAGGTTCCTTGCGGGATTACCGCATGTCCGGCGCGGGAGCACGCCGCGAGCAGCGCCAGACGCAGCGTCTCGCAATACGGCGCTGTCACGTCGATATGTTCGACCGTGCCGTGGGTGCCATCGTACAGTGTGTGCTCACGCCCAGAGGTGTAGTCAATGATCTGATCGGGAACGGCCAGTACTGTCGGTGCAAAGCGCGGCGTGATGCCACCGATCGCCGCGAGTGCAACCACGCGATCCGCGCCGCTGGCACGGAGCGCCCAGAGGTTTGCCCGATAGTTGATCCGATGCGGCGGCAAATGGTGTCCCTTGCCATGTCGCGGTAGAAACAGCACCTCATGTCCGGCAAGCTGCCCGCGTGTCACTGGCGCTGACGTGTCGCCGTAGGGTGTCTCGACATGCTGCACGTCACACGCTGCAAGCGCGGAGAATCCCGAAAAGCCCGAACCACCAATGATAGCTAGAGATGACATGTGCGCTTCGTGACCACCAAATTAAGACAGTGCTAATAAACCAGCGCTAGTCTACCGGAGAGCGTGAGTGAAACCAAACTGTCTTGCAGCTTCGATTTAGGCCATCAGATAGGCGTTGGTGCATAAACCTTCAGACAACGGCTAAGCTGGCGGTCGTTTCAGCGGAGACAGTCCCCAGACATGTCATCGACAGTTTCTGAAAGTGGCGAAGACGCTTCCCCCAAGAAGGCGAGATACCGGGTCACCAACT
>CAIUAY010000234.1 GCA_903897335.1 uncultured Chromatium sp. | reverse complement strand
GCTGGGACACATCGCACCGATTCAAGCACTCAAAGACTGGCAACAAACATGCCCAGAACGCTTCAAAAAGCGGGTCTATAATCTCACGGGACTTGACAGGTTCGGGAAAACTGGTGATTGTCTACAGCAGTTTGGATGAGCTTGACGGCATTCTCGCGCATATCCGCTGAGATATCCGTCGATAGCGGTTCTTGCCGGGTATTTTGCGCAGCGATGGCTGAAAACGCGCAGGCTACGTTGACCCTCCATCGGCTAACCCTTATACTGGGCGCTTCATGAATGGCGCGTTTGTCCGGTTCATTATAATCATCATGCAGCAGCCGGGTATCCTGCAAGTCAAAAACATCATCAGGACGCAAGTCATTTTTGTCCTGGTGTTCGCCTTCATGGCGTTGTTGTTTCATCGTCCGATTGCAATATCCGCTTTTCTTGGCGCTGGCATTTCGGCGCTGGCTAATGCCCTGCTAGCAATGTGGGTGTTTCGCGATTACCGGGCGCAGCAGACCCCGCAATTGGTCGGACGTTTTTACAGTGGCGAAGTCGCCAAGATAGTCTTGATTCTCAGTTTATTCGCCTTTGCCTACGTAGCATTCGATAACCTGAATATACCGGTCGTGCTTGGGGTCTATTTAGTCGTCCAAGTTGTGCCAACACTGATCGCCGCCCAATCCGGCAGTCGAAACATGACGTGAGAGATGATTGATGTCTGCTTCTGAAATGCTCACCTCCCAGGGATATATCCAGCACCATCTCACGAACCTGACGCTCGGCGTTCATCCCGAGCATGGTTTTGGCTTCGCGCATTCCAGCGCGGAAGCCGCGCAAATGGGCTTCTGGGCGATCAATGTCGACACCATGTTTTTTTCGATCCTGCTAGGTGTGCTCTTCATTTGGTTTTTCAAAGGGGTTGCCGAACGCGTGACCGCTGGCGTCCCAGATGGTGCACAGAATTTTGTCGAGTGGATCGTTGATTTTGTAGAAGAAAATGTTCGTGGTTCATTCAGCGGGAAGAATCCTATGGTCGCGCCACTTGCGCTGACCATCTTCGTCTGGGTCTTTCTAATGAACCTGATGGATCTGCTTCCGGTTGATCTGCTGCCTTATCTATTCGGTCAGTTCATGGCAGTTCTCGGTGGCAATCCGCATCACGTTTTCTTGAGAGTGGTCTCCACGACTGACCCGAATGCCACCTTTGGCATGGCGCTGACGGTCTTTTTGATGGTGCTGTACTACAGCTTCAAGGTAAAAGGGATTGGTGGCTTTCTGGGGGAGCTGACCCTTCAGCCCTTTGGAAAATGGGGAATGCCTGCCAACCTGCTCCTTGAAGGAATCAGCCTGCTATCCAAGCCGCTTTCGCTGGCACTGCGTCTCTTTGGAAACATGTACGCCGGTGAGATGATCTTCATTCTGATCGCGTTGCTCTATGGCGGTAGTGTCGTTCTCAATGTGACAGGCGGACTGCTGCAGTTCGTCTGGGCGGTCTTCCATATTCTGATCATCACGCTTCAGGCGTTCATCTTCATGGTGCTGACCATCGTTTATCTCGACATGGCCCATCAGGAACATCACTGATCCAAATTGCCAACGCGGAATCGGATAGCGGTCGAACCGGCTCTGCCGGCTTCTACCTGAGTCCTGTTGCGCTCGCTTTCGTTTTACCCGACAGCTTTTAACCACTGGCGACGATTTTTAACCAAGCGTCGCAATACCTAAACCTGGCAACACCTTAAACCTGGGGGAACTCATGGAACTTGAAGTCGCACAAGCATTTGCAATGGCTATTAAATTCATCGGCGCTGGCCTGATGCTCGGTCTCGGCGCAGTTGGCGCGGGCGTTGGCATCGGCGTTCTGGGCGGGCGTTTCCTGGAAGGCGCTGCACGTCAGCCGGAATTGATTCCAATGCTGCGGACTCAGTTCTTTATCGTCATGGGTCTGGTTGACGCTCTGCCCGTCATCGCGATTGCCATGGGTCTCTATCTGATGTTCGCTGCCTAATCAACGCCCCGCTCCCGCCAGGGTTTCGCGGTCATCCGTTGGCTACCCTGATTCGGCACGAGGCATAGGCACGAGGCAACGCTATGAATATTAATCTGACTCTGTTCGCCCAGATGATCGCCTTCGCGGTGTTCGTCCATTTCTGCATGAATTATGTCTGGCCACCCATCGTTAAGGCGCTGGCAGAACGCAAGACGAAGATCGCCGAAGGTCTTGCAGCGGCCGAACGTGGCCATCAGGAAAAGGCTCTGGGTGAGAAGCACGCACTGGAGCTGATGAAAGAGGCGAAAGCAAGCGCATCCGACATCGTCGGCCAGGCGCAGAAACGCGCTACTGAGATCGTCGAAGAGGCCAAGAATGACGCTCGCGCTGAGGGAGATCGCCTGGTCGCTGCGGCGCAGGCCGAGATCGAGCGTGAGGCTAATCGTGCACGCGAAGATCTGCGTGAGCGGGTCGCCACGCTGGCGATTGCGGCAGCGGAAAAGATTCTTCAAAAAGAGATCGATGTCGACACCCACCGGTCGATTGTCGATGCCTTCGCCAAGCAGCTCTAGGGACAATCCATGGCCGGAGACATCACCACCATCGCGCGTCCTTACGCCGAAGCCGTGTTTGAGCACGCCCAGGAGACTGGACAGATCGATGCCTGGTCTCAGGCACTGGTGCTGCTGACGACAGTGACCACGGATTCGCGACTGGCTGCCCAGATCAGTAATCCGAGCATTCCTCGTGAGCGCGTCCTCGACATCATGCTCGACGTCTGTGGATCAGAACTCCCGGCGGAGGCGGCTAACTTTCTTCGGTTGCTGAGTCAAAACGCACGTCTTGCCGCGCTTCCAGAAATTGCGCGACTTTTCGAGATCAGCCGCACAGCCGCTCAGGGCGTGAGTCATGTGCTGATTCGCAGCGCATTCGAGGTGAGCGCTACCGAGCAGGAAACACTCGCCACCGCGCTTGCCAAACGCTTCGGGGGACGGGTCGATCTGACGATCGAGACCGATCCTGCGCTGATCGGCGGGATCGAGGTTCGCGCCGGCGATCTCGTGATCGACGACTCGGTTCGCGGCAAGATCAAGCAACTGGCTCACGCTTTGCAATTCTGAACTGGACACTGCCATGCAACTGAATCCATCCGAGATCAGCGATCTCATCAAACAGAAAATCGAAAAGTTCGACCTTCAGACTGAAGCCCGAACCGAAGGCACGATTGTCAGCCTGACCGATGGCATCGTCCGTATTCACGGGTTGTCTGATGCCAAGTATTATGAAATGCTCGAATTTCCGGGCGACGCTTATGGCCTGGCGCTGAATCTTGAGCGTGACTCAGTTGGCGCGGTCGTTCTTGGCGACTACACCCACCTTTCTGAAGGCGATTGGGTGCGTTGCACCGGTCGCGTTCTCGAAGTGCCGGTTGGCGAAGGGCTACTCGGTCGTGTCGTTGATTCGCTGGGCAATCCGATCGATGGCAAAGGGCCAATCGAAGCCGCCGGAACGTCTCCCATCGAGAAAGTTGCTCCAGGCGTCATCGCTCGCCAATCAGTTGATCAGCCGGTGCAAACCGGGCTCAAGGCCATCGACGCCATGGTGCCGGTCGGTCGCGGTCAGCGCGAACTGATTATCGGAGACCGCCAGACTGGCAAGACAGCCGTTGCCATCGACGCGATCATCAATCAGAAAGATACCGGCGTGAAGTGTATCTACGTGGCCGTGGGGCAGAAGAATTCCTCCATTGCTGCGCTGGTGCGCAAGCTCGAAGAGCACGGTGCCATGGCGCACACCATCATTGTGGCTGCCGCTGCCGCTGAATCTGCCGCCATGCAGTTCATCGCGCCTTACGCGGGTTGCACCATGGGTGAGTATTTCCGCGACAAGGGCGAAGATGCATTGATCGTTTATGACGATCTGACCAAGCAGGCATGGGCTTATCGTCAGGTCTCCCTGCTGCTGCGCCGTCCGCCAGGCCGTGAAGCTTATCCGGGTGATGTCTTCTATCTCCATTCCCGTCTGCTAGAGCGCGCCGCGCGCGTCAACGCCAACTACGTTGAAAAGGCGACTGGCGGCAAGGTGACAGGCAAGACCGGTTCACTGACCGCGCTGCCGATCATCGAAACCCAGGCTGGCGACGTGTCCGCCTTCGTGCCGACTAACGTGATTTCGATCACTGACGGCCAGATCTTTCTGGAAACCGACCTCTTCAATTCGGGTATCCGTCCAGCTATTAATGCTGGTCTGTCGGTGTCGCGTGTCGGTGGTGCCGCGCAGACCAAGATCATCAAAAAACTCGGTGGCGGTATCCGTCTGGCGCTGGCTCAGTACCGTGAGCTGGCGGCTTTCTCGCAGTTTGCATCCGATCTTGACGAAGCGACCCGCAAGCAGCTCCAGCGCGGCGAGCGCGTCACCGAACTCATGAAGCAGACTCAGTACTCGCCCATGAGCGTCGGCCAGATGGCGATCTCGCTGTTTGCGGCCAATGAAGGCTACCTGGATGACGTAGATGTCAAAAAGGTCGTTGATTTCGAACATGCATTGCAAAGTTACATTAAGTCGTCGCAGGCCGCGCTGCTGGCCAAGATCGACTCGACAGGTGACTTCTCAGACGAGATCCAGTCCGGGATGCATGCGGCGATCAAGGACTTCAAGGCCAATAACACCTGGTAACAACAGCCGCCAGCCGTCAGCCACCAGAGGTTTGGTGACTGGCGTGGGGCGTTTTGAATCCATCAAACCTCCACGACCCCAGCCACCGGCTGGTGGCCGGGGGCTCAAGGCTGGGAGCGAATACATGGCAGGCGCCAAAGAAATCCGTACCAAGATCGCAAGCATCAAGAGTACGCAGAAGATCACCAAGGCCATGCAGATGGTTGCAGCCTCGAAGATGCGCAAGGCTCAGGATCGCATGTCTGCTTCGCGACCCTATGCCGAAAAGATGCTTCGGGTGATTAGTCATCTTGCCAATGCCACGCCCGAATACCGCCATTCGTTCATGGCTGTCGAGCGCGACCTCAAGCGAGTTGGCTATATTGTCGTCTCATCCGACCGCGGGCTGTGCGGCGGGCTGAACAGCAACCTGTTACGCCGCCTCGTCGCCGACATCAAGGAGCGTCAGGCCGCCGGTATTGAGCCTGTGTTCTGCGTGATTGGCTCCAAGGCGCTTGGTTTTTTCAAGCGTTTCGGCGGCCAGATCCTCGGGCAGGCGACACATCTCGGCGACAAACCGCACATCGAGGATCTGATTGGCACGGTCAAAGTCATGCTTGACGCCTACGACTCGAAACAGATCGATGCGATCTATGTGGTCAGCAACGCGTTCGTCAACACCATGACCCAGCGCCCGACGATCCACCAGTTAGTGCCGATTTCCGGCGAGACGCAGGATCAGATGCCCTATCACTGGGATTACATCTATGAGCCAGACGCCCGCACGGTTCTCGATGCGCTATTGACGCGCTACATCGAATCACTGGTCTATCAGGCCGTGGTTGAAAATACTGCATGTGAACAGGCCGCCCGAATGGTCGCGATGAAGTCCGCCTCGGACAATGCCGGCAACCTGATCGGCGAGCTACAGCTCGTATATAACAAGGCACGTCAGGCCGCGATCACCCAGGAAATCTCCGAGATCGTGAGCGGCGCCGCCGCAGTTTAACCGTTGGCCGACGCAGGTTAACCCTACCCGATCCAGGTAGCGGTGAGCGGGGCGCAGGACCAGATCCAGACAGAATCGCAGACGCCGTGAGGCAGAAGAGGAAATGACTATGAGTTCCGGTAACGTGGTGGAAATCATCGGCGCCGTCGTGGACGTTCAGTTCCCGCGTGGCGAGATGCCCAAAATTTACGAGGCACTGAAGATCGACTCGATGGGACTGACGCTGGAAGTCCAGCAACAGCTTGGTGATGGCGTGGTGCGCACCATTGCCATGGGCTCGACCGACGGTTTGCAGCGCGGACTCGATGTCATGACCACTGGCGCGCCCATTCAGGTTCCGGTTGGCCAGGCGACGCTCGGGCGCATCATGGACGTTCTGGGCAACCCCATCGACGAACTGGGCGAAGTCCCCTGCGACGAGCGCTGGTCGATTCACCGCGCCGCGCCCAAGCTGGAAGACCAGGCGGCATCGACCGAGATCCTGGAAACCGGCATCAAGGTCATCGACCTCATCATGCCGATCGCCAAGGGCGGCAAGGTTGGCTTGTTCGGTGGTGCTGGCGTCGGCAAGACCGTGACCCTGATGGAGCTGATCCGCAATATCGCCGCCGAGCATTCCGGTTTCTCGGTGTTCGCGGGTGTTGGCGAGCGCACCCGTGAGGGCAACGACTTCTATCACGAAATGAAAGAGTCGAACGTTCTCGACAAGGTCGCGCTGGTCTACGGTCAGATGAACGAACCGCCAGGCAACCGTCTGCGCGTCGCGTTGACCGGCCTGACCATGGCCGAGTTCTTCCGCGACGAAGGTCGTGACGTGCTGTTGTTCATCGACAACATCTACCGTTACACCCTGGCCGGCACCGAGGTGTCCGCGCTGCTTGGCCGCATGCCGTCAGCCGTGGGCTACCAGCCGACTCTGGCATCGGAAATGGGCGCGCTCCAGGAACGTATTACGTCCACGCGCACCGGCTCGATTACCTCATTCCAGGCTGTCTACGTGCCTGCGGACGATCTGACTGACCCGTCACCAGCGACTACCTTCGCGCATCTGGACGCCACCCTGGTGCTGTCGCGCCAGATCGCCGAGCTGGGCATCTACCCGGCTGTGGATCCACTGGACTCGACCAGCCGTATCCTTGATCCAAACGTGGTCGGTCCTGAGCATTACGACACGGCTCGTGCCGTTCAGGGAACGCTGCAACGCTATAAAGAACTGAAAGACATCATCGCTATTCTGGGCATGGACGAACTGTCAGACGAGGACAAGCTGGCTGTCTCGCGTGCCCGCAAGATTCAGCGATTCCTGTCGCAGCCGTTTTTCGTGGCCGAGGTCTTCACTGGTGCTGCTGGCAAGTTCGTCCCGGTCAAAGAGACCATCAAGGACTTCAAGGCCATCGTCAACGGTGAGTACGACCATCTTCCCGAACAGGCGTTTTACATGGTCGGCGGCATTGCCGAAGCCGTCGCCAAAGCCGAGAAGATGGCTGCAGCCAGCTAAGGGGGGAATGCCCATGGCCATGACAGTACGTGTCGATATCGTGAGCGCCGAGGGCGCCATCCACTCTGGCTCCGCCACCATGGTCTATGCCACGGCTGAGATGGGCGAGGTGGGCATTGCGCCGCGTCATACCGCTTTTATTAGCCGACTCAAACCGGGTAATGTGCGGGTCGAGAACGAGCAAGGCGAGCAGGATCATTTTTATGTCTCCGGCGGTATGCTTGAAGTTCAGCCAAACGTGGTAACGGTATTGGCCGACACCGCGATCCGCGCCCGCGATCTGGATGAATCGGCGGCATTGGAAGCCAAACGCCGCGCCGAGGATGCGCTTGCCGGTCAGACTGCCAAGTTTGAGTACGCCAAGGCACAGGCCGAACTGGCTGAGGCTATCGCACAGCTTCGGGCAATCGAAAAGCTGCGCAAGATGCAAGGGCGCTGATTCACTGCGTCACTGAATCGCAACGGTTCGCCCCTGATAAACGCCTCCGGTCATGCTGACGGAGGCGTTTTGCGTTTACATCTCCAGCACGGGATCTGTCACTCATGAAACTCGGCATCGTTATCCTCGCGGCAGGTCGTGGCAAACGGATGTGTTCCACGCTGCCCAAAGTTCTGCATCCGCTTGCCGGTCAACCATTGCTCATGCATGTCCTGCATGTCGCGCATCAACTCGGTGCGACACAGCAGGTCGTGGTTTACGGCCATGGTGGCGAACAGGTGCGCTCCGTTCTGGCTGATCAAGACTGTCTCTGGGTGGAGCAAGCCGAACAGCAGGGCACGGGTCACGCCGTCATGCAGGCGTTGCCCGTCCTGTCGGGGATGGATCGGCTGCTCGTCCTCTATGGCGATGTGCCGCTGATCACGCCTGAAACACTTAGGCGTCTGCTCAGTGTCAGTCTGGATACCCAACTTGGCCTGCTCATCGCAGAACTTCCCGATCCAACCGGTTATGGCCGAATCATTCGGGCAACAGATGGTCGCGTGACCTGCATCATCGAGGAACAAGACGCCACACCGGCAGAACGGACGATCCGCGAGATCAATACCGGTGTTCTGGTTGCGGATCATGCCTGTCTCGCCGATTGGCTATCACGGATCAGAAACGACAACGCACAGTCTGAATACTATCTGACCGATGTGATCGCGCTGGCCGCGCAGTCTGGCGTCCAGATTGCCACGACCCAGCCGGGGACGCTGGCTGAAGTCACCGGCGTCAATGATCGCGTCCAGCTTGCTGAACTGGAGCGCATCTACCAGCATAATGCCGCGCTGCAACTGATGCGCTCAGGCGTCACGCTGGCTGACCCAGCGCGTTTCGATCTGCGTGGATCGCTCGACGCAGCGCCGGATGTGAGTCTCGATATCAATGTGATTATCGAAGGTCGGGTCAGTCTTGCCAGTGGTGTGCGTGTCGGCTCGAACTGTTTCCTCAAAGACTGCACCATCGGCTCTGATACCGAGATCCTGGCCAACTGCGTCATCGAAGGGGCTGAGGTCGGCGCGAATGCCCGCATTGGTCCATTTGCCCGTCTGCGTCCGGCGGCCAGACTTGCTGCCAACACCCATGTTGGCAATTTTGTCGAGATCAAAAAGACTACGCTCGGAGAAGGCAGCAAGGCCAATCATCTGAGCTATCTGGGCGATGCCGAGATCGGCGCAGGCGTCAATATCGGCGCGGGCACTATCACCTGCAACTATGATGGCGTCAACAAATCACTGACACGGATTGGCGACGGAGCCTTTATCGGCTCCAATACCGCACTGGTTGCACCGGTGATCGTTGGTGAACAGGCCACCATTGGCGCCGGGTCTGTCATCACACGCCATGCGCCACCTGATCAGCTCACGCTGACCCGCGCCACGCAAACCACCATTCCGGGCTGGCAACGTCCCCAGAAAAAATCCGAGTAAACTACCCCGTCACACGCAACGAGGCAGATGTCGCGATTTAAACAGAGAGGAATTAAACCCGCTTCGGATCAAATCCTCTCCCGATCCGTGAGAGCACGCGACTCATTGATCTTGAAACCACTTTTTCTCGTCATTCATGAACACCCGGAGTGAACACCATGTGCGGAATCGTCGGTGCCATTGCACAACGCCCGGTCGCGGCCATTCTGCTCGAAGGTCTGCGACGTCTTGAATATCGCGGCTATGATTCTGCCGGGATCGCGGTGCTGGCCGCGCCGGGGATGCTCGACCGGGTGCGCACGCTTGGAAAGGTTGCCCGTCTGAGCGAGGAAGTCGCCAACCATCCGCTCCCTGGTACGCTCGGCATCGCCCATACGCGCTGGGCGACACACGGCGAACCCGCCACCCATAACGCGCATCCCCATATCTGCCGCGACCGCTGCGCACTGGTGCATAACGGGATCATCGAAAATCACGAAATCCTGCGCCGCGAACAACTGGCAACTGGACACCGTTTTACCTCCGAGACGGATACCGAAGTGGTGGTTCATGCGATCTACGACCAGCTTACAATGGGACTGACACTGATCGACGCCGTCCGCCAGACCACCGCCAGACTGCACGGCGCCTATGCGCTTGGCGTCATTGACACCCATGACCCGGCGCATCTGGTTGCCGCACGTCAGGGAAGTCCGCTGGTTATCGGGGTGGGTTTCGGCGAGCATTTTATCGCTTCCGATGTGTTCGCCCTGCTGCCCGTCACCAGCCGTTTCATCTTTCTCGAAGAAGGCGATATTGCTGAACTGACCCGCGACACCGTGCGCATCTGGAACCGTGATGGTCTACTGGTCGAGCGCCCGGTTAAAACCTCGTCTGTCAGTGCTGATGCCGCCGAACGCGGTGAATACCGGCATTTCATGCTCAAAGAGATCTTCGAGCAGCCCCAGGCCATTGCTGATACGCTCCAGGGGCGACTGGCCGGACATCGTGTGTTGCCCGAAATTTTCGGTAATCAGGCCGCTGATCTTTTCAGCCGTATCCAGTCCGTGACCATTGTTGCCTGTGGCACCAGCTTTCATGCCGCGCTGGTTGCCCGCTACTGGTTGGAAGCCATCGCCGGACTGCCGTGTCAGGTCGAAGTGGCCAGCGAATACCGCTATCGTGCTCATGTCGTCCCGCAACATGGACTCTTTGTCACGCTCTCCCAGTCTGGCGAAACCGCTGACACACTCGCCGCGCTGCGCCTGGCCAAGGCTTCCGGCTACGACACCACGCTCGCCATCTGCAACGTGCCCGAAAGCTCGCTGGTGCGCGAATCCGATCTGGTCTTCCTGACCCACGCCGGTCCCGAAATCGGCGTCGCTTCTACTAAAGCCTTTATTACCCAACTGGTCGCACTGCTGCTTCTGACTGCCGTGCTGGGTCGCTGCAACCGGCTTGACGAGTCAGGCGAGATGAATCTGGTCGCGCTGCTCCGTGCGCTGCCCGGCAAGATCGAGGAGGTGCTGACGCTTGACGGACGCATTGCCGCGCTGGCCGAGCAATTTGTCGATAAACACCACACGCTGTTTCTGGGACGTGGCGAAGAATATCCCATCGCCATGGAAGGGGCACTCAAGCTCAAAGAGATCTCCTATATCCATGCCGAAGCCTATCCTGCCGGTGAACTCAAGCATGGTCCGTTGGCGCTGATCGACGAATCCATGCCGGTCGTCGTCGTCGCGCCTAACAATGCGCTGCTGGAAAAGCTCAAGTCAAACCTTGAGGAAGTTCGCGCTCGTGGCGGTCAACTCTTTGTTTTTGCGGATTTTCATGTGTCTATTGAGGAGTCCGATGGCATCACGGTGATCCGTCTTCCCGAAACCGACGATCTGCTCGACCCCATGGTTTTTACCATTCCGCTCCAGCTTCTTGCCTATCATGTCGCTGTTCTCAAAGGTACCGATGTCGATCAGCCACGCAATCTTGCGAAGTCAGTCACTGTCGAATAGGCAGAAAATGTCAGTCCTGCTACCCGGTTGGCAATTCTGGCCAGTGCCGTTATCTATACTGAGGAAAATTTTCCGGGATCGCCGCATCCCGGCACGGCACTCCCAACCCCTGCAACCGACATCACAGGCGATCGTCACATGGCCGAATCGCAACCGTCCAATGTCCTCCCCTTTGGAGGCCGTGATCACTCCGCTACGAAAGCCGTGGCTGGGGATGTCTCAGCCATCCTCTTGACCTGCCGCGAACGCCTGATTCAGGGCGTCATGGCTGTCTTTCGTCAGCACCTTGGACGTGTGAACGAGGACTTTCTAAACCTGGCAGACCGCGCCATCAATCCCGGGCAGCAACAGACCTGCTTTGCCGCCATGCGTTTTCTCGCCAACCGCACCCCGGCCTTGCTGGAACAGTTTCAGCACATTTACCGCGCCAGCTTCGATGCCAGTAGCGCCGCACTGACAACGCCGCATCCCAGTCTGCATATTCCTGATGAACTCAAGCTCATCGATACCGACGAATTCGAGCAGGATCTGGCGCTCAGCAAACTCACGACGCGCGCCGCGTGCAACTGCTCGCAGGAACTCGTCGCGCTCGATCGTCGACTCATGGCGCTGCTGCACATCCCGCGCTTGAGTCAGGATGACAACCCGCTCCACCCTGGAACGCTGTTCAACGCCATGCTCCAGGCACTCGCCACGCTGGAAACAGAACGTGATCTCTCGCTTGCACTGCTGCAAGCGTTTGAGCGCCACACCGCCGCCGAACTTCCCGGTCTCTATGCTGACATCAATCGTCATCTTGCCCAGTCCGGCATCCTGCCAACGATCCCGCAGGGCGCACATCAACCGCTGTCAGAGAATCAGGCGTCAGGGCAAGGTGGCGTCATCAACACCGGCGTCACGGCTGAATTCGCGTCAGGCGCATCATCCGAACCGTTCATGCCAGTCCCAGCAGGCTATCCGGCTACCGCAGCGCAACAAGTCACGGGCGATGTCTTCAGCCAGCTTCTGCATGCCATCCAGGCGGCCAGCAGCAGATTCCAGCCGGTATCACCTCCTGCCGGATGGCCAGCGGTGGCAATCCCTCCTGCACCGCTTATGGGTCAGCCTGCGTCATTGATGGGCGCATCAGCCAGCCAGCTCATCGCCGCACTGGGCGACCTTCAGCATGGCCATGTCGATCCCGGCGTCATGCCTGGTTTCGGTTCGATGTGTCTTGCGCCCGAATCGGGTAACGTCCTGCGCCAGATTCGCGCGACGCCGGTGGCAGCCCAGTCGCACCCCATGGACGCTATGACCATCGACATCGTTTCGATGCTGTTTGACGCCATCTTCAACGATCCCGATCTTTCCGCCACCATGCGCGCCGAGATTGCCCGATTACAGATCCCGGTACTCAAGGTCGCGCTGCTCGACAAGGCCTTTTTCTCCGACCGCCAGCATCCGGCGCGGCATCTGCTTGATGTCATCGCCAATTCTGGCATTGGCCGCAGTGAAAACGATGAACCGCGACTGACTGAAAAAATCCGTGCCATCGTTGATGCCGTGGTCAGTGGATTTGATGCGGACATCGGAATCTTTTCCGTCCAGGTCAGCAAGCTGGAAGAATTTTTACGTGACGAAGAAAACCGCGCCAACGGCAAGGCCAGACATCTAGTCAGCCAGCTTGAAGCAAGTGACCGCAGACAGCTCGCCGCAAAGCGCAGCGTCGCAGAGATTGAATCGCGCCTTCAGGGTCGCTCGCTCCCGCCACTGATCGCCGACTTTCTGGAGCGCCACTGGCGTCAGGTACTGAGTGATGCCTTCCAACGATCGGGTGATGCCAGCCCAAACTGGCGCGATGCCATCCGACTGATGGACGAACTGATCTGGAGCGTTGAACCCAAAACCAGCGCATCCGAACGCGAACGGCTGCTCGCCCTGCTGCCTGATCTGCTCAAACAACTCCGTCAAAGTCTGGATCTGGCCAGACTGGACGACACCTGGGATGCACTCTTCAACGAACTGATCCGGCTCCACATGGCCGCATTGCGTAACGATGCAGCCCCTGCCGACTCGCAGGTCAGTCATTCTACGGACAGCGCAACGACTGGAGTTTTGAATCAAGGAAAGATCCCAGACACGCGCGCTGACGCTAAGTCGTCACCTCCGCAAGCCATCGTCTCCGGTATGGAACCGCTCTTCCTGAGCGACGCTGAAGACGGTTGGATCGCGGGCAAAAATCCAGAGGCCAGCACTGAATCCGTGCGCCCAGACGTATCCCCGCTAGCAGATCGCTATCTGACGCTGGTTGCGGCACTGGACGTTGGCGCCTGGATCGAATTCCAGAGCGTCCGTGGCACCCGCAACACCCTGCGTCTGAACTGGATCAGCGCACTGAAGCGCGTCTATCTCTTCACCAACCGTCAGGGTGAGAACGCCATGACGCTAGCGTCTACCAGTCTTGCCGACCATCTGCGTAAAGGCACTGCACGCCTGCTCAGCCAGAACCCGCTCACCGACCGCGCCGTCGCCCAGGTACTTGAACAGATCACGCCGCCCGCATGATCATCATGCCCGGATTATTCAGCGATTCTGATGCGACACGACGGTCACAGGCCACGAAGCAATCGCTTTAAACACAATCGGACACCGTTACGCAGAGCGAAGCGGAAGCTGATAAGTCGCCCTGACTCGCTGCTTGATGATAAACCTCATAGTAAGGATTAAATCGGCCACAGACATCCTTCCGCGCTTGTGGTTTGAATCGCGGCAAGCCGGGCATGATGCGCGGCAAGTTCGGCATCCGTGGCCGGGATGACACGCAGCTGGAGACGTTCGGCGCGAATCCGCCCATGCGCCGGATCTTCCGGGCGTCCTCCCGTCTCTCGTGATTCGCTCTCCAAATGCAGCTTCACCTGCCCGCCGGTCATGGCGAGATAGACATCCGCCAGAATTTCGGCATCCAGCAGGGCGCCATGACGTTCGCGCTGCGAATTGTCCACGCCATAGCGTTTGCAGAGTGCATCCAGACTATTGCGCTGACCTGGATGCTGCCGCCGCGCCATCAGCAATGTATCCGTGATCTCGCACTGATCCTCAACCTTGAGCGCATCCGCCTGCCATGACCTGAGTTCATGGTTGAGAAAGCCAATATCGAAGGATGCGTTATGGATGATCAGCTCTGCGCCCTGAATAAAGCACAGCAACGCCTCGGCAACCTCGGCAAAACGCGGTTTGTCGGCAAGGAAGGCATTGGTGATACCGTGAATTTTGACGGCAGCGGCGTCGATCTCGCGATCCGGCTGGAGATAGCAGTGGAAACGGTTGCGCGTGAGCCTGCGATCACGCAACTCCACGCACCCGATTTCGATGATGCGGTGCCCGTCCTGAGGAGACAGTCCGGTGGTTTCAGTATCGAGAACGATCTGACGCATGGCCATGTTCTTACCTCGGTACGCCCTGATTGGCCAGACGGTCAGCCCGCTCATTATCGGCATGTCCAGAATGACCCTTGACCCAACGCCAGCTGACGCCGTGTCCACCGAGTGCCGCATCGAGACGCTCCCAGAGATCGCGGTTTTTGACCGGCTGACGGCTGGCGGTGCGCCAGCCATTGCGTTTCCAGTTTGCCATCCACTCGCCGACCCCACGCTTGACATACTGCGAGTCGGTGGTGATCTCGATGGCGCTGGGATGCTTCAGTGATTCCAGCGCGACGATCACCGCCATCAGCTCCATGCGGTTGTTGGTCGTCATGCGTTCACCGCCGCAGAGTTCTTTTTCCAGCTCGCCCCAGCGCAGTAGCACTCCCCAGCCACCAGACCCTGGATTGCCTTTGCAGGCACCGTCAGTAAAGGCTTTGACGCATTCAGGCATGACCTGTTCCTCGTGTTGTCGTCGGTCGAATCGCCGTCGGTGGCAGCAGCACCGGACGCGGATTCCAAGATGTTTTTAATGGCGTCAGGGTAGAGACCCGCTTGATGGCGCGCACAACATAGACGCCACCAAGTAGCGGCCAGAACCGTCGCCCCAAGGTCTCGACCGGCGTCCAGCGTGCCACTTGCCTATGCTGAAATGGTGGGCAGAAAACCAGATATTCATGCACCTCGACTGTAAACCCCGCGACCGCCAGCCAGTCATTTACCTGTGACAGCGTACTGAACCGTCCGCACCAGGGCATCCGGGCCGCCGTTCCCGAAAGCAGTTTGCGTAGCCCCCAGGCGCTCATGGCATTGAAACCCACGATCACCACGCGCCCTTCTGGAATCAGTACACGTTCTACCTCGCCTAGCACCTGGCGCGGCGAGGGCGTGAAATCCAGAGTATGTGGCAACAGGATGGCATCGATACTGTCGGATGCAAACGGCAGCGCGGTGTCCTGCCCAACGGTTTCCAAACCCTCATGCCTGCCGCTTAAATCAGATGACAGCATGACCTGGTGACGGATGCGGCTGGATGCCAGTGCATCGCGGAACACGTCGACCTGGCCAATCTGCACGAGATAGTAACCAAAGATCTGGTTCAGCAGAGTTTGTACACACTCCGCTTCGATCCGCGCGACTTTCCGTCCCAATGGCGAGCCATACCAGTCTTGAAGTTTCGTGTACGGAGATGCCTGGCCTTTGGAAACAGTCATGCAAATGCCCCTCTGTGATACGCACATGGTACCCATGATCACGAACGCTGTCGTGCAACCTGAAAGAATGATATCCCGCCTTTAAGTCTGGAATTCTCTTAGCCCTTTGCGTATTATGGGTTAGGTAAAAAAATAATAATTTATATAAACAAATACTTAACTAATTCAGATGAGGTTTTCATGCCCGACGTGATAGTTTTAAGGCGTGTCGCCTATGCATTGACCATCCTTGCGCTGCCTGCGCTATCCGGTTGTGCCAATCAAGGCGAGGTCACGCGCGCCGACGATTTTAGTGACAGATACACCGGCAGCATCTCTGCCCGTGAATATGGGTTTGTCAGACCTGCCAACGATGTCGTAATGGCAAACGGACGGAGCAAAACCAGACTTGCTGGACGCGCCAATTCTGGCGATCTGTGGAGTCGCGTACGTTCCGGGATGCAGATGAATCTCTACGCCGACTCCCGCATCGACGCCACGCTCGAACGCTTCAGCCGCGATCCCCGCTATCTGGAAAAGATGTCGCAACAGGCATCGCCCTATCTGTCCACCATCGTGGCCGAGATCGAACGTCGCGGATTCCCGATGGAACTGGCGCTGCTGCCCCAGGTCGAAAGCCGCTATAACCCGTCTGCAACTTCGCCCAAATCGGCTGGGGGCATGTGGCAGTTCATGCCGTATACCGCCCGCGAGATGGGACTGCGTCTGGATGCCGACTATGACGAGCGTCGTGATGTCGTCGCCTCGACGCGCGCCGCCATGGATTATCTGGAGCAGCTTAACCACCGCTTCGATGGTGACTGGGAACTGGCGATGGCGGCCTATAACTGCGGACCCAAACGGGTTGCGGATGCACAGGACGCCAATCGTCGCAACGGCAAGCCCACCGATTTCTGGTCGCTGGAACTCCCCAACGAAACCCGGCAGTACGTTCCCCGGATCCTCGCTACTGCACGCCTGGTCGCCGATTCACGTAAATATGGCCAGCGACTTCCCGCGATTGCTGACCGTCCCCGTACCGAAATGCTCATGACGAATCAATCCGTCGATCTCGTCAAGATGGCGGTTGCCGCTGGCGTCGAGTTTTCCGAACTCCAGGCGCTGAATCCAGAGATCAAGTCAAAATGGCGCGGCAACACCGACATCAGTCAACTCATGGTGCCTGCCGGAACGAGCGCCAAACTCAGCCCTGCGTCAGCCCGGTCGGTCAGAGTGATGTCGATGCCCACGACGCTTAGCACTGACACCTCACGAGTCGCGGTGCGGCTGTATCAACGCCAGCCCGATAGCACCCGCAGCAGACCCGCCGATAATGGCGTCTATCAGGTCAGAAACGGTGAGACCCTGGCCTCAATTGCCAAAAAGCAGGGGGTCGAGCTGAGCCAACTGGCCGACTGGAATGGCCTGTCGACGCGCGAGCCGCTGCTCCCTGGCCAGACACTGCGTCTTCCGAATCAGCCTTCGCAGGCGGCCAGCAACCTTATCACCTATAAAGTTGGCAAGGGTGATTCCATCGAGACGATCGCCCGCCGATATGGCGTCACTGTCCTGGATCTCCAGCACTGGAACAATGTTGCTGAACAGCCACTGAAACAGGGTGATACGCTCCGTATCTATCGCCGTGCGCAGCCATTGGAAAGCTGATTGAAGTCGCCAAGCGTTTGGGGATCAGCCTGAAAGGCGCTGCACATGTGATGCGTGATGAGGTTCCCCCGAAATGTCGTCTTCCAAGGGTGACGTCAACTGACGTTCACACTGGAGACGCTGATGCAGAAGATTCTGAAGCAGGAAGACACCGCCGAGTTCAAGGAACAGGCGGTCAAGCGCGTCAAGGCTGGCAAGACCGTTGGCGCGGTGGCCAAGGAGATGGGTCTGGTCGAGCAAACGTTGCGCAACTGGGTCAAGGCGTTCGCTGCCGGCAAGCGCGACGGCCCCGGCGTCCGCAAGGTGACGCCGGAATAGATGGAGCTGTCACGGCTCCGTGCGGAGGTGATCCGTCTCAAGCGCGAGTGCGACATCTTGCGAAAAGCGACGGCGTCCTTCGCGAGGGATGCGCTGTGAAGTACGCCTGGATTGATGCGCAACACCCGCCGTTCGCGTTGACTGAGCGCTGTTCGGTGCTGGTGGTTAGCCTCAGCGGCGACCGGTCGTGGAAACACAGTGGCAAACCCGATCGCAACGGGCTGACCGACAGCCAGATGCTGACCCTCATCCAGTCCATCCATGCTGAACTCAAAGGCGCCTATGGCAGCCCGCGCATGGTGCGAGAGCTGCGGGCGCGGGGGTTCCCGGCCAGCAAGGCACGGGTGGAACGGCTGATGCGTGAGCATGGCCTCCGGGGTCGCCACCAACGGCGCTACACAGTCACGACCGATTCCACGCACGCCCTGCCGGTCGCAGAGAATCGGCTGAATCGTGCGTTCAACCCCAGCGCTCCGCATCAGGTCTGGAGCGCCGACATCACCGATCTCTGGACGGATGACGGTTGGCTCTACCTGGCCATCGTGCTGAGGTTCCCTCGGTTCTTCGTCTTCCAAGGGAGTGTGCTCATGCGACCTGTTTTTCTCCCCGCTGCGTGCTGATCCAGTCTTTCAGAAACTGAACCGGTGAGGTGTACCCGAGGGTGGAGTGCAAGCGCTTGCGGTTGTCGAACACCTCGCTATCCTCGAAGGCGGTGTTCTTCATTGCCTGACGGGTGGCGAAGCGTTCCCCGAAGACCCGCTCATGCTTGAAGCTGTTGAACCAACTCTCGGTGGGGGCATTGTCCCAGCCGTTTCCCTTGCGGCTCATGGAGCAAACCATCCCGTATTCGGTCAGCTTCTCTTGAAAGACCTGGCTGGCGTACTGGCTACCCCGGTCGGAGTGATGAATCAAGCCCGGCGCCGGTTTGCGCCGGAACCAGGCCATCGTCAGCGCGTCAGTGACGATGTCCGCCGCCATGCGCGGCTTGAGCGACCAACCGACGACCTCGCGGTTGAACAGATCCAGCACGATGGCCAGATACAGCCAGCCTTCATCGGTCCACAGGTCGGTGATGTCGGCGGTTCGGGCCTGGTTCGGGTCGCTCGGAGTGAAGTCGCGTGCGAGCAGGTTCTCCGCCACGGGCAAGCCGTGCTTGGCGTCGGTCGTGGCCTTGTCGCGGCGCTTGTGGCGCCCCCGGATGCCCTGCTCACGCATCAGGCGCTCAACCCGCGTCTTGCTCACCCGGAAACCCCGTGCACGCAGTTCCCGCACCATCCGGGGACGGCCATAGGCGCCCTTGAATTCGGCATGGATCGACGGGATGAGGACCAGCAACTGGGCATCGGTCAGCCCCTGACGAGCCGTCGTACCGCCGCCTTTCCAGGCCCGATAGCCGCTGACGCTGACCGCCAGCACCGCGCAGAGTTCGTTCAGGGCGAACGACTGGCGGTGCGCATCAATCCAGGCGGACTTCACAGCGCCTCCCTCGCGAAGTCTGCCGTCGCTTTTTTTAAGATATCGACCTTGCGCTTGAGGCGGATCACCTCCGTGCGCAGACGCGACAGTTCCATCTCATCTGGCGTCACCTTCCGGGTGCCAGCGCCATCGAGCTTGCCGGCATCGGACGCCTTGACCCCGTTGCGCAGGGTCTGTTCGACTCGGCCTATCTTCTTGGCCACGGCGCTAACCCGACTTCGACTATTCGACCTCGCTTAGGCCAATTTTCGGCATATTTTGGCGCCCGACGGCGCGCAAGCGTTTGATTCGACGGACGCCCGATCGCGAAATCCTGCTGTAGTGCCGACCTAGGCCGTTGATCTGCGGTGCGTTTTCGCTGACACTCTGGGCATGTTCCTACGCTCAAAGACCCGCCGCAAAGACGGCAAGGCGCATCGTTACTGGAGCATCGTCGAGAATCGCCGCGTCGCCGACGGGCGCGTGGTGCAGCGCCAGGTGCTCGATCTCGGTGAGATCAACGATCCCCAGAAGGCAGCGTGGTGCTGCACGATCGAGGGGGTGAGCGAAGACGAAGGGGCTATGGCGCAGGTGGCGCTGTTTCCCGAGGACCGCCCCCCACCAGTGCTCGATTGCGACGTCATTCAGGTGCGCCTGAGCGGCTTGCGGCGGTGTCGCCCGCGTCCATGGGGCGCGTGTTGGCTGATGTGCGAGCTGTGGGGACAGTTGCGTTTAGATGACTTCTGGCAACCGCGCTTGCCGCCGAGTCGCAAGGATACGCGCTGGCTCAATGTGCTCAAGACCCTGGTCTGTTAGCGCTTGATGGATCCCGGCAGCGAATGGCGGCTGCACCGGCATTGGTTCGACCACAGCGCCATCGGCGATTTGCTCGGCGAGGATTTCACCATCGCCCACAGCCATACCCTGTACCGCTGTCTGGACAAGGTGCTCGTGCATAAACGAGCCTTGTTTTCCTATCTCCAGGAGCGCTGGATCGCGTTGTTTGGGGTACGTTTCGATGTCCTACTCGATGACCTGACCAGCACCTATGTCGAGTCCGAGCCGCCGGGGCACGGGAAGCGCCGCTTCGGCGACAGTCGCGACACACGCTTCGACTGTGTGCCGGTCGTCATTGCCCTGATCGTCACCCCCGACGGCTTTCCATTGGCCTATGAGGTGCTGGCCGGCAAGACCCGCGATAAGACGACATTGACCGACTTCCTGGCCAAGATCAAGGCGCAGTCTGGCCACGCCGACCGCGTCTGGATCATGGCTCGCGGCATCCCGACCGAGGAGTCACTGGCGCCGATGCGCGCGAGCACGCCGCCCGTGCACGATCTGGTTGGTACGCCCAAGGGACGCCTCACCAAGCTCGAGAAGGCGTTCCTCGCCACGCCCTGGGCACAGGTGCGCGAGCCGGTCGACGTCAAGCTCTTGGAGCCGGACGGTGAGGTCTCCATCCTCGCACGCCGCCTTGGGCGGATGCACAAGGAGCGGGCGATGCGCCGCCGTCGGCTCAAGCGCCTGTGTCAACGTCTCCAGGAACTGCAGCGCCAAGAGCCCTTGCGCGACGAGCTGCTCATGAAGCTCGGCGCCGCCAAGAAAGAGGCGGGGCGCGCCGATCACCTGCTCAGCCTCACCCTCCCCGAGGCCGATCAGGCGGTCAACGCCGAGACCTTCACCTTCGCCCTCAACCGCAAGAAGCGGCGTCAGGTGCGCCGTCGCAAGGGTCGCTACCTGCTGCGCGCCAACCTCTGCGATGAAGATCCGGCCACGCTGTGGACCTATTACATTCAGCTCACCGAGGTCGAGCAGGCGTTCAAAGCGCTCAAGGGGGATCTCGCCATCCGCCCGATCTTTCACCAGCGAGAGGACCGGATCGAGGCGCATAGCGTCGTCGCCTTTCTCGCCGACGGTCTGCAGGTCACGCTCACGCAGCGCCTGCGCGTCCTCGCACCCGGACTGACACCGCATGCGGCGTTGGAGAAATTCACCGCGATCCAGATGGTCGACGTGCATCTGCCGACCACCAACGGGCGCACGCTGATCCTCAGCCGCGACACCGAGCCTGAGAACGATCACCAACTGCTTCTCCAACCGCTGCACCTGCAGCTGCCCGAGCAGCCACCACCGAGGATCACCTCCGAGCAACTATCACCGAGCGCCTGACCCATCGCCTGGAGTGCCGACCTTTTTCTTCGAAGAACAAAGAATCAACAGGTTGCTGCGCAAATAGCACTGAATAGCCGAAGTCGGGCTAACGGGCTTGCCATCCTTGACGTGCTTGACCGCCTGTTCCTTGAACGCGGCGGTGTACTCCTGCTTTGGAATTTTCTGCATCATCGTCTCCAGTGTGAACGTCAGTTGACGTCACCCTTGGAAGACGACATTTCGGGGGAACTTCAGTGGGCGTGTTACCCCAACGAACAAGCTCAACTCGCCGTAGTACTGGGGTTCCCATCACAGACGACCCGCAAGGATTGAAAGCACAGGCCATCCGCGCCAGTTGGCGCACCGAACGCCACGCCGAAACGACCGGAGAAGGCGCGACCTTTGACGATCTCATGATGCTGTATCTTGATCAGGTGACACCGACCAAACGCGCACCAGACCGTGACCACTGGAGCGCCAAGGCATTATTCCCAGTCTTTTCGGGAAAGCACCTGAACGACATCGGAGCCGCTGAGGTACGGGGTTACATTGCCAGCCGAACCGCAAAAGGAATCGAACCGGGAACACTCAACAAAGAAATCGGCCTCATGTCCGCCGCGATCAACTGGGCACGGCGCGAACTGGAGTGGGAGATTCTAAATCCATGGGAATCACGCCGACTGATGGAACCAGCAGGCCGTAACCGCTGGCTCACGCCAGAAGAAGCCGAGCGCCTCCTTGCCACCGCCGAGACGCGCAAAGATCGCTATCCGTGGCTGCATGACTTTATCCGCCTCGGACTCCATAGCGGACTGCAACCCGGTGAAATGCCAGGGCGAGCGCATATAAACGGTGGCTCTTTCTGCGTTTCAGACAGGTTCCGTAACTGGGCGGGCGGTGAGCAGCGGAAACCAGTAGATCGCGTATGACGCTGGCGAGACGGCTAGAATTCCGGCCCTTTCGAAGCTGCCGGTCTGCCGCCTCATGTTGAACAT
>CAIUAY010000233.1 GCA_903897335.1 uncultured Chromatium sp. | reverse complement strand
CTGGGACACATCGCGCCGATTCAAGCACTCAAAGACTGGCAACAAACATGCCCCGAACGCTTCAAAAAGCGGGTCTATAATCTCACGGGACTTGACACTTAGCGATTGGTGACACCCTGCCAGAATTGCATTATAACTTGGGTAATATTTTCGCTGCATCGAGCTATATAGCTCTTTATCCTCTTAAATCTATTAAAAGAAAATTGTCAATGGAAAAAATATATTCGCTAGTTAATTCTGATGTCTTGCTACACATGGTCGTACGTAGAAGCGATATTCATTCTGGAAGAGAAGACCTCATTCCTGAAAATCAATTTTTGCAATGTTCGACTATTAACATGCGTCAAGGAACCACATTTCGTCCGCATCAACATGTGTGGAAAGATGGCCCTAAGACAATCATCGCTCAAGAAAGCTGGGTTGTTATACACGGAAGCGTACGTTGTACTTTATATGACATTGATGGCGCCATCCTTGCGGAACCAATTCTTTATCCTGGAGACGCGAGTTTTACCCTGCAAGGTGGGCATAATTACCTGGCGCTCGAAGCAGAAACGATTGTTTACGAATATAAAACAGGGCCTTATGAAGGCCAACAAAAAGATAAGGTATTTTTATGAAAAGAATTCACATGTGCTGCGGGAAGCGAGATTTTGGTTCCGGCTGGTTGAACATAGATGGTGCCGATTTACCGCATATCCATCAGCATGATGTCACTAAGCTTGATATGCAATCAGATACAGTAGATATTATTTACTGTTCGCACGGCCTTGAGTATTTTGATCGCACTGAGGCTATAAATGTACTAACTGAGTGGTATCGCGTTCTTAAACCGAAAGGTATTCTAAGACTGGCTGTTCCAGATTTTAGTGCTATATGCGAACTTTACTCTTCTGGTAAGTATTCACTCGAATCGTTTCTTGGACCACTTTATGGAAAAATAGATCTCAATGGGACATTCGTTTACCACAAAACTGCCTATGATTTTGATAGCTTATTCACCCTGCTGACGGCAAGTGGGTTCTCGGATATACAGTGTTATGACTGGAGAAAAACAGAGCATGCAATCTATGATGATCATTCGCAAGCGTACTTGCCACACATGGAAAAAAGGACTGGAACGCTAATTAGCCTAAATGTTGAATGCAATAAGTGAAACGCTGATTAATTCGTGTAACGCCCAGATTAACTTATACGAAAAAATTCGTCTATATGGATATTTCGTAAAAAATTAATCAGCATTTCTTTAACTTCCCGTTATTTGAGAAAGTCAGCCATGAAAAAAGCATTTATTACAGGAATCGCTGGGCAAGATGGCTCATATCTAGCTGAGTATTTGGTCTCAAAGGATTATGAGGTACATGGTATCATTCGGAGAAATTCAATACCGGAACACCAGGAGCTTAGAATTTCTCATTTAGAGGATAAGGTTTTTACATATTATGGTGACATGAACGATCCAACGACTTTATCACGTTTGCTCGGATTGATTAAGCCGGATGAAATCTACAACCTTGCCGCACAATCGCACGTTAGAATCAGCTTCGATATTCCTGGTAACACTGTGATGACCAATGCTGTAGGCACGCTTAATTTGCTTGAGGCATTCAGGAAGGAGTGTCCTCATGCTCGTTTCTACCAAGCATCGAGCTCAGAGATGTTTGGTACGGGTATGGATGATGATGGTTATCAGCGTGAAGGAACTCCTATGCTGCCCACCAGTCCGTACGGATGTGCCAAGCTTTTCTCTTACCACATTGTACGAAATTATCGAAAATCGTATAAATTGTTTGCCAGCAATGGCATTTTATTTAATCACGAATCGCCACGTCGTGGGTCAAATTTTGTAACCAACAAGGTTGTCAAGGCCGCAGTATCTATCAAGCTCGGTCTTCAATCACACATCGAACTTGGCAATATGGATGCGTATCGTGACTGGGGTCACAGTCGAGATTATGTGCGTGCGATGAACATGATCCTGAACCATTCCATACCGGATGATTTTGTTGTCGCTACGGGTATGACGCGATCTGTGCGGGATATGTGTAAATTTGTATTTGATTATATTGGCATGAACTACGAAGACTACCTTAAGATTAATGACAAGCATCTGCGTCCTGAAGAATTGCCATACCTGAAAGGTGATGCATCAAAGATACATCATGTCCTTGGCTGGCAGCCAGAATGTAGCTTCGAAGAAATGATGATTGAAATGATCGACCATTGGATGAGGCGGCTCAAATAACCCATGAACCAGGATTTCATACCTCAAATGCGACCGTTCTTCGAGAAAGAAGAAAAGGAAGAGTTGATAAAGTATCTTGATGAAGATGGATTCTATACAGAATTCCGCAAGACTGAATATTTCGAGCATCAGATTGCGGAATTTACTGGTGCGAAACACGCCATTGTCGTTAACAATGGTACGGTTTCATTGACGCTGGCGGCAATAGCTCTCGATATTCAACCTGGCGATGATGTCATTGTCCCTAACTACACAATGATCGCAACGCCAAACTCGATCAGGATGATAGGCGCCAACCCGATCTTTGTGGATGTGGAACCGGAAACACTGATTCTGGATATCGATGCAGTCAGGACGAGTCTAACTGCCAAGACCAAGGCTATTATGCTGGTTTCCGCTAACGGAAGATCTCCTGTTGCGGGTATCGAAAACTTCGAGCATCTGTCCGCCGACACGGGGATACCGATCATAGAGGATGCAGCCCAGTCGTTGGGATCCTTTTTTCCTGATGGGAGGCATATCGGGCGCGCCGGAATTATTGGTAGTTTTTCTTTTTCAACGCCAAAGATCATATCGACTGGCCAAGGCGGCGCGTTAATCACGGACGACGATCACGTCGCTTCTAAGCTCAGAAAGCTTAAAGATTTTGGCCGCGAAGCTGGCGGTACGGACATACATCCGACTCTAGGATATAACTTTAAATTTACTGAACTACAAGCTTGTATAGGTATCGCCCAGATGCGTAAACTTTCAGGTCGATTGAAAAGAAAAAAGTCTATCTGGAGGCGCTATTGGGATCACCTATCGGTAACTCCAGTTTCGCTATTCCAGCACGACCTGAATGTCTGTGCGCCCTGGTTTATGGATTGTCGGGCACCGAAAAGAGAGGATTTATCATTGTACCTGGAAAGTGCTGGCATTGGAACCAGAATTATGTACCCGCCAATCAATAGTCAACCTGCCTATAATAAACCTGGATATTACCCTGTTTCTCGAGAAATTGGCGAGAGCGGCCTCTGGCTTCCATCCATGATTCAGTTGTCGGATCAGCAGATCGATTACATCTGTAGTAATATTAATCGGTTCTATAACGACACCTACTGAATTTCTATTGGTGCCAGTATGTTGATGGTTTGGCATCTGTTTCCTGTTCCACAAAGGTGCAGCTTAGTGCATCACAGCAGAGACGCCAAGAGTAGATGCTACCCGGCACATGAAAGGAAAGTATATGTCTGAAAGGCTTTTTATAGCATATTTAACCAGCGGTCTCGGTAATCGCTTGCGTCCCTTGGCAGCGGCGTTAGCCTACTGTGATCTTACTGGTCGACAGTTGCGCATGTATTGGGATTCGATTACGCCTAATGGTTGCTTGACGCCTTTTGATCGCCTCTTCGAAAACGATATTCGCGTCATCTCACTCAAAGAAATAGAAGAACTAGGTGATCGAAGCGTAGGGTTGTTTACGGAAAAAGGATCGGGACACGGGGTAAGGCGAGAGGCTCAATTGTTCGGCCGACCGCAACTGCTGGCATTGTCGACTAACTCAGCGCCACAAGGTTGTTCAGCACTGCGGTTGGATGACCCAAATGATGTGATCGTCGTCTATGATAATGATTTTCTTGACTGTGTACCGCGTGAATATTCGATTAAGGCGTTGCGCACGCTACGACCGTGCGCAGACATTGTGGCCAAGGTTTTGGGTTGGGCTGAAAGCTTGAACCTGAATCTACAGACGAAGGGTGTTCATGCACGAGGTACTGACTTCGGTCTCAAGGATGCCTTGGACATTTACAGCAACATGATTCGCGAGCGGGTTGCGGTTGACCAGGGTGAAATGTTTTTTCTTTCCACTGAGGATCAGCAGTTGGAAACTGGCTTACGGGAGCGGTTCCCCGCGCAAGTACTAAGCCGCAACGATAGGCTATATCTCCAGCTTAATAAGGGAAAGATGGTTTGGAATGATCCTGATAGTTACACCATTACCGCTGACCATGGAGTGGATGCGCTAACCGACATTTACTTGCTGGCCTGCGTCACTTTGGTTGTTTACCATCCTGCTAGTACGTTTGCAGACATTTCTCGCTGCTTACACGGTGTGCTCTCGGAGCCGTTGATGCCAGCTCTAATAAATTACGATTCCGGTAGCAAGCTTGCAGATGTCAATCGACTATTTCTGGAGCGTTGCTCACAGTTAGTTCCCCGTACAGGGGCTTCGTTGGAAGACTACTTATCGTCCGTCGCGTTCGGGCCTTTGTATCTTGAAAAGATGCCTTCCAGTTTTGTGTATTGGGAGACGTTAGGTTACCGGCTACCAATTCTGGAGCGCATGATTGCAGGGAACAATACCACACCGACATTAATTTGGGATTGCGACCTATTTGAGGCTTGGCTCGATGGCGGTTTGGAAGGCATCACTGACGCGAATTTCCGTAGCATTTGCCCCTACCCTGAAGCACGCTCGCAGATTGGGCGACTAGCAGGCCATATATCCGGGAGCAGAATTCTAATCATCGGGTCGGAAACATTTTGGCTTGAACTGCTGTGTTGTCTTTATGGTGCAATAGAGGTCACCACGGTTGAATACCGGGAAATTCGCTGGCAGGGCAAGAGGCGGAGCGAGACGCCCGTTAATTGTATCTCTTGGGATCGGTTCCTCGTCGATTTGGCTATTCACGACCAAGCTTATGACATGATTTTGACTTACAGTTCCATTGAGCATTCAGGCCTTGGCCGTTATGGTGATGGGTTAATGCCGCTCGGTGATCTCTATTCCTTTTTGTTGATGTCGCAGTGCTTGGCTCCACATGGATTTTGCGCTGTTGGTGTGCCTGTCGGGCAAGATCTCACCCACTTCAATGCGCATCGTATCTACGGTAATGTCCGCATTCGCGCTTTAGAGCACATATCAGGCATGCAATATTTAGGCATCGCATCGCCGGATGAAGAATACTTAGTCAATTATGAGAGCGATAGTGACCTCAAGGGCGGTTGGACGCTCGCTGCACTAGGCAAGTTACCTTTAGGCAAGCTGAGACAACCAATTCTGTGCTTTGTCTGGTCTGGGTATAGTGTTGAACGTTTTATCGAAGGTCGAACCAGTTATCTATCCAAGTCTAGACTTTCTCGAAAATTTGGTGACCCACATTTAATTGCTCTGGAAGCTACGGCTAAGGCAATGGGCGGAGAGCGGTTTGTCGAGATCACGCATATTCGTCCCTTTGGATTCCATGAGTTAGACGGGAAACGGATCAATTTGTCGGTAGGAGAGGCGCTAGAAGCACCGGCTCAACCGTTTGTTGGTATCCGTCACTGTGTACTGCACATATTGCTTGGTTGCGGCGTGACGGTTGAGCGATTCATTCTCGCGCTGCGCTGGGCGTTAGCACATTTCGATTTTGTACACTTATTGGAGCACAATGCTGCTAGCGACGACTGGTTTAGTCCAGAGATTCGTGCTGAGCATTGCATTGAAAATTGTCTCACCCTACCTGAATTAACAACGATAGCCCATCTACTTAGCTTGACGGTATCGACCCCGCAACTTCTTACGGGTCTGCGTTCGGATGATCGCAACCTATTAATATCGTTACGTGGAGGAAAGCATATTATAAACTACCAAGAGGTCGATGGATTCTATGCGCAGATGGGTTTGAGTCGGGAAGCCAATGGGACGGCATCCTTCCAGAGTTGGAGTGACGTCTATTTGGGAACTGCCGAAGCAATGAGCTTAGTACGTCGGCATGTCGAGAAGCTTACTCAGTCGCGGGGGCGCTATGTCGGTAGAAAACTTTATGCGAGTTGTGGTGGCTTTTTTAGTTTAGATCAGATGGTAGAGTGTTCGCATCAAGGATTTTCAGAGATGGTATTTTTTGATATCAACCCATCCACAATTACCTTCGCGAGCACGATTCATGCGCTTGTCAAGATATCCAGAAGTCGCCGCGAATTCTTGGAGCAGTACCTGCTTGTCTCTATCGAACAGGACTCGGATTGTCGCTATATCATTGACATGAGTACGACTTTTGAATCTCGTCTACGGCGTGCAGCAAGAGTAGGCTCTCTATATAGAGAAGATATATTTAATATTCTTCGCGTTTTGTTGTTCGCTCGTTTGAGGTCAGAGGGTCTCGATATATGGGGTATGCGCAATGTTGGGGATAACCGCATCGACGTGTCCTCCCGTCTCGACATTTATGCTGAACAGGAGCGGTTTATTGATTCAAACTGCCTTATCAATGGTGCCTCCTCATGGCTTTCCAATGATGAGAGCTATGCGCTGGTACGTGAGTTGCTGAAAGCTACACCGATTCGCTACGTCACTGCAAGCATCGAAGAACTTGATTTAATAAATGAAGATCTGCTGCTGGCATCTAATATCTTTGATTTTTTATCGCCGGAAGTGCGACAGGGTATTGTCGCAGAAGTTTTCTGAGAGAGATGAGCTGTGAGGAGCGTATAGACGTGATCGATAGACGCATGGTGACAATCGGCGATCAGTCTGCAGTAGTGGAAATGCGGACCGACAAATTCGAGGTGGAATTGTTCGATCAGATTTTTACCCGACAGTCGTTCTCGTTGGCAAGACTTAGGCGTATGTCACAACTTAACGCTTTCTACGCCGATTCCATACAGACTGGCTGGACACCTCTTATTATCGATCTCGGTGCAAATATTGGCCTTAGTGCCGTGTACTTCAGTCTGATTTGGTCGGAGGCAAAGGTATTGGCAATCGAACCAGAAGCAAATAACTATGAGCGATTGCTGGTAAATACAACGCTACGTCCGCAAATCATTCCTTATCAATGTGCGGCGAGTTGTCGCCATGAGCGTGTTGAAATTGCCAACCCGGACACAGACCCAGTTGGGTTTCAGACCCGCCCCAGTCAAAATGGGGATATAGAAACGATCACGATACAGGACCTTTTAGGGCAGTTTCCGTTGAGTGATCGCTATCTTCCATTTATCATCAAGATCGACATTGAGGGCTATGAAGCGGTTTTGTTTGAGTTAAACTGCGAGTGGATTGACCAGTTTCCACTGCTTATCGCAGAACTGCATGACTGGGCGCTTCCCTCCCAGGGACTGTCGAGGAACTTCTTAAAAGCAATGGCCGAACGTGATCGCGATTTTGTTTATATCGGCGAGAATATTTTTTCTATAAAAAATGAATTAGGCCTCTTTGCACAAGATTAGCCTTTTTCGAAATAATAATGAATCCAATCAGTTTGGTTATTCAGGTACTAAAAAGTGTGGAGAGGTAATCTCCGCGTGTTTCGTATTAGATATTCCAAAAAAATATGCTGTTGGTTTTATAATATTGATTTCTTATTCAAGTCTAATTAATTTGATCTGGCATCCGCCATTAATCATAACAGTGTGCCGCCCCGCACTGAATAGCGATCACGACCTGGCGGAATCCAAAACAAAGACGCTACTTGGGATAACGTCTTCTCTTGTGATATGCCTCCCGTGGAAAATTTCCAGGGCACCCTGATTGCCGATGATGCCATGCATTCGCGTAATTTCATCGATGGATAGGCTATCACCAAACTCTACCAGCAATCGACCGCCCTTGACGAGGAGCGGCAAAAATTTCGCCAAGGCATTGCTGTGACAATGGATCGGTAAACCTAATACAACCACAAGCTGAAATCCGTTTTTTCCTGCGGCGGCCTGAAATGGGGCGTCGTCGAGCATATCTTGCTCGCTTGCCATGGCGGTGATTACTTCGGGTTGATTGCTAAAGCGAAAATACTGGTGAATGGCGGCTCGGGCGGAATCGAGTTCTTCAGGTTCCGCTGCACTGGATTCGTCAGAAGATATACCAATGAAAAGAATAGGTTCCAGGTTTCCTTCAAGCCAAGCTAACTGTCGCCCCACGATATCCGCCAGTCCGCGCCTGGGTGGCGCGGCATCACCGAGGCTGCATCCGGTGCGAAGACAGGCATAACGGAACCAGGATTCGTGCCTGTCAAACTTATCATCATTGCCGCCGTGCGCCAAGAAATGGCTGCGCGGCTGGCTGTGCGCGACTGGATCATGTCGGTGAACCCATGCGTAACGATCAGCATCAAAGCTGCCTAGTACCCGTCGCCCATTGACGACAGGCCAGAAAAACAGATCGTTGTTGAGTTTGTCGCCGTCGAAGTGCTTGACAGGGCAGCCCGCCTCCCGTGCGCAAAGATCCAAGCAAATCTGGTCGCGCTTGGAAAAAAGCAGGATTTGTTCCCACCAGAATTCGCCAAACCGGCGAACTCTGGAGTCGTGGTGCCGACGCAAAAGGACGGTACCTGTCGTCAGGGTATCAATGGTCTCTAGTGGATGGCATCTGGCATAGAATGCGATCTGGGCGGCAACGACATCGGGGTCGTCAAGACTTGATTTGGCCACGATGTCGGCCTCGTCGAGTGGATTCTTGCGCCAGGGATGTCGGAATCCTCGCAGTAGCGATCCCTCGACCTCGCTGCGAGTGGGAAGTCGCTTGAAGACAACGGTGTTATCGATATAAAGACTGTAGTCGTAATCCGGAAAAAACAGGTCGGGGCGAGCTTTCGGTAGGCGCGATGCTTTTTCTGGTGGCAATAAGCGATGGTTGAATTGACGAAAGCGCCAGGTTGGAGAAATCAAACTGTCGTTGTCGGTAAAGCAGAAAAAATCGAAAGATAAATCCGTGGAAACGGTTATATCAATCAGAGGCAGTGGGTCGTTCAGGATTTCCTTCTGCCCAACCAAAACGGTATAGATAGCAAGCCGCCGTTTGTTTTGCCGTTTTATGGTTTGGTGGCGAGTTTTCTTCATGGGCGGCGGGCAGCCATTAGACAGTACTCAAAATTTGGGTATAGCTTTTTCATGCGTGATGCGTACATAAACACGATGTTCGACTTTCTTTGGGCAGCTTGCAAAGCACGTTCATATCGAGAAAATTCGGGCGCACACGCTCGGCATTTTTGTGAACCGCTTGCTGGATCGGCCAGTTCTTCAGTTCGATGACTTGTTGATGAACTGAAAAGTCGAACATCGCATTAATAATAAAGTAGAGATCTCTATAACACAATGATTCATGAGGGAAGCATGGCATTCGACCAAAAAAATTGTGCTTCGAGCCATGGCCGCTGTCATGTCATGTCATGTCATGAATCGAACTGTCAAGATTCCTGGCGAGTGAAGAGAACGGCTCATGATCGCCAGACGCTTGCCTCGCCGAGAATCGTTTAGCCAGGTCGAACGATAAGAATGCCGCTTTTCATCTATGGTTCGCGCTTGCGCAAGAACCGGGCATTCTATGAATGACGTGAAAAGGCATTGAAAGCATTGAGGCTCACCCGAAATTTTGTCTTCCAAGGGTGACATCAACTGATGTTCCACTGGGATGGTCTGCTCGATAAGCCGCAAGGGAAGCGGCTGGAATAATGCCCCGACCAAGAGCACGCGGCAGGATCAAAAGCAGGTCGCATGAACCACAACCTTTGGAAAACGAAAAACCGAGGGAACCTCAACTTGCGGGGACTTGCCAGCGCCGTTAAGCTGACTGCATTCATTGAATCTACGGCAGGACATGCCGAAAGTCACGCCTGTAGAGAAAATGTAAGGCCTGGGGAATGTGCGGCGGCGGCTCAAACTGCGTCAGAATTCCTACTGCGGGAGTCGAATCGGCGACAACCAAGCCATTTCCCCTGGCCTGTCTCGTTGAAGCAGGAATCCGACAAAGCGACTCAATCGGGTTCAATCCTGATTGATCGCCGCCGGAATCTCCTCCGTTTAGCGCGGGGAGGATGTCACTTTCTCGCGCTCCTGATGTCGCATCGCTTAGTTGGACATGGATGTCCGGCGTGAATTGCAAGCCATTCAATCATCCTCAACGGAGATAATCCATGACACGAATGATCATGAGTACGACTTTTGGCGTCCTTGCCTGTGCGCTCACCACGACCGCGTTTGCTGACCTTTCACCCGAAAAGCAGATTCATTACCGTCAGTCTGGTTACAGCTTCATGAGCTGGAACATGAGCAGGATCAAAGCGAATCTGGAAGGCGAGTTTGATCAGGAACAGGTTGTTAATGCGGCTAATGTCATCGCCGCGATTGCGAACTCTGGAATGGGTGCGCTCTTTAGTCCCGGCACCGACAAAGACATCGGTTCAGCAAAGACGAACGTCAAGCCGCAATTTTTCCAGAGCAAGGAAGAAGTGGAACAACTGGCGAGTGATTTCATTGTTGCCGCAGACAATTTGGCCGAGGTTGCTGCAGATGGCGAAAAAGCGGATGTGGTGGCGGCCTTTGGCGAGGTTGGTCAAGCGTGTAAATCCTGTCACGAAAAATTCAGGGCTGATGAATAATCCTGCTTAGTCGCTGGTTCCAGGATGGCGTAAATCCAGACTGATGGGTAAGCGCCTTCTTCACGGTTTTGCACACGCGGTCGCCATTGCTGGCGGTTGCGTGGTGGTTCGCTACCAATTCGGCAGGCTGGCGGGAGCTGGGGGTGAAGACAAAAGTCCGCCGTCTGCAATCCAGACCACCAGCACCGACAGCGCTAAGGCGAAGAGCAGAGCCGACAGATAGCCACCACGAGCCGGCTGTGCTGTCGGGTCGCTCACGGCTTGACGGCCATTGAGCATGGGTTTGATCAGATTTTCTTTGCGGATCAGCGCATGCCACAGCACTGCGCCGACATGGAGCGCGATCAATGCGCCGATGATCCAGATCGACTGCCGGTGCAAACGGGTGAGCCAGATGCTGGTTTCCGTAGACACCAGCACTGTCAGCGATCCCTGAAACGCGATGTCATCATCGGCGAACAGGCCGCTTGCGACCTGACACAGCAGCAGTCCCAGCAGCGCCAGCACCGATAGTGCGCCAAGCGGATTATGACCAATGCCATGCCAGCGACCATGCAGATAGTCAACAATGACTGTTGGCCCGCGCACGAACTGACTGAAGCGGGCATAGGTGGAACCGATCAGTCCCCAGATCAGCCGGAAGACCAGCAAACCCAGTATGGCCAGCCCCAGACGGCCATGCCACGCCATCAGATTGCCGCCCGAAAGTCCGGTGAAAAAAGCGGCCATCACCAGAACCAAGAGTAACCAGTGAAAGAGTCGAGTTGGCAGATCCCAGAGTTGAATCAGGCGTGGAGTCTCCTGCATCGCGTTGTCCCATCAGAATATTGCTCAAGCGCCAAGCATAACCGCCATCCGCTACGATGCGCGAGGAGGACTGGATGAGCGCGGCTATCGTGCTGTTGAGCGGTGGCCTGGATTCGGCCACGACGCTGGCCATTGCCCAGGCTGATGGCTTTACAAGCTATGCGCTGTCGTTTCGTTATGGTCAGCGCCATGCTATCGAACTAGAGTCGGCAACCCGGATTGCCGCCGCTTTGGGCGTAGCCGAACATGCGGTCATCGACATCGATCTGCGGCGCTTTGGCGGTTCGGCGCTGACGGCGGATCTGACTGTTCCGAAGGGGCGCAATGCCGCTGAGATGGGGCACGGCATCCCGATCACCTATGTCCCGGCTCGTAATACGGTGTTTCTGTCGTTTGCGCTGGCCTGGGCGGAGGTGCTGGGCGCAAACGACATTTTCATCGGGGTTAACGCACTCGATTATTCGGGTTATCCAGACTGTCGCCCTGAGTTCATCGCCGCCTTTGAACAGATGGCCAATCTGGCCACGGCGGCGGCTGTTGAACGACATCAGCGACTGCGGATTCATGCGCCGCTGATCGCGCTCAGCAAGGCCGACATTATCCGCCGGGGGCTGGCGCTAGGGGTTGATTACGCGCTGACCAGCAGTTGTTATGACCCGGACGCCAGAGGGTGGCCGTGCGGTCAGTGCGATTCCTGTCTGCTGCGCGCCAGGGGCTTTGCGGAAGCTAGATGTCTTGATCCGCTGTTGACGTGCCGTGAGGACAGCGCATGACTGAACGTCTGTTGTCTGTCGCGTCTGCGCCTTTCGAGGCCGCGCGGCGACTGGCAAACCTGCCGGAAGGGCATCCAGCGCGGCGTTTGCATGGTCATGGGTTCATGGCACACGTCCGCGCTGCACGAGCGTCTGTGGATGGCACCGAGACCCTGACTGCCGCGCTGAAGGCATGTGTCGGGGAACTCGACTATCGTGAGCTCAATGAATTCCTAGCTGTTCCCAGCGACGAGAATCTTGCCCGTTGGGTGCGTGACCGACTTGGGATTGCAGGTGTCAGCTCGCTTGGCATCCAGAGTACCCAGGATCAAGGAGTCGATTTGGATGCAGCCGATCACGCCCATGTCTGGCGGCGTTTCCGTTTCGAAGCGGCGCATCGTCTGCCTAACGTGCCTGAGGGTCATCCCTGTGGCCGGATGCACGGTCACGGTTTCGAGGTCGTCCTGCATGTCGACCAGACGCAGGACGGCGCGGCGGATCGGCTCGACCGTCTGTGGGCACCGTTTCAGAACGAGCTGCATCATGCCTGCCTCAATGACCTTCCCGGCCTCGAAAATCCAACCAGCGAACGGCTCTCGGACTGGCTGTGGCAGCGTATCACGCCTCAATGTCCGGCGCTGTCCTGGGTAACGGTCTATGAAACCGTCACCGCAGGCTGTCATTACGATGGCCATCAGTATCGGATCTGGAAGGAACAGCGTTTCGAGGCCGCCGTGCAGTTTCCACAGGCATCGGCTGACGACCCCCGGCGCCGTCTGCACGGTCACAGCTATCGTCTGCGCCTGCATCTCACCGCCCCACTTGACATGGTGCTCGGCTGGACAGTCGATTACGGCGATGTTAAGCGTCTGTTTACCCCGGTCTACCAGCAGCTTGACCATCACCGGCTCGACACGCTGCCGGGGCTTGCTGCCGCAGATCCCGGCAGCCTGATTGACTGGATACGGGATGCCTGCGCTGCCGCACTTCCGGAACTTGACCGTATCGACCTCCATGCCACGCCCGGTTGTGGAGCGATACTCTGCTGGGGCGACCGGGAACCGGCACTGCCGGGTTAGTCATTCCCAAAGCGATGAACGGCCATGGCCTATCAGATCAAGGAAATTTTTTACACTTTGCAGGGCGAGGGCGCCCAAACCGGACGCCCGGCGGTCTTCTGTCGCTTTGCAGGCTGCAACCTCTGGTCAGGACGCGAGGCAGAGCGCGCACAAGCGCAGTGCCGGTTCTGCGATACCGATTTCCGAGGCACCGATGGCATGAGTGGTGGTCGTTATGCGGATGCGGACATGCTGGCATCACGCATTCTGGCGCTCTGGCCAATGCCTGCCGATGATCGTGTCAGACCCTATGTGGTGCTTACCGGCGGCGAGCCGCTATTACAGCTCGATGGGGCGCTCATTGCGGCGCTGCACGCACACGGTGGCGAGATCGCTATCGAAACCAACGGCACCTGTGCGCCACCTGCCGGGATCGACTGGATCTGCGTCAGTCCCAAGGCGGGCGTTCCGCTTAGGCTGACAGCAGGTGACGAACTCAAGCTGGTCTATCCGCAGTCAGGACTGGAACCCGAAGCGTTTGAACGGCTAGCGTTCAGGAATTTCTTTCTGCAACCGCTGGATGGATCGGCGACTGCCGGCAATACCCGTCAGGCCATCGCCTATTGCAAGGCGCATCCGCGCTGGCGTCTGAGTCTGCAAACCCACAAGCTGCTCGGAATTGATTGATGGTGAACGTCTATTTCGTCCGTGTTGTGGAGGCGTCGCCTGAAATTCCGGCAGGCGCGTCAAGATCGTAGTAACTAACCCAAGTTGCCACCTTGGCTGATTCAGAAAAGGAAATTGAGGCTACAGGCCAGGATAAAGAATGCCGTCTTGAGTTCAAAGCCGGCAGCGGTCACGCTGTGGATATGTTTGGGCAGTAATCGTTCGATGAGGCT
>CAIUAY010000232.1 GCA_903897335.1 uncultured Chromatium sp. | reverse complement strand
GCTTCACCCCTCGGTTGTTCGTCACTTCCAAGGGTAAAAGAAGGGCGGAGCGTTTGCCGCCACCTTCAGCAACGCTGATGACCTACTCGGTTACAGGGTTTTGGCCGGAACGATGATCAAGGCCAGAAAAATTATGATTTGGGATACCAGCGCGTCGAATTGTTGTCACGTCAACTAGGGGTGTTCTTGATCGTCGGGGGCGTGCTTGGCATCGGGCTGATCCTCGTCATCAGTCATCTGATCATTCGTCGCATCCTGTTGACAGTCAGATCGGTCACGGCGGTGGTCAGTCTGGTGGCAGAACGGAATCTGACCGTTAAAGCCGACGTTTTTGGCTCCGACGAAATTGGGACAATGGCCATTGACCTGAACAGGATGATTGCAAATCTCTCTGAAATGGTCGGAAATATCAATACAACGTCGACTGCCGTCACGCAACATTCTAAAATCCTGTCCTCAACGGCGTCCGATATCCGGCTGAGAATGGGTGAACAAGCCAACAAGACATCACAGGTTGCTACGTCGGCCACACAGATGTCGAAGGCGGTATTGGAGGTTGCAAACGATACGTCGGATATTGCCTTCGCGACCGCTGAAACACTAAAAACCGCCGAGGAAGGCAATAAAGTTGTTGGCAAGACAGTGGCGGAAGTCGGGGAAATTGCCAAGACAGTGGCAAATCTGGCGGCGCTGATCCATTCACTTGGAGAGCGTTCCAGTCAAATCGGGAACATCGTTGACGTCATCAAGACCATCGCCGCGCAGACGAACCTGTTGGCGCTCAACGCCGCCATTGAAGCGGCGAGAGCAGGCGAGCAAGGTCGGGGCTTTGCTGTCGTGGCCGATGAGGTGAGAGCGCTGGCAGCAAAAACCGCAAACTCGACGGATCAAATTGGAGCCATGATCGGCGCGATCCAGAGTGAAACCAGCAAGGCGGTGATCTCTATGGAAGAAGGGTCAAGAAAAGTCGCCTCTGGTCTTGAGCTTGCATCACTAGCCGGCGTCGCCCTTGTTCGTATTCAAGAAAAGGTCGCGGCTTTGCAGGAAAGAGTTGAGCATATCGCCTCGGCTACTGAGGAGATGTCAGCCGTCTCCAGCTTGATCAGTGGAGACATTGATGTCATTGCTCAAGCCTCGCACGAGACGAACGTATCATCAGTCGGGATTCACGACGCGGTATTTGAACTGGATCGATTATCTTTGGAGATGAAGAACACGGCTAGCCTTTTCAGGCTTTGAAGTCCAGTCGGTTTAGTCGTCAGTCACTTTGAATCGAAATAGATAGCGTGAATGCATATAGCGCAGCGTACAGTACTTGATCACCGCGTACGGCCTGCCCATTCAGGATGGAATTATGTCTTCGTCACTCGTCTCACTGACCGCACGGGCAATCTTGCTCGGTCGTTACTTCGATCTGCGCCGCCTCGATCATTTCGAGCCGCTGGCCACCAATCCGCTCGTCGTTCCCGTGTCTGGCGGTGGTCGGGCGGTGTTATTGCGTTCTGGCGCGGTCGTCCTGTTTGGCGTTGACCAGCCTAGCGAAACCACCTTTCTCGCGCAGATGCGGTCACTGGTGAAGGAACCGCTGGAATGCACCGAGCATGAAGATCTCACGCTTGCCGTTGATCCGGGACGCAGCGAAGGCGTCGAACGCGACCGTGTCATCCTCACCGACACGGATACAGCGCGACTCCAGGTCATCGCTGACATTCTCGGCAAGAGCGTCCTGCTCGCCGAACAGGAATCGCGTGTCGCCCGCGCTTTTGACCGGATTGAACCGCTCGCCCAGCGGTTACAACGCCACGGACGCGGCAACAGCAATGCACGCAACCTGATCCGTCATATCGGCGAGGCGCTGGCAATCCAGCAGGATATGGTCGGTCGCGGCGAAGTCGGCGACAAACCGGAAATCATCTGGGAGCGTCCTGATCTCGAACGGCTGTTTTTGAATCTGGAGGCCGAGTACGAGATCCGTGAACGCCAGCTCGCGCTGGAACGCAAGCTCACACTGATCAACGACACTGCCGCTACCCTACTGGATCTGCTCCAGAGCAAGCGCAGCCTGCGGGTCGAGTGGTATATCGTGACGCTGATCGTGATCGAAATCGTGCTCTCGCTCTACGAACTCTTCTATAAAACCGGTGCTCCGACTCACTGACGGTTGGTTTATAACCATGTTAGCGATCTGCGCTGCGCTTGTGCGTCATGTATTTCGCGGCACTGCTCCCGGCTATCTGGTCACCATTTCCACCCGACGGTTACGCGCACGTCCTTCTTCGCTGGCATTGGACGCAACTGGTGCCAGACCCGCAACCCCCATGGCTAACAGACGCTCGCCAGGGATCCCGTAATCCGTGATCAGCGCCTGCACCACTTCTGCCGCACGGCGCTTGGATAGATCCAGGTTATATTCCAGATCACCCTGACTGTCGGTATGGCCGACGAGATAGACACTCAGTTTAGGCTGTTCGCTTAGCATCCTCGCTATCTGTTCGAGCTGCGGGCGCGATTCGGGGCGAATCCTGGCCTGACCGACATCGAACTGGATGCCATAGAGTGCGACCCGGCCTTCCTTGTCGAGTCCTTGAGTGAGGGCATTGGCATCAAGCAGAACCAGCGGTTCCTGCATTGGCCTGGTGACCAGTTCTTCCAAAAAGACCGCAACCCGGTCGCCGGCCTGTGAGTCAGCATAGTTGTCCTGAAAGGCTGCAAAGACCAGAACATAGGAATCGGCATCGGACGTATGCAGGCGTGTCAGCAGCAACTGTGGCTCCTGGACTGACGTGCCTGAATAGACAGATTTGAGGAAGTAGCTATCAGTGAGTTTCTTGCCGTGGGTTTCGTCGGTATAGAACCTGGCGACATCCTTGCCGCAGTCCTGAAAGCCAGAGCATTGAAAAAGCATCTGATAGTCGAGCTTTTCCAATGCCTGCTGATAGTTTTTGATGATGTCAGGGGCGCTTGCAGTGTTCGGAGCCAGATAGAGGATGCGAGTGCGCTGTCCTTCGAGCTTGGTCGATTCTTTCCAGAATGCTTTGCCAGAGCGGGTTTCCCATTTGGCCAGCGGCATCACGCTCTGGTCGAAATCGCTAAAACGATAGCCGATGATGACCGAACCGGTAAAACGCGGAATGCCGGAGCGATCACGCGCACCCGGCAGATCCTGCGTGAGATCAATGGCTGAGGCAGTGAAGGTGATGGTCGCCAGAAAAACGGCAACCAGACGATGGTGAGCCGTGTTCATGGGAATGATCGCCCATCGAGATGGCAACCGGCGATCTCCCAATCCGTTGTGCTGAATGCCATTCTGAACAGGATTATTGACCAAGTCCTGCCCCCGAAAAAGTTGACAGAGCATGGGAGCGGCGGCTTACAACCGTGAGGGACAGGCGCTACAGCCTGTCTGTGCGATGACTCGGCTCAGTCACGCGGCTTGCGGTTGAAATCCCGATCTCCGCGCACGCCATTGGCATCCTTGTCTGGCGGACTGCGGCGCGGCGCGGGGCGAAAAGCACCCGTCGTACGCGCTGGCTTGTCTTGGCCTAGCGTCTGGCTGAACGTCTCGCGCCGGGCGTTTTCAGTGGGTCGTGTCCCGTCAGCCGGTGAGATGCGCAATGCCTGACCACGCACGAAGACCCGTTTGAGATGGCTAAACACCTCGCGTGGCATGTCTTTCGGGAGATCGACGATAGAATGGTCGTCCTGGATATTGATGCGTCCGATATAGCGTCCTTCAAGTCCGGCTTCGTTGGCAATGGCACCGACGATCTCACGCGGTGTCGCGCCATGCTGATGGCCAACCTCAATCCGGTAGCTGACCAGATCGCCTTGATCACGTCGCCCCTGACTACGCTCAGGGCGCGTACTGTTTTCGCCTCGATTGGCATCGCGATCAGGCCGTGGGCGGCGCTCATCCCGACTCTCCGACCGCTGGGGCGGACGCTCAGACCATTCGCGCCGAGGCGGTGGCGGCAGATCATCCTTGACGTTCAGTGGCCGTTCGCGCTGATTCAGATAGGCCAGCGCGGCGGCGATGTCCATCATCTCGATTTCCTGCTCCTGCCCAATACGAGCCAGCAGACGGTAGAAGAAATCGAGATCCTGCTCGGTCATGGTCTTGCGCACTTCGGTGATGAAGCGATCAATCCGCGACTCACTCAGCGCCGCGGCAGACGGCGGATTCATTGCGGGGACTTCGCGGCGAATCGTTCGCTCAATCGCACGCAGCAGACCACGCTCGCGTGGCTCAACCAGCAGGATAGCGCGACCGGCGCGACCGGCGCGACCGGTGCGCCCGATGCGATGGACATAGGCTGACGGATCGGTCGGAATGTCGTAATTGACGACGTGACTGATGCGCTCGACATCCAGCCCGCGGGCGGCGACATCAGTGGCGACCAGAATATCGAGCTGACCCTGCTTCAGACGCTCGACCGTGCGTTCGCGCATTTCCTGATTCATGTCGCCATTCAGCGGCTCGGCGGCAAAGCCATGTGCCTTGAGTTTGTCGGTGAGTTCGGTGGTTGCGTTCTTGGTGCGCACGAAGATCAGCATGCCGTCGAACGGCTCCAGCTCCAGGATGCGCGTAAGCACGTCGAGCTTGTGGAAACGGGTGACAACGCAGTGGTGCTGATCAATGGTGTCGACGGTCGCGGAAGCTGAGGCGATGCGCACTTCGACCGGATTGACCAGACGATCCTGCGCCACGCGGCGGATGGCGGGCGGCATGGTTGCCGAGAACAGCGCGACCTGGCGTTCTTTTGGTGCCTGATCAAAGATCCAGTCGATGTCTTCCGCGAAGCCCATGTTGAGCATTTCGTCGGCTTCATCCAGCACCAAGGTCTTGATGCCGTCAAGTAACAAGGTGCCACGGCGGATATGATCCATCACCCGCCCCGGAGTACCGACGATCACCTGCGGATTGCGCCGCAGTTGACTGAGCTGAAGTCCGTAGGCTTGTCCACCATAGATTGGCAGGACATGAAAGCCTTTAATGTTTTTCGCATAGCCCTGAAAGGCTTCGGCGACCTGGAGCGCCAGCTCGCGGGTGGGTGCCAGAACGAGCACCTGGGGATGTTGCAATTCGGGATCGAGACGGCTGAGGAGTGGCAGCGCGAAGGCCGCTGTTTTGCCGGTGCCGGTCTGCGCCTGACCGAGCAGGTCACGACCAGCAAGCAGATGTGGGATACACTGGCTCTGAATCGCAGTGGGCGTTTCATAACCGAGATCGCGGATGGTTTGCTCAATAATAGGGTTAAGACCGAGTTCGCCGAAACCGGTGCTCGTGTCAGGGGTGTCCATGGTGGGGCCTCGAGAGGGAAAAGCGCGACCTGAGGAACAGGCCAGCAGGCCATTCAGGGTTGAATTCGCGAAGAAACGGCTCATTATCGGCCACTCAATGCGGCGCGGCAAGCGGATTCTCTGCCGATCGACCGGATGCCTCGACCAGAACCCGCTTTCGCCAATGCAAACCCAGGTTAATCAGAACCGACGGTCATAGACCCTTATGATGAAACGAATCATTGCGACTGAGTCGGCTCACAGTGACCGGCGTGACCGGCGCAATCTGCACGACATGCTGCCCTATCTCTGGGAGTTTCGCGGACGTGCCGCGCTGGCCATTGCCTGTCTGGTGTTGGCCAAGGTCGCCAACGTTGGTGTGCCGCTGGTGCTCAAGCAACTGGTCGATGCCTTCCAGCCCGGTCAGGCGCAGACGCTGATCCTGCCGGTCTCACTGCTGCTGGCTTATGGTCTGCTGAAATTGAGCGCATCGCTCTTTAACGAGCTGCGCGATGTGGTCTTTGCGCGGGTGCGCTATCGCGCTATGCGCCGTCTGTCGACTCGGGTGCTGGAACATTTGCACCGGCTCGCGCTGCGCTATCACCTGGAACGTCAGAGCGGAGCGATCAGCCGCGATCTGGAGCGCGGCACCCGCTCGGTTTCGACCATTCTCAATTACGTCGTCTTCAGCGTGCTCCCGGTGCTGGTCGAATTCGTGCTGGTCGCAGCGATCCTGCTGGGTCGCTATGCGCTGTCATTCATGCTGGTGACGTTTGGCACGGTCGCCGTGTATTTCGCGTTCACTTTCGCGATCACTGAATGGCGCATGGACTATCGCCATCGCATGAACCGGCTCGATTCGCAGTCGAACAGTCAGGCGTTCGACAGTCTGATCAACTATGAAACGGTCAAATATTTCGGCAACGAACGCCTGGAACTAGATCGCTACGACGCGACGCTTGCTGAATGGGAAGACATGGCGGTCGGCAGCCAGACCTCGATGTCGCTGCTCAATTTCGGACAGGGTGCCATCATCGCCGTCGGCGTGACGCTGATCATGATCCTCGCGGCTCAGGGCGTGGTGGCTGGCAGGATGAGCATCGGCGACCTGGTGTTGGTCAATACACTGCTGTTGCAACTTTTCATCCCACTGGGATTTCTCGGCATCGTTTATCGCCAGATCAAATATGCCCTGGCTGACATGGATTTAATCTTCAAACTCCTGGAGCGTGAGCCGGAGATCAGGGATCGCCCGGATGCCCGACCATTGGCGCTCGGTCGCGGCGGCATCCGTTTCGAGCGGGTGGATTTTCATTATCAGCCAGAGCGCGCCATTCTGCGCGGCGTGGATTTCAGCATCGAGCCGGGTCAAACGCTGGCCGTGGTCGGCCATAGCGGCGCCGGTAAATCGACCCTGGCGCGTTTGCTGTTTCGTTTCTACGACGTGACCGGTGGGCGTATTCTGATCGACGGTCAGGATCTGCGCGATCTCACCCAGGATAGTCTGCGCGCCGTGATCGGCATCGTCCCCCAAGATACGGTGCTCTTTAACGACAGCCTCTATTACAATCTGGCTTATGGACGCAGCGGCGCGACTCGCGCAGAGATCGAACGGGCGGCTGACATGGCGCACATCCGCACATTTATCGAGAGCCTGCCTGACGGCTGGGAGACGCTGGTCGGCGAGCGTGGACTCAAGCTCTCCGGTGGCGAAAAACAGCGCGTTGCCATCGCCCGCGCTCTTCTTAAACACCCGCGCATCCTGATCTTCGACGAAGCGACATCCTCGCTCGACAGTCATACGGAACAGGCCATCCAGCAAACCCTGACCGAAGTCGCCGAACATCACACCACGCTAGTCATCGCCCATCGCCTGTCCACCGTCGTCGATGCCAATCGTATTCTGGTGATGGAGCAGGGTTGTCTCCGCGAGCAGGGCACGCACCGCGAGCTGCTAGAGTCCGCTGGACACTATGCCGCGATGTGGGAATTGCAGCAGCGCGAACGCACATAACCGAACCATCCATCTGACCACTGACCACGATCCCTATGCCCATTACAGTCACCGAAGATACCGCCGAACGCATGGCGCGCCTGCAAACCATTATCGAAGACCTGTTGCAAGAGGCCAGGCGACAGGGGGCAAGTGCCGCCGAGGCGTCAGTTGGCAGCAGTTCAGGACTGGAGGTCGCCGTGCGACTCGGCGAGGTCGAGACGGTCGAACACATCCGTGACAACGGACTTGGCATCACCGTCTATTTTGGCCATTGCAAAGGCTCGTCGAGTACCTCGGACCTCAGCTCGGCAGCCGTGCGCGACGCCGTTCAGGCGGCCTGTGCCATTGCCAGACACACCCAGGAAGACCACTGCGCCCATCTGCCTGACCCTGAGCTGATGGCGACCGAGGTTCCTGAACTCGACCTCTATCACCCCTGGCTGATCGAGGTCGAAGAAGCCGCTGCGCTGGCGATGACCTGCGAGGATGCCGCACGCGCCTACGATCCGCGCATCGTGAATTCCGAGGGCGCCAGCCTCTCGACTCAGTTCAGCATCCATGTCGCCGGCAACAGCCACGGCTTCATTGGTGGCTATCCCACCACCCGTTACAGCCTGGACTGTGCCGTGATCGGCCAGCAGGGCGAGATGATGCAGCGCGATTCCTGGTGGACGACCGCCCGCTGCGCACAGGATCTGGAACCGGCGCAACAGGTTGGTGAACGCGCCGCCGAACGTGCCGTCGCCCGGCTTGGCGCACGGCGTCTCGTCACCCGTGAAGCTCCAGTGCTGTTCCGTGCCGATGTGGCCACCGGACTGCTGCGCAGTCTGATGTCTGCCATCAGTGGTAGCAGCATTTACCGCCGTTCCAGCTTTCTGCTCGATCATCTTGGTCAGCGCATCTTCCCCGAATTCGTGCGTATCCACGAAGAACCCCACCTGCCGCGTGGACTGGCCAGCGCACCCTTCGACGGCGATGGCGTGGCCACCCGCGCTAAGGATCTGATCGCCGATGGCATCCTGCAAACCTATCTGCTGAGCGTCTATTCCGGCTGTCGGCTGGGTCTGCCAACCACCGGCAATGCCGGTGGGGTGCGTAACCTGCGCATCAACATGGGCGACAAAGACCGTGCGGGGATGCTGCGCGAGCTGGGCACTGGGCTGATGGTCACCGAGCTGATGGGGCACGGCGTCAATACCGTCACTGGCGACTATTCGCGTGGCGCATCCGGATTCTGGGTTGAGAACGGCGAGATCCAGTATCCGGTCGAAGAGATCACCATTGCGGGCAACCTTAAAACGATGTTTGCCAGACTGGTCGCGGTCGGCAATGACTGCGACTTTCCTGGCAGCACACGCACTGGTTCCTGGCTCATCGAGCGCATGACGATTGCAGGGGAATAGAGTGACCCCCTGCCGCAAATTAAAGACCCTTGCGCTGCAACTCGATCCATCGTGAAGGTACCTGAACACCATGCGCACCAATCTGCCTGTCACCGACCAAGAACATCTGATGCGGGACGATCAGTTGATCGTCTCCAGCACCGACCTGAAAGGCCGAATCGCCAATTTCAACCGTGATTTTCTCGACATCAGCGGTTTCAGCGCAGAAGAGTTGATGGGCGCGCCGCATAACCTCATCCGTCATCCAGATATGCCAGCCGCCGCCTTTGAGGATCTCTGGAAGACCGTCCAGGCCGGACGTCCCTGGACAGGCATCGTCAAAAATCGCTGCAAAAACGGTGATTTCTACTGGGTCGAGGCCAATATCTCGCCACTGCGCGAAAAAGGCGTCATCACGGGTTATATTTCGGTGCGTCGCAAGCCGACACGCGAACAGATCGCGGCGGCGGAAGCCGTCTATGCCCGACTACGGGCGGGCAAACCAGCGCTGCGCTGGTTGGACAGGATGGCGATGCGTCTTAACAGCATTCGCGTGACCCATGCACTGCCGGCTGGCCTCATGCTGATGTCGCTACTGATCGTGCTGGCGACTGGCTTGTCTCTGCTCGATCTGCGTCAGGGGACTGCGCATCTGCGTCAGATCACAGAAAAGACCCAGGTGCTTGAGGAGTCATATAGCGACATGTACGGCCATGCACTGCAAATGGTCGCTGCCACCCGCTATCTCCTGACCGAGCCAGCCGACAAGCAGGCGCGCGACAACGTCGCCAAGTCAGGGCAGATCTTCGCCACAGCGCTGGAGCAGGCTCGCCGCGTCTCCGTTGGGGATGCCACGGCGCTTAAGACGCTGGACGCCATTGCCGAGCAGCGTCAGCGACATATCGAGGCTCAAACGCACGTCCTGCAACGACTGGATGCCGGCGATCTGACGGGTGCCAAGCAGATCTACAACGCTGAAGACAACCCCGTCTGGCGCGCCTATCGACCGCTGATCATGGATGCGCTCAAACAGGTCAGGCAGAACGCAAAGATCGAACGTGACGCCTTTATGCTGACGGCAACCCAGGCCGAACACACGGCGATCGCGTTTTCACTGCTGGCCATCGTTATTGGCGCCTTGCTGGGTTTCTGGCTGACACGCAAGATCTCGCGCCCGCTACGTCTGACCCTGAGTCATCTGGAAGCCATTGCAAACGGTCATTACAACAACTGCATCAATGTCATCCATCATGATGAACTGGGCGAGATGCTGCTGGCGGTGAAATCGGTTCAGGCGCGACTGGATTATGACATCCAAGAGGCGCGGGATCGAGCACAGGAAAACTTCCGCATTCGTTCTGGTCTCGACAGCGTGACCCTGCCGGTCAGCATCTCCGATGACCGCAACCGGCTGATCTATCTCAACGATGCCGCCAGAACGCTCTGGCAAGGGATGTCAGCCCACATTAGGCAGCGCCTGCCTGATTTTGACGTGAAGCAGATGTTGGGCACCTCGCTTGGAAACTATTTCGAGGAAGATCAGGCGCGTGCAATTTTCAAGTCTGAATTGTCGACATCCAGCGTGATCGAGATGGGTCTGGCCGGACGCCACCTACGCCTGATCGCCAGTCCGGTCAAGGATGGCAAGGACAGCTATTGCGGACGCGCGACCCAATGGATCGACCGCACCACTGAGATCACCACCGAGCGCGAGATTGCCGAGATCATTGAGGCGGCGGCTAATGGCGACTTCACGCGCCGCATTGCGCTTGTCGGCAAGGATGGCTTTTTCCTGCAACTTGCAACCGGTCTGAACCGGCTGGTCGAGATCGTGGCGAGCGGTCTGGCCGATGTCGCGACGGTGCTGAATGCCATTGCCCAGGGTGATCTCACCCAGACCATCGACGCCAACTATGACGGCACGTTCGGTCAGCTCAAGGACGACACCAACATCACGGTTGAGCGATTGCGCGAAGTCATCGGACGCATCCTGGACGCATCCGAATCAATCAGCAGCGCGGCTGGTGAGATTGCGACAGGTAATTCCGACCTCTCAGGACGCACCGAGGAACAGGCGGCCAGTCTCGAAAAGACCGCCAGTTCGATGGAACAGCTCAACGCCACCGTCAGGCAGAATGCCCAGAACGCCAATCAGGCTAACCGGCTGGCGCAAGACGCGAACACGGTGGCGACCCGTGGCGGCGAGATGGTCAAGCGGGTGGTGGGCACCATGGGTGGAATCCAGGAATCGAGCCGCCGCATCGCCGACATCATCAGCGTCATCGACAGCATCGCCTTCCAGACCAACATTCTCGCGCTCAACGCGGCGGTCGAGGCGGCGCGCGCTGGCGAGCAGGGAAGGGGCTTTGCTGTCGTGGCGGCTGAAGTCCGTAATCTAGCGCAACGTAGCGCCCAGGCCGCGAAAGAGATCAAGGGGCTAATCACGGATTCGGTGGCTCAGGTCGAGGGCGGGGCGCAGCTTGCCGCTCAGGCGGGCGGTACCATGGATGAGATCGTCACCGGCTTCCGTCAGGTTGCGACACTGGTCGATGAAATCACCCATGCCTCGCGTGAGCAGAGCAGCGGCATCGAGCAGGTCACCAAAGCGGTCGCGCAGATGGACGAAGTCACCCAGCAGAACGCGGCGCTGGTCGAACAGGCCGCCGCAGCGGCTGAGAGTCTGGAAGAGCAGACTCGCGTCCTGTCGCAGGCCGTGGCGATGTTCAAACTGACTGCGCCGCGTTCAAACGGTTCGATTTCCGCCAGACAAACGAGCCAGACGCCAGCTCGTCAGGTATCAGTGGCTGGAGGCAGGCGTCCACCAGCGCCGGCAAAACCCGGACGCACAGCGCAGCGCATCACGCCGGTCTCACTGGCTGACGATCAGTGGGAGGAGTTTTGATTTTAAGGCAAGCATCCACGTTTTGTGCCTCACTCATGGCGCGGCTGATAGCTGTCCGGGATCAGGATGGTCGGGGTGCGCTGAGTCGCGTCCTGATCAGGAAAATCCAGGGTGTAATGCAGTCCACGGCTTTCACGGCGGCGTAGTGCCGACTGGATGATCAGATCAGCGACCTCCAGCAGGTTGCGCAGTTCAATCAGGTCGTTGCTGACCCGGAAGTGGCTGTAATACTCGATGACTTCCTGCGCCAGCAGATCTGCCCGCCGCTTGGCTCGCCGTAGCCGCTTATTAGTGCGAACGATGCCAACATAGTCCCACATGAAACGGCGCAGCTCGTCCCAGTTATGCGTCACCACCACTTCTTCATCTGGTTCGGTGACGCGGCTCTCATCCCAATCTGGCACGTCAGGTGGCGCCACGGACTGCGCCATCCGGCGCTCGATGTCCTGCGCCGCTGATTCCGAATAGACCAGACATTCCAGCAGCGAATTACTCGCCATGCGGTTAGCGCCATGCAGCCCGGTGTAAGCGATCTCGCCGCTGGCATAGAGACCGGCCAGATCGGTGCGAGCCGTGCGGTCAACCATCACGCCACCGCAGGTGTAGTGCGCGGCAGGCACGACTGGAATCGGCTCGCGGGTAATATCGATTCCCAACTCCAGACAGCGTTTGTGGATGGTTGGAAAGTGTTCGATGATGAAATCTGCCGGACGGTGAGAGATGTCCAGATAGACACACTCTGCGCCGAGTCGCTTCATTTCGTGGTCAATGGCGCGCGCCACGATGTCGCGGGGCGCGAGTTCGGCGCGGGCATCAAAGCGTGGCATGAAACGCTCGCCATCAGGCAGCAGCAGACGCGCCCCCTCGCCACGCAGCGCCTCGGTGATCAAGAAGGAACGCGCTTCCGGGTGATAGAGACAGGTCGGATGAAACTGCATGAATTCCATGTTGGCGACCCGGCAGCCTGCCCGCCACGCCATCGCAATGCCATCGCCAGTGGACACATCGGGATTGCTGGTATAGAGATAGACCTTGTTGGCGCCACCGGTTGCCAGCACCACGAAGCGGGCGAGAAAGGTCTCGACCCGGCCACTGTCCCGATTGAGAAGATAGGCACCCAGACAACGAGACTCCTGGCGGTCATTGCGATGATGCCTGGAGGTGATGAGATCGACCGCAATGTGCTGTTCGTAGAGCGAGATATTGGCTCTGGCGCGAACCTGGGTCTCCAGTGTGGTTTCGACGGCGTGTCCCGTGGCATCGGCAGCATGAACGATGCGCCGATGGGTGTGTCCACCTTCGCGGGTGAGATGATAGCCACCCGCCGAGGTGTATTCGGCGTTGCGGGTAAAGGCAACACCTTGGTCGAGCAGCCAGCGGATGTTGTCAGGACCTCGTTCGACGATGAACTGCACGGCATCGCGGTCGCAGAGTCCCGCGCCCGCCGTGAGCGTGTCCTGAACATGGGATTCGATGGAATCTTTGGCATCCAGAACGGCAGAGATCCCACCCTGCGCATAGAGCGTGCTGCCTTCGCGGAGTTCGCGCTTGGAGATGACCGCAACGGATAGATCGTCACGCAGACGCAGTGCCAGACTTAACCCGGCGGCACCGCTGCCGAGAATGAGAACATCATGACGGAAAACGTGTTCGGACATGGTTTGTGTTCACCTTAAGGCGGAAATTAGGATCAGGATCTCGCGGTCGGAGAATGAGGTGTCGTGATAGGAGATCTCGCGGATGCAGGGCTGGGTGTTGGTCATCATGTCAGGAATCAACGCTGAGGATTTTTGCATTGCATAAATGGTGCTGGGAATGGCGGCGGATTCATCAGGACGTTGATGCACCGGATTCATAACGGTGGATCAATTCGTCGCTATGCAGTTTGACTTTAGGAATAGCTGCCAACAGCAAGGGTATTAGCGTGGCAACCGCCCGATAAATATCAGGCATTTTGTCGCTCGCGTATTCATTGGCAATCAGGTTTCTTAACTCACGAATCCGCACCAGTTGACCAGTCTGATTCATCCAGCCACGCTTTTCAACACGTTGAATGCGATCCAAGACACTGTCTTGAGCCGTTAATTCCAACTCATCAATCAGACGCATGACCCGCTGCACCAATAAATCAGTCAGACGTGCAAAGCGACTGGTGAGCGATTCCAGTCGCTCCAGTTCTTCAAGCGACCAGTCAGAGCGGTCAATCAATTGCCGCGAGCGTTCCAATGAAAACTGCAAATGGTTTGCAGCCAATTCAAGGTGAACAATTTCATCGCGTAGCCATTAGAGTTGTTTTAACCATAAAAAACAGTTAGTTAGCTAAATAAAAATCCCATAAGCCCGCGCAAACGCCAAAAATTTCATTATACAAATCAATGTCATGAATACGAAGCCGATCCAAGCGTCACG
>CAIUAY010000231.1 GCA_903897335.1 uncultured Chromatium sp. | reverse complement strand
TTTTCTGAATCAGCCAAGGTGGCAACTTGGGTTATCTATATGTCATGGCTGAAGAACCTCGCGAGCCATCGTGATGATGTCATCAACAGTGATCAGCCCCATGCAGTCAAAACGGCCATTGCAGGTCGGGCGGCGTTTACAGGGCGAGCAGGGTAGGGGATGATAAAGTACCTGGGCATTGGCACGGGTGGTGTCGAGATAGGGGCGGGTCGCGCCAAACAGCAGCAGACTCGGCGTGTTGAGCGCGATACCCATGTGACCGAGTCCAGTATCAACCGCCACCAGCAGCGCGGCGTGATCGATGAGAGCAGCGGCTTCAGTCAGGCTGGTCTGACCGGCAAGATTGACCAGCAGGCCATCGCTGATCCGCTGCGCGGCGGTCTGATTGGCTGGCCCGCCGAGCAAGACCGGCGTCAGTCCGAACTCAGTTTGAACACGCACCGCTAGTTGCACCCAACGTTCCTCAATCCAGTGTTTCTGCGGTCGCGTCGTGAAGGGACAGAACACCGCATAGCCGTTGCTCAACCCGTTGTGAGCGATGAGGTTGGCGACGCTGGCTGCGTCCAGTTCGCCATAATGCACCGCCATCGCAAAATCGTCTGTGGGCAGTCCGAGTGTTTCAGCCAGATACAGATATTCGGAACCGATCCGCCGGGAGTCGCCACCACGCGGGAGGGTGCGGGTCATGAACCACTGGCTGCCTTCGCGTGAACCAAGACCGATGCGCGCTCGCGCACCCGACAGCCAGGTCAGCAGTCCGCTTTTGAGCAGCCCCTGAAGATCCAGCGCCAGATCAAACTGGTAGGCATGGAGCGTGGCGCGTAGTGCCAGGATGCCGCGCAGCAGTTCACTGATACGCCGCTCGCGCCATAACTGTCGCCAGTGATGCAACGGACAAACGATGACCTCGTCCAGATCGGGATGATGGTCGAGCAGTGCGCGACATTCTGACTGCACCAGCCAGACGATCCGGGCATCCGGCCAGGTGCGTCGCAACGCTGCGATCAAGGGCGAAGCGAACACGATATCGCCGATGGCGCTCAGGCGAACCAGGAGGATGGTTTTCACTCAGCAACCGGCGATCCGGTCATAGTAACGTGCCCGATAGAGCAGACGTGGAACTGAGCCATCATTGAAGCCGGTGCGGGTGTGCAACACGTTATTTGAGATCAGACCCCAACCGGCTTCCAGCCGCCCGCTGAAATGCCAGGGCGAGTCGATGTGCAGGATTGCCCTGAGACAAGCCACAGCATCAGTGGTAAGCGGGTCATCGCGCCAGACGATATTGCGGGCGCGGTTAGTATAGCGCATGTGCAACCGGCCATCGGGACGAACCGAGAACACCGGGCCGGGCTGGTCGGGGCGGACTTCCTCGCCATCGACATGACTGGCTGGAATGGTCATGCAGTCTGGGTGCATCAGTGCGTGGATAAAATCAGGATTGCAGTCACGTACCAGGATGTACGCAATATCATGGTCGAGCAGCGCATTCGCGCCGCCCTGTTCGGCGGAGTGGACGCAATGCAGCAGCAGACCATGAATCTGGTGCGCTGGCGCGTTGTAATAACCGTCGGTATGCCAGTCAATCGGGCGGTTTGAATAGGGAATGTAATCCCGGTGTCCGGCGTCGGTCTGAATCGTCAGCGAGGTAATGGCATCAGCATCAGCACCACGGTTATGATCCAGCCGATGCAGGCCAAAACGAGCACCGAGCCTAGCCGGAATGGATTTATCCGGGTCGTCGCCGGTGGTGCCGACATAGATCGCCATGTTTGCCAACCGACAGCGTTCCAGAATGGCGGCGTGTTCACTGTCGGTGAGTTGGCGGGGGTCGCCGATCTCGACGATCAGCGCTCCCAGATCGGTCGGCGCGCTGGCGAGTTTCTGCTCGCGCCATGACTGATAGGCGGCATCATCGTTGAGATTGAAGGGTGAATCCGGCATGGGGTCGTGTGCTCCTGGCTATTCCGTGAGTGCGCTATGTTATCCCAGGTAGCCGTTTTGATCGCCTACAATGGTTTTTAAGTCATGCAGAAATCGATTGAGAGAATGCTAATGAGCGCCAAAGACCAGTTGATGATTTTCGACACCACCTTGCGCGACGGCGAGCAAAGCCCCGGCGCGTCCATGACCCGCGATGAAAAGGTGCGGATCGCCAAGGCGCTCGAACGACTGCGGGTGGATGTGATTGAAGCCGGGTTTCCGATTGCCAGTCCCGGCGATTTTGAAGCGGTGAAGGCGGTTGCGGCAGCGGTGAAAGATAGCCGCGTGTGCGGGTTGGCGCGGGCGCTTGATACTGACATCGACCGGGCGGGCGAGGCGCTGAAAGGCGCGAATACCGGACGCATTCATACCTTTATTGCCACCTCGCCGATTCACATGGAAAAGAAGCTGCGGATGTCACCCAATCAGGTGCTGGAGCAGGCGGTTCATGCGGTGAGGCGCGCGCGGAACTTCACCGATGACGTGGAATTTTCGCCGGAAGACGCCGGACGCTCGGAGATTGATTTTCTGTGCCGGGTGCTGGAGGCGGTGATCGACGCCGGTGCCCGTACTGTCAATATTCCCGATACCGTGGGCTACAACATCCCAGATCAATTCGGCAGTCTCATTGCCACCCTGCGCTCACGAGTACCGAATGCCGACAAAGCAGTATTTTCGGTGCATTGTCACAATGATCTGGGTTTGGCAGTCGCCAATTCGCTGGCGGCAGTACGCAATGGGGCGCGTCAGGTCGAATGCACCATCAACGGTCTGGGCGAACGGGCGGGCAATGCGGCGCTGGAAGAAATCGTGATGGCCGTGCGTACCCGTCAGGATTTGTTTGACTGCGAAACCCGACTCGATACCACCCAGATCATGAACTGTTCGCGGCTGGTCTCCGGCATCACCGGCTTTCCGGTGCAGCCAAATAAAGCCGTGGTCGGCATCAATGCCTTCGCCCATGAGTCTGGCATTCATCAGGACGGCGTCCTCAAAAACCGCGAGACCTACGAGATCATGCGCGCACAGGATGTCGGCTGGAGCGAAAACCGGATGGTGCTGGGCAAGCATTCCGGGCGTAACGCCTTCCGGGCGCGTCTGAATGAACTCGGCGTGACACTGGGTTCCGAGGAAGAGCTGAACGCGGCCTTTTCGCGCTTCAAAGACCTTGCCGACAAGAAACACGAGATTTTCGACGAGGATTTGCAGGCGCTGGTGACAGATACCACCCTGGAGACGGCCAATGAACGGGTCAAGCTGGTGTCGCTGCGGGTGTGTTCTGAAACCGGCGAAACACCACACGCTGAGCTGGTGCTGACTGTCGATGGCGTCGAGAAAGCGGGTGAAGCCAGTGGCGGCGGGCCGGTGGATGCGACCTTCAAGGCGATTGAGTCGATCATTGATACAAACTCGGTGCTGCGGCTCTATTCGGTCAATGCCATCACCAGCGGCACCGATGCCCAAGGCGAGGTCACGGTGCGACTGGAAAAAGGCGGGCGCGTGGTCAACGGTCAGGGCGCGGACACCGACATCGTGATTGCTTCGGCCAAGGCGTATCTCAATGCCTGTAACAAGATCCTCCATCCTGCCGAACGCGCCCATCCGCAAATTGCGGATGTCTGAGACGGCGCCGATGGACGAGGAACGGCGTCAGGGCTATCTCAGCGCGATGGGCATCACGCTCTGGGAGCCGCGCTGTGCTGCCGTGTCGGGCGGTGAAGCCGCACCGGTTGAGCCACATGAATCTTCACCAATTGGGGTTCAGGCGGTCGCTGATGAAAGGATGATTGCACTGGATCAGTCATCCGAGCGGTCACATCCTGAGCCGGCTGGATTGAGCGGTGTTGCCAGCATGGACTGGGATGCGCTGGCAGCGGCTGTGGATAGCTGCCGTGACTGCGGTTTGTGCGAGTCACGCACCCGAACCGTCTTTGGGATTGGTGCCCGAAATGCCGAACTTCTCTTGATTGGCGAGGCGCCAGGAGCGGACGAGGATCGGCTTGGGGAACCCTTCGTTGGCCGGGCTGGGCAACTGCTGACGCCGATGTTGGGTGCCATCGGTTTATCTCGTGAACAGGTCTATATCGCCAATGTGCTCAAATGTCGTCCGCCGGGCAATCGTGATCCTAAATCCGACGAGGTTCAGCATTGCGAGGGCTATCTGCTGCGACAGGTGGAACTGATCCGCCCACGCATCATCCTGGCGGTCGGGCGCATCGCCGCGCAGAATTTGCTGTGTTCGGATGAGACAATCGGACGCCTGCGCGGGCGCTGGTTTGCGTTCGGGGAAGCATCGATCCCGCTGCGCGTGACCTATCACCCGGCTTATCTGCTGCGCTCGCCGGATCAAAAAGCCAAGGCATGGGAGGATCTAGTTGAAATCAGGCGACGGTTGAATAATATAGCTTTAGCGTGAACGCGATCAGGGTATTTACTATTTAAGAATTTTCTTATATGCTAACTCCTGTGGTCGCGCTCACGCCGCCCACGCTCCACATAACATCACAAATGATCGGAGAACATAAATGAAAAAGCTTGCTACTGCCGCCGCTATTGCTGCACTCCTCGGTGTTTCCGCTTCCGCTTCCGCCTGGGGGCCTTGGGGTAACAATGGTTATGACGGCTATCGCAACAACGGTTGGGGTGATGGAATCGGCGACATGTTTGGTGACATGTTTGGCGATGGCGATTTCAACATGAACATGAGCGGCGGTGGTCGTGGTCACGGTTATGGCCGTGGTTATGGCCGTGGCTACGGCGACTACTACGGCAATGGCTATGGCTATGGCAATGGTTACGGCTATCCCTACGGTGGTTATGGCTATCCCTATGCTGCGCCTTACTATGGCGGCGGTTATCCGTATGCCTACGGTGCGCCGGTAGCACCTGCTGCTCCAGCAGCGCCTGCACAGCCTCAAGCCAAGTAATACCTGACATCTGAATGTGGCGTTGGTGCATAAAGAAGCAGTGGGCAGGATTCC
>CAIUAY010000230.1 GCA_903897335.1 uncultured Chromatium sp. | reverse complement strand
TGTCGATCTCTCGACTCAGGCGACCATGACTGGCGATCAAGTCTACAACGACGAGTGCTATGAGGTTCTACTGGAGGACGCCAGTCTGCATCGGCTGCCGCTCCGCAAGAAAAACGCCAAGCGCCCACCACCCGGCGCTGACCGACCTGATATCAACCGCCCGTCACCCCGTCGAAACCACTGGCAGTCTGATCGAACGCCTGCTGCCCAAGCATCTCCACAGCGTGACCGCTGCTGGATTCGAGCTCAAAACGAGCTTTGTTCATCTTGGCCTGTCGCATCAATTTCCTTTTCTGAAACCAGGGTGGTGGCAACTTGGGTTAATCAGTTGAGAAATCCCCCGGCTTTGCCGGGGTGACCGTAGAAGTTTGACATTTACGGGAGTCCATCGGGGACACTCCTTAGCGTGAGCCGCCAAGCACACGCTTGAGGAGAGTCCCGATGGACGATTTTAACAGCCTAAGCCATTCCCGGTGGGCGTGTAAAGATCATCTTGTTTTCATTCCGAAGTGCCGCCGGAAGGTTCTGTCTGGACAGTTGCGGTCGCATCTCGGAGAGGTGTTCCACACGCTTGCGAGTCACAAGGAATGTCGAATCGAAGAAGGGCATCTGATGGCCGACCATGTTCACATGCTGATCTCGATTCCACCGAAGTACGCCGTCTCCGAGGTGGTTGGTTACATCAAGGGTAAGCATGCCATCCACTTGGCACGGGTCTACGGCGAGCGGCAACGCAATGACCGTGGTCAGCATTTCTGGGTACGCGGCTATTTTGTCTCGACGGTCGGTCGCGATGAGGCCACGATCCGAACGGACATTCAGCGCCAAGAGGCCGAGGATCAGCGACTCGAGCAGTTGAATCTGTGGCGCTGATCTGCCGCCTTTAGGCGGCCCAAAAACCGTGGGGCCGCGTTAGCAACCCCTTGCCGCTTCGAGCGGCTCACGAATTCAAAGCCCCCGGCTCTGCCGGGGGATGGTTACTGTCTGCACAGGATGCCAAGATGTCTGAGCCTTTTTGGAAAACCACGCCACTGGCCGCGCTCACCGCGGAACAATGGGAATCATTGTGCGATGGCTGCGGCAAATGTTGTCTGGAAAAATTCGAGGACGAGGATGATGGGCAGATCATCTATTCGCGTGTCGCCTGCGCCCTGCTCGACCTGGAGACCTGTCGTTGCCGTGACTATGACCAGCGCACCCTGAAAATGCCAGACTGCATCACGCTGACCACTGAGACATTGTGCAAACCAGCCTGGCTCCCGGAGACCTGCGCTTATCGTCTGCTAACCGAAGGCAGGCCACTACCCGACTGGCATCCGCTCCTCTCCGGCGATCCACAGTCGGTCATGGAATCCGGGCAGAGCGTCTGCGGACGGGTGATCGGCCCTGAAACCGGCGAGAATCCACTGCTGAACCTGATCGACTGGATTCGCTGACCCGGCAGTGAAAATCCTTTGCGCTTTACAGTTCAAGCGATGCTGTCGGGATCATCCAAAACGCGGCTGATCAGCCCCAGTGCCAGATGCTGATGCTGATCATCATCCAGTACGCCGGAGACCAGCACGCGCACCTGCCAGCCGTCACCCGGCGCGACCATCAGCTTCTCGCCGTCAAGCGTTTGCATCTGTTCCAGATGGAAACAGCGATTGCCTGACGGGGTCATCCACTCCAGCTCGTCACCGACCGTAAAGCGGTTTTTGACTGCCAGTTCAAGCCAGATCGCGCTGGCATGATGGCGCGTACATCCTGTCACTTCGCCGACAAAGATGCGCCGCTGGTTGCGCGAGGCGCCATCGGCATAATTCTGTAACGCGCCTGGAACATGACGGCGATAGAAGCCTTCGGTATAGCCGCGATTGGCCAGCCCTTCGAGCGCATCCAGCAGTTCGGGACGAAAGGCGCGACCCGCTACGGCATCGTCAATCGCCGCCCGGTAGACCTGCGCGGTGCGCGCCGCATAGTAGTGTGATTTGGTGCGACCCTCGATCTTCAGACTGTCAATACCCAGCGCAACCAGTTGGCCGACATGGGCGACAGCGCACAGATCACGCGAGTTGAGAAGATAGGTGCCCTGCTCGTCTTCAAAGATCGGCATGTATTCGCCCGGACGTTTCGATTCTTCCAGCAGATAGACGGTATCGGCGTCGGTATGGCGCGACATTACGGACTCATCAGACATCACGCTGACTACCTCGCCCAGCCGGTACGACCAGCGGCAGGAGTTGGTGCAGCTCCCCTGATTGGCATCACGATGATTGAAATACCCAGACAGCAGACAGCGCCCCGAATAGGCAATGCAGAGTGCACCGTGGACGAAGACTTCCAGCTCAATATCCGGGCAGGCGGCACGGATCTCGGCGATTTCAGCCAATGCCAGCTCGCGTGACAGGATCACCCGCGAGATCCCCTGTCCCGCCCAGAAGCGCACCGCAGCGGCGTTGACGGTATTGGCCTGCACTGAGAGATGGATCGGCTGCTCGGGCCAGTGTTCGCGCACCAGCAGGATCAGTCCTGGATCGGCCATGATCAGCGCATCCGGCTGACAGGCGATGATGGGAGCCAGATCCGCAAGAAAGGTGCGCAGCTTTGACCCGTGCGGCATCAGGTTGACGGTGAGATAAAAGCGTTTGTCCTGTGCGTGCGCCTCGGCAATTCCGGCCACCAGTGCGGCGGTATCAAAATCGTTCTGACGCACCCGCAGACTGTAACGCGGCAATCCGGCATAGACGGCATCCGCGCCATAGGCAAAGGCATAGCGCAGATGGCGCGGGCTGCCGGCAGGCGACAGCAGTTCGGGGCGGCGTCTGGCCGTGTGATCAGCCCGGAGGCCGCTCAATGGAGTTCGACCAGAAAGGTCAGACGCTCATCCGCGCCAAGCAGGCGCGGTCGCACCACCTCGACCGGAATCTGCTGGCTCGGCGATTGGTCGAGCAACGCAATCCGCAGATCGGCATAACTCGCAATCGGTGTTTCGTTGACTCGAACGATGCGATCACCGGCTAAGATTCCTGCAACCTTGGCGCCGCTGCTTTCGGCAAAATCCTTCACCTGCACGGCGTCGGTATTCTCCTTCAGTAGTACGCCCAGCAAACCGGCAGGAGGTAGCTCGACGGACTGGGGATAAAGCAGAAAATCAGCAACACTGGGATCTGGCGCACGTTTGGTTCCATTCAGCACAATCGCTGAGGACACGGGCTGGCGACGCAGTAGACGCTGCGGAATGCCTTGACCGTATTCAAGATGTCCGTCACCGGCCAGCACCACCAGCGTGCGTCCGGGATAATCCGTTAAGGCCCGGGCGGCACGTTCGGCCATGCCTTCATCCCACAGCAACTGTGCCTCCAGGAAGTGTTCAAAGTTGCCCTGTAACTCTGGCGGATGATGCTTAAAGGCCACTTCGATGCGCGCCCGATAGGCCGGATCATCGCGATTGATCTCAGTGGGGAGACGCGCCCGCTCGCTATCCGTCAACGCCGCGATCCCGGCATCGCCGACCTTGCCGGTGAGTTCGGCTTCAAGATTCAGCGCGATCACTGGAATCCGCTGCTCGCGGGCAAATTGCAGGATCGGGCGATAGAGCCGGTAGTCGTAGCGCCAGCGTTCAAAATACTGGGTTTGAGCCAGAATCTGCGCTTCGCTGATGGTGCCGGCGATATAGGCATCGAGCGGTGCCTGATACGGCTGCTGAAACATTTCCATTCCGATCACCAGCGAGCGTCCACGCGCTACCAGTCCCTCAATGATGGCCAGTTGCGAGAGATGATCGTCATAACGGTCATGCTGTTCGCCGACAAAGATAACTCGGCGCGTCATGAGTTGATCAAGCAGTTGGTTCATGTTGGCCAGGCGCGAGAGATCCAGGACAGTGGTGGGTTGACCCGGGGGCGACGGCTGGTGGTCGGGTCGAGTCATGTCTGACGGGGATTGCGCCACCGACAGTGAAGCGGACAGGAGCAAACCGGCCGCACAGACCAGCGCAGGTGAATTGGGAAATGGCATGGCGTCTGTTCCTCGTCGGATCATGCGGGTGAACCCGGATAGTACTCATCATCAAAAAGCTGTTCTGAACGATAGGAACAGATCGCCGGGAAGGTCTCGGGTGGCAGGCGTGTTTCTTTGTATGCCAGATCGACGGCATCGGGATAGACTGAATAGATCGCATCCGCGACGATCGACGTCAGCCCTGGCGATTTGCGCAGACGCACGGCAAGACGTTTGCGTTGTTCCACAATGGTGCTGCGCCAACTGCGTCCATCACACTCACGCCAGCGTTCGGACAGTGTCTGATATGGATATTCCCATTTCAGAAGATGCGCGAGCAGGATCAACAGTCGGCTTTCCAGTTCGTCGCGTTCACTTTTACCCATATCGCTGAGTTCGTCGAGAAGATGTTCAATATCCAGTTCCGCAAAACGTCCGCCGCGTAAAAGCTCCGCATTGCGCCGAGCCCAGGCGGCATAATCGGTTTGATAGAGTGTGCCGAGTTCAGTCATCAACATTAGCCTCGTGCGGAATCACTATTCATGTCCCAGTTTAGCCTTTCAGGTCTGCCGACCCAATTGATGTCCGCGCTTTGGGCGCTCGTGATCATGATTCTGCTCCCGGCGCTCACGCTGGCCGCGCCAGCGCCTGTCACGCCTCCAGTCATTGCCCATCGCCTCAACGTCCAGATTGATCCGGCGTCAGGCACGCTGAACGTGCAGGATCAAATGGGGCTGCCGGACGCTGAAAGCGAGTGGCTGCTCGTGCTGCATGACGGACTTAATCCCCGCGTCACCAGCGGCAACGCAGAACTCAGTCCAGCCGGTCAGTCCGGGCATCTGGCAGGCTACCGTCTGCGCCGACACGCGCCCGGTTCGATGACTCTCAGCTACAGCGGCACGATCCAGCATGATCTGGAAACGCTGGATGAGGGCATGGGTCGCACCCGGCAGTGGTCACGCGGCAGTATCAACGCGGATGGCGTAGTGCTGGACGGCAACAGCGGCTGGTATCCGCGTCTTCCCGGGACACTGCAAACCATGCAGCTTGAGGTGCAACTTCCTGTAGGCTGGACAGCCGTTTCCCAAGGCGCGGGGCCGGGCGATACGACATCTGGTCTGTCGCGCTGGTCGGAGAACCAGCCCCAGGACGATCTTTATCTGATCGCCGCACCCTTCAGCGTTTATCGGCAGACTGCTGATGGCGTTGAAGCACAGGTCTATCTGCGCACGCCTGACCCTGCACTAGCAAAGCGTTATCTGGATGCGACCCAGGTCTATCTCCGGCACGATTCAGAGCTGATCGGCGCGTATCCTTACGCCAAGTTCGCGCTGGTCGAGAATCTCTGGGAGACCGGCTACGGGATGCCCTCATTGACACTGCTGGGTTCACAGGTGATCCGCCTGCCGTTCATCATCGAATCTTCATATCCGCACGAAATTCTGCACAACTGGTGGGGTAACAGCGTCTATGTCGCGGATGAAGGCGGCAACTGGAGCGAGGGACTGACCAATGATCTGGCCGATCACTGGATGCAGGAACAGCGCGGACAGGGCGCGGCCTACCGCCGCGACATCCTCAAGGGCTTTGCCGATTTTGTGCGCAGCGACCAGGATTTTCCGCTGAGCGCCTTTCGTGGACGCCACGGCGAAGCCTCTCAGGCCATCGGCTATGGCAAGGGCGCGATGGTCTTTCACATGCTGAAACAACAACTCGGCGAAACCGCTTTCAATATGGGTCTGCGCCGCTTCTATGCCGACAATCGCTTCCGTTATGCCAGTTACCGGGATCTTGAAACCGCTTTCGAGACCGTCAGCGGAGATGATCTCAGCGCCTTTTTTGACGCCTGGATCACACGGACTGGCGCACCCCGGCTGGCGCTGCATGACGTTCAGGTGGTGCATCAGGCGGATGGCGATCAGGTTAGCGGTCAGATTTTACAGACTCAGGACGGCGCACCCTTCCCGCTCCAGATTCCGGTCGTCATCGAACAATCAGAGGGTGCGCCAGTGAGGCTCCAGGTTGCCAGCAACGCCGCCGCCACCGCATTCAGCGTCACCCTGCCATCCGCGCCGACACGCCTGAGCGTTGATCCTGATTTTGATGTCTTCCGCGAGCTGGTTCCGGGCGAGACGCCGGTCACGCTCAGTGCGCTGTTTGGCGCGGAACGCGGCCTGATTCTGCTACCCGCCACTGCGTCAAAGGAACTCCAGAGCGGCTACCGGCAATTGGCGGAAGCCTGGCAGAGCGGGCGTCCAGCCTGGGAGATCCGTTTGGACAGTGATGTCAGCGCCTTGCCGGATGATCGTCCGGTCTGGCTGTTGGGATGGGAAAACCGTCATCTTGAACGCTTTGCGGCAGACGCTGTCGACTTCAGGCTCGACACGGCAACCCATCAGATCCAGCTTCAGGACAGCACCCGCATGGATGCTGACAGCACGGTGCTAACCCGCTCGACACCGCAAGCGTTCGCCTGGCTGGCTGCCCAGGATGCCGCCGCACTGCCTGTACTGGCGCGTAAATTGCCGCACTATGGCAAATACAGTTATCTCAGATTCAGCGGCGCGTCAGCGACCAATCAGCTCAAAGGACAGTGGCCAGCCGCTGATTCATCACTGACGTACCAGTTCCGCCGGTGAGCCTGCTAAACCATTAGGACTTATGCAAAATAGCCGAAAATAATGTAAGTTATTGAGCATGAAGACACCGGTGACACGCTTGGCCGACTGCTAAGATCTGCTGGTCAGCCAGATCAATGACATGCTGATGAACGTCGCCGACCATTGCGAGGCGTTCAGCCACGACGCCATCAACCGCCACTTACGCGAGGATCGGGTCACGCCCCGCGCCCTGTGGGATGGCGTGGCTGGATAGCGTCGTGACGCCGCACGGCGACATGCTGTTCGACGATACCGTGCTGGACAAACACGCTTCGCACAAGATTGAACTGGTACGCCGGCAGTGCCGTGACAACGAGACGGTGGTGATCAAAGGCATCGGGGTCGTGACCTGCGTCGATTTCAATCCCGCTACAGATCAGTGCTGGCTGATCGACTTCCGCCTCGACGACCCCGACGGTAAGACCAAGCTCGAACACGTCCGCGACATGCTGGCCAACGTGGTTCACCAGAAGCGGCTGGCGTTCCAAGCCGTGCGGATGGATCGTTGGTACGCGGCCAAGAACCTGATGCTGTTCGTCGAGTCCCTCGGCAAGGTCTACGACTGTCTGCTGAAGGCCAACCGGCAGGTCGATGACTTCGCCGCTGCTTTTCCCGACCGGTGGATCGACGCCTTGGACTGGAGCCCGGAAGCGTTGGTAACGGGCAAGACGATCAACCTCAACGGCTTTCCCAACGATCACACGCGGCGCCTGTTCCGGGTTGAGGTGTCCTCGCACTGCATGGACTGGGTCGTCTGTTTCAGGATTCGACGGAAGCGGTGCGCCAAGCGTGCGGCTTCCGCTGGAAGATCGAGCAGACCACCGGGCTGGAAGCCTGCCAGTGCCGAATGGCCTGTCTCCAGCGTAACCCCATGGCTCCGGCACCGAGGGTGGGGTCACTTTGCATCAGCCAAGTGGCGATGCGTTATCAGGCTGACAACACGCCGGTGATCGTGCTGGCGGGCAAAGAATACGGTTCCGGCTCGTCACGGGATTGGGCGGCGAAAGGGCAGCGTCTGCTCGGCGTTCGCGCCGTGATTGCCGAGAGCTATGCGCGGATTCATCGCTCCAGTCGGGATGGGGATTTTGCCACTGGAATTCGTCAACGGCGAGAATGCGCAGTCATTAGGTGTCAAGTCCCGTGAGATTATAGACCCGCTTTTTGAAGCGTTCGGGGCATGTTTGTTGCCAGTCTTTGAGTGCTTGAATCGGCGCGATGTGTCCCAGCGCCTTTTGCGGGATCTGGTGATTGTATAACCTCACATAG
>CAIUAY010000229.1 GCA_903897335.1 uncultured Chromatium sp. | reverse complement strand
GGCTGGCGCCATGAATGCACCGACAGCACAGACGGCCGTGACCGCCGAGGCTTCCACTCAGACCCCGTCCCTGTCCGCTGCGATGGTGCAGCAGTGGTTGCGTTCGTTCCACGATGTTGGTGCTGAGACAACCGGGAGTTTGTCTGCTCTTGGTGGTTCAGATGAGGTGAGGACGCTGGTTAAAGATTTTTCTACGAAGCCAGAGACGCCGCTTCCGGGCATGTCAGCAACGGATTCACTGTCGGCAAGTCCGCAAAACGCGCTGCGCCCAACCCCGACGCTCGATCTGGCGCAATTACTGCGCCCTGGTGGTGATAATCCATTAACGGAACAGATGAAATGGATGATGCAGGCGGGCATCGGAACCGCAGAATTAAAATTGCATCCGCAGAGTCTGGGAACGATGGACGTGCGCATGACGCTGGATGCCGACAAAATCAGCGTCCAGTTCCTGTCTCCCCACCCGGCTGTCCGCGACGTGTTGGAAGCCGCCTTGCCGCGCTTGCGGGACAGTCTGGCGCAGGATGGCCTGTCGCTGGGGAATGTGTCGATTTCTGATCAGGCGTCTGAAAGACGCCATGATCCTGGCGCCGGCATGGATCGCCGGAGGTTTGACGGACGACTCGACGATGACCCTGATAGCATCGAGGTACTTGAGCCTCCGCGCAGCACTCTGTCGGCACTGGCTGGAAGGCTGGATTATTTCATTTAAGTTAGCGTTACCCTGAAGGCCGTCATGCGAATCCTGCAAGCAACTGGATGAACATGGTATCTGGTATGCTGACTGTCATTTAATCCATCTGTCAGGGTGCAACATGGCCGAGAAAAAAACTGAACCCAAGGTTGCCAAGGGTTCTGGTGGCAAGCTCAAGCTGATCCTGCTGATCTTGATCGTGCTGTTGATTCTCGCGGCGGGCGCTGGCGCGGCCTGGTATTTCCTGCTGCGCACACCGCCTGACCAGGCCGGACAGCCGGAGGAAAAAGCAGAGGCGCCCGCGCCCGAACCGGCCAAGCCGGAACATGAGTCAGCGCCTGTTCAAGAACCCGAACATGCACCTCTGATTTACCATGCGCTGGCGCCAGTAACGGTCAATATCGCCGCTCCCGGACCGGCGCGTTTTCTTAAGCTCAGTATCACGGTCGTGACCCGTGACGAGCGCGTCGTGGCGGCTCTCGATAAACACATGCCAATGATCCGCAATGATTTGCTCACCCGTCTGTCGGGTCAGACTTACGCGATGATCAATACGCCGGAAGGCAAAAATGCACTGCGTGAGGAACTCAAGAAGATGTTTTATGATCTTCTGGTGAAGGCGCACGAGCCAGCCGACATCCAGAATCTACTCTTCACTGATTTAGTCATGCAGTAAGGTCAGCCCGCATGGCACAGCAAACCGATATCCTCAGCCAGGATGAAATCGACGCGCTCCTGCATGGCGTCGACGATGGCGATATCGATACCGATGCCAATCCCTTTCCCGCAGACGGCAATGCACGACCGTTTGACTTTGCCACCCAGGAACGGATCGTTCGCGGACGGATGCCGACGCTCGACATGATCAATGAGCGTTTTGCGCGTTACTTGCGCATCCATCTGTTCAATCTGCTGCGCCGTTCATCTGAAATCTCGGTGATTGGCTCACGGGTCACGAAATTCTCGGAATATCTCCACGGACTCTATGTGCCAACGAGCCTGAATCTAGTGCGCGTAATTCCGCTGCATGGCACTGGACTCTTCGTGTTTGATCCCAAGCTAGTATTCAGTCTGGTGGATAATTTTTTCGGTGGTGATGGACGGTATTACTCGCGTATCGAGGGGCGCGATTTCACGCCGATGGAGCTGCGCGTTATCAAAAATCTGCTCGATGCGGCCTTTGAGGACATGCAGAAAGCATGGGAACCGGTCATGCATTTGCAGTTCGAATTCATTAATTCAGAAGTCAATCCGCAGTTCGCCAATATCGTGAGTCCAACCGAGATCGTGGTCGTCAACGATTTCCATATTGAACTCGATGGCGGCGGCGGCAATCTGCATGTCACGCTGCCCTACGCGATGATCGAGCCTATCCGTGAACAGCTTGATACCGGTTTGCAGTCGGATCGTTCCGGGGTCGATGAGCGCTGGCTGCGCGCCCTTCAGGATGAAATCCCGTCGGCACAGGTTGAAATCAGTTCGATCCTGGCTGAAGCCACGCTGACGGTTGAACAGTTGCTGGACATGCGTGCCGGCGACATTATTCCGGTCAACCTGCCTGAAACCGTCATCCTCAACGTCGAGGACATTCCGCTCTTTCGCGGCAAGTTTGGCGTTGCCAACGGCTCCAATGCAATCAAGATCGCTGAATACATCAAACATTAGCGGATTGTGACATGAGTACCGACACCGATATCGATCCGAATGATGCTATTGCGGATGACTGGGCTGCGGCGCTTGAAGAGCAGAAAGAAGCCGAGACGCCATCAAAAGCCCATGAGCCACCCAAACGGGGAGGCGAGGAGCGGGTCATTCCGGCTGTCGGATCGCGTGGTTTTGGTACCAGTTCAGACGCATTGCAGGCGCAGCCACACAGTCCAGAAGATTTCTCCGGCTGGCAGTCGTCCAGTCACGATGATATCAACCTCAATATGCTTCTGGATGTACCGGTCACCATTGCCATGGAGATTGGTCGCACCCGGATCACGATCCGCAATCTGCTGCAACTGAATCAGGGCTCAGTGGTCGAGCTGGATCGGCTGGCCGGCGAACCGCTGGATGTGCTGGTGAATGGCACGCTGATTGCTCATGGTGAGGTAGTGGTGGTCAACGAAAAGTTCGGTATCCGTCTGACCGATGTCATCAGCCCCAGCGAACGGGTACGCAAGCTTAGGTAGCCTGATGACAATCCAGCCAGGACGTCCGCGCCGGAGAATCGCTGGCATGATTGCGCCGCTGCTGGTTCTGATGGCGCTGCCCGCGTTTGCTGAAGCGGCGGCATCGGCTCAGGCCGCCGGTTATCTGACCCAACTGGTTGGTGGACTGGTGCTGGTGATCCTGGTGATCCTGATGCTGGCCTGGATTCTGCGGCGTTTGCCAGGCATCCCCGGCCAGGGATCGCAGGTCATCGAGATTCTGGCCGTTCGTGCTGTCGGATCGCGTGAAAGTCTGCTGCTGGTGCAGGTTGGCGCGGAACAGATCCTGATTGGCGTGACGCCGACCGGGATGTGCCATCTGCACACGCTGCGCGAAAATGTGGTGCTGGCGCAGGTCTCGCAGGCTGTTGAGTTTGCCGATCTTTTCAGACGCGCTCAAGCGGTGATGGGACGACCAGACGCGAAGCAACGGGACGTAGAACCATGACAGGATGGTGGCGCATTGGATTGGTGCTGGCACTCAGTCTGTTGCCGGGTCTGGTTCTGGCTCAGATCGGCGGGCTTAACGCCGTGACTGTCACCACGGCGGCGGATGGTGGGAAGGTCTATGCGCTGACCCTGCAAATCCTGTTGTTCATGACCCTGCTGACGCTGCTGCCGTCAGCACTCATCATGCTGACTTCCTTTACGCGCATCATCATCGTCCTGTCGATCCTGCGCCAGGGTCTGGGAACCTCCCAGACACCATCCAATCAGATCCTGCTGGGTCTGGCGTTATTTCTGACCCTGTTCATCATGGCGCCGGTGTTCCAGGACATCTATGACACGGCAGTGGTGCCGTACATGGGTGAAAAGCTTGGCACTGAGGAGGCGCTGGCGAAGGCAGTCAAGCCATTGCGCACATTCATGCTGGCTCAGACCCGCGAGACGGATCTGTCAATCTTTGCCGAAATCCGTGGGATCGATGGCTTTGAGTCACCCGATAGCATTCCACTGGATCTGCTGGTGCCTGCCTTTGTGATCAGCGAGCTGAAGACCGCTTTCCAGATTGGCTTCCTGATCCTGATTCCTTTTCTGATCATTGATCTGGTGGTGGCTAGCGTCCTGATGTCGATGGGAATGATGATGCTGTCACCAATGATCATTTCACTGCCATTCAAGATCATGCTGTTCGTGCTCGTCGATGGCTGGTCGCTGGTGATGGGAACGCTGGCTCAAAGTTTTTTTTCCTAAAAGGAGACGTGCGATGACACCCGAAATGGTGATGGATGTTGGCAAAGAGGCTGGCGAGATCATCATTCTGCTGTCCGCGCCGCCGTTGCTCGCCGGCCTGATCATTGGCCTGATCGTCAGCATGATCCAGGCCGCCACTCAGATCCAAGAGATGACGCTCAGTTTCATCCCCAAGCTGCTGGGTGTCGGTGCGTCGCTGATCTTTGCGGGTCACTGGATGCTGACGTTGATCACGGATTACATCGTGCGTCTGTATCACTCGATTCCCAATCTGATTGGATGATGCGTGATTAAGCTAGGCGTGATCATTGCCGCAGACGATATCGTGCGCTGGGTGGGCGGTTTGATGTGGCCGTTCGTGCGGATCAGCGCCACCTTGCTGGTTGCACCCGTCTTCGGTGCGCGCATGGTGAATGTCCGCGCCCGCATTGGGCTGGGTCTGCTGCTGGCGCTCATGATCGCGCCGCAAGTGGCGCAGGCACCCCAGATCGATCCACTCAGTCTGGCCGGAATCGTGGTCGCCATGCGTCAAGTGCTGATTGGCATTGCCATGGGTCTGATCCTGCAGATGGTCTTTTCGGCGCTGACGCAATCCGGCGAATATATCGCGTTGTCGATGGGGCTGGGTTTTGCCTCGGCAATTGATCCGGTGGGCGGCGTGCAGGTGCCGATGGTCTCGCAGTTTCTAACCATCCTGGCGACCCTGATCTTTCTGGCGCTAAACGGCCATCTGGTACTGATCGAGCTGCTGCTGCGCAGTTTTGCAACATTGCCGGTGACAGCGGATGGCCTGACTTCCGATGATCTCTGGGCATTGATTCGTTTTGGCAGCGACATGTTTGCCGGTGCGGTTTTGATCGCTCTGCCCGCGATGGCGTCGCTGCTGCTGGTCAACCTGGCGATGGGCGTGGTGACACGGGCGGCACCGCAATTGAATATTTTTGCCGTAGGCTTTCCGCTGACACTGCTGGCCGGTTTTGTGATTCTGATCCTGACGCTTCCGGGATTGTCGACCCGGATTGGCGAACTGCTGTTCAGCGCCTTCGCCGTGATCCGGCATATCACGAGGGCGTGACATGGCTGAAAATGAAAATGGCCAGGAACAGAGCGAACAGCCGACCTCGAAGCGTTTGCGCGAAGCCCGCGAAAAGGGTCAGGTGGCACGCTCGCGTGAGTTCAATACGCTGGTCATCCTGGTCGCTGGCGGCGCCTATTTCCAGTTCATGGGGAGCGATTTTGCTGGACGCCTGTTGGCGTTGCTGACGGACGCGCTGACCCTTGACCGCAGTCTGATCTTCGATCCGGGTCTGCTGCTGCCCTATCTGCGCGAAGAGATCAGTCGCGCCATCCTGATTCTGGCGCCACTGTTCGTGTTGATGATGGTGATCGCGGTGCTGGGGCCGGTGCTGATTGGTGGCGCGAATTTTTCCGCACAGGCGTTTTCACCCAAGTTTTCCAAACTTAATCCCGTCAGCGGGATAAAACGGCTGTTTTCGGTACAGGGATTGCTCGAACTAATCAAGGCGTTCACGAAATTCATCCTGGTGGCCGTAGTGTCCTGGACAGTGATCAGTGGTCTCTGGGACACTCTGATGAATCTTGGTGAAATGTCAGTCGAAGCGGCAATCGTCCAGACCGGACGGATGGCGGTGCATCTGTTTCTGGTCGCGTCAGCCGCACTGATTCTGGTTGCGATCATCGATGTCCCGTATCAGCTCTGGAATCACAACAAGCAGTTAAAAATGACGCTTCAGGAAGTCAAGGACGAATACAAGGAAAGCGATGGCAAGCCCGAGGTCAAGGGGCGAATCCGTCAGTTGCAGCAGGAGATGGCGCGGCGGCGGATGATGTCTGACGTGCCGCAGGCGGATGTGGTGATCACCAACCCGACGCACTATGCGGTAGCCATCGCCTATCAATCCATGACCATGCAGGCGCCGAAGCTCCTGGCCAAAGGCAGTGACGAGGTTGCCAAAGTGATCCGCGATCTGGCCGACGAGCATCACATCACGCGGGTTGAAGCGCCAAAGGTGGCGCGTGCGATCTATTTCACCACAGAAATCGGCCAGGAGATCCCGTCCGGGCTGTTCGTTGCCGTGGCGCGGCTGCTGGCCTATGTGTATCAGCTTCAGCGCGAGGACGCCGAGGTCACGCTCCCCGATGACCTGCCGGTTCCCGAAGACTATCTCGATCCGCGCACGGCGCGCCGGGCGCGCAGGTAATCCCTGATGACCACGATGGGCGAACGTCTCGGTGGACTGAGCCGCCTGGGTTTGGGTGCGCCCATCATGCTGATGGCGCTGCTTGCGATGCTGGTGCTACCGCTGCCACCGCTGGCGCTCGACCTGCTGTTTACGTTCAATATCGCGTTGTCGCTGATCGTGGTGATGGTCGCCGTGTATACGCCACGCCCGGTTGAGTTTGCGGCCTTTCCCACGGTGCTGCTGCTGGCGACGCTGCTGCGTCTGGCGCTGAACGTGGCCTCGACCCGCGTGATCCTGCTCTATGGCGGGGAGGGAACCGATGCCGCCGGTCATGTGATCGAAGCCTTCGGCACGTTCGTGTTGGGCGGCAATTTTGCCATCGGTCTGGTGGTGTTCACGATCCTGGTGATCATCAACTTCGTGGTCGTCACCAAAGGTGCTGGGCGAGTCTCTGAGGTCAGCGCCCGCTTTACGCTGGATGCCATGCCTGGCAAGCAGATGGCAATCGACGCCGATCTCAATGCCGGCCTGATTTCGCAGGAAGACGCCCGCACCCGGCGCGCTGACGTGGCGCAGGAGGCGGATTTCTATGGCTCGATGGATGGCGCCAGCAAATTCGTGCGTGGCGACGCGGTTGCGGGCATTCTGATTCTTTTCATCAATATCCTGGGCGGCATCATCATCGGCACCACCCAGCACAACATGACCTTGGCCGATGCCGCGAACAACTATGTCCTGCTGAGCATCGGCGACGGACTGGTGGCGCAGATCCCGGCGCTGCTGCTGTCGTCGGCGACCGCCATCGTTGTGACACGCGCCAACACCGCGCAGGACATGGGACAGCAGCTCTTCAAGCAGTTGTTCACCAACCCCCGCGTGCTCTATATCACCGCTGGCGTCATCGGCATCCTCGGCATGATTCCGGGGATGCCCAACCTGGTCTTTATCGGTCTGTCCTCGATGCTGGCGGGCAGCGCCTATCTGACCAGCCGCGAGCCACCCGCGCCCAGTCCCGAAGAGATGGAACGCCTGCCGCCAGGCACAGAACTTCCGTCCGCTCCAGAAGACCGGGATCTTTCCTGGGATGATGTTCCGCCGGTTGATCTGGTGTCGCTGGAAGTGGGCTATCGCCTGATTCCGCTGGTGGATCGCACCCAGGACGGACAGCTCATGGGACGAATCAAAGGCATCCGCCGCAAGCTTTCGCAGGAATTCGGATTCCTGATCCAGCCGGTGCATATCCGCGACAATCTGGAACTGGGGCCGAATCACTACCGGATTGCGCTCCTCGGCGTGACCGCCGCTGAATCCGAGGTTTTCCCCGACCGCGATCTGGCAATCAATCCGGGACAGGTCTTTGGCAGCATCCAGGGAACACCGACCAAGGATCCGACTTTCAACCTGGATGCGCTCTGGATCGATCCGGCTGATCGGGAGTCAGCGCAAGGCGCCGGCTATACCGTGGTCGATGCGGCAACCGTGATTGCTACCCATCTGTCGCAGGTCTTCCGCGACAATGCACATCGGCTGATCGGCTATGAAGAAGTGCAGCATCTGTTCGATCAACTGGCGCGGCGCTCGCCGAAACTGGTCGAAAATCTCCTGTCCTCGAAGGCACTATCGATGGGCGTAGTGCTGAAGGTGCTTCAGAATCTGCTAGCTGAACAGGTGTCGATCCGTGATCTACGTACCATCGTCGAGATTCTGGCGGAACGGTCGGTCAAGAGTCAGGATCCCGCCGCGCTGACCGCCGCCGTGCGGGTCGCGCTCTCGCGATCCATCGTGCAGGATCTGATCGGCCCAGACGATGAACTGCCGCTGATCGCACTCGATCCGGCTTTGGAGCAGATTTTGCATAAGTCGCTTCAGGGCAGTCAGGGTGAAAGCATTGGCATCGAGCCGGGACTGGCGGAGCGGGTGCAGCGTTCAGTCATCGATGCCGCGCACGTTCAGGAGTCTGAAGGTGCGCCAGCGGTGCTGGTCGTGGCACCTGAAATCCGCTCTTGGATTGCCGGCTGGTTACGCGGGGCGGTGCGCAACCTGACCGTCATGGCCTTTACCGAGATCCCGGATAACCGGCGGATTCGGGTGGTGGCCACAGTCGGCAAGGCGGACACTGCGCAGGCGCGGGCATGATCCAACGCATCAGGAGTAGACAGATGAATGTACGGCGATATCAAGCACGGGACATGCGGGATGCGATGCGGCAGGTACGCGAGCAGCAGGGTGCCGATGCAATCATTCTGTCTAGTCGCCGGGTTGGTGGTCTCCTGGAAGTGGTCGCCACCGTTGACCCGGCTTCTGGGTCAGAGCGCAGCGCTCCGAATGCCTCGCGTCAAGCCATCACCATGCCGTCTGTCGATCCGGAACTAGCCGCCATGCGCCGTGAACTGAGCGATCTGCGGATGCTGCTGATCCAGCAGCAGAACTGGAGCGAGCGTGATCAATGGGCGGGGCGTCATCCGTTGGCGGCTGAATTCACGGAGCGTTTGCGCCATTGTGGCTTTACCGAAAAACTGGCGCGCAGCCTGACCGGGAACGTTCAGGAAGACACGACTGCTGAGATCGCCTGGTCACGTCTACGCACCCGTCTGTCGGCATCGCTGGCGATGACGACACCCACCGTGCTGGAGCAGGGTGGTATGCTCGCGCTGGTCGGTTCGACCGGCGTTGGCAAGACCACCACCATCTGCCGTCTGGCACTGCGTCAGATCCGCCGGATGGGGCGCGATGCAGTCAGTCTCGTGACGTTTGACCGGCAGCGGGTCGGCGCTTACAAACAGTTGCAGGCATTTGGCCAGATGGCTGGAATCCCTGTGATGCTGTTGGAGCATGAACGCGATCTGGCGACACTGACGGGTCAGGCCAGTGACGGAAAATTGATCCTGATCGACACTGAAGGTCAGGCGGCTCGCGATGCCGCCGAACGTAAACTGTTTGCGACAGTGCGCCATCAGCTCCCGCTAGAGACCTGGCTGGTGATCGCAGCGACCCATCAGGCCAGTGTGCTGAAGCAGGTGTTGCAGTCTTTTCAGGCCAGCGAACCCACCGCGCTAGTTTTGACGAAAGTTGACGAAGCGGAACAATTGGCCGAAACCCTGTCAGTCCTGCTTGAGCAGCCGCTGGGACTGGTGTTTTATAGTGACGGACAGCGGATCGATGACGATTTCCATAAGGCAGACCCGATGTCTCTCACCTCCTGCGCGCTCCAGGAACCGGTTCGCCCAGCGCCGCCCGCCACTGAGGTAGTTGAAACCGGAGACCGAGCGCCTTTTACCGCACAAACATGGCGCACCCGTGAGACAATGGTTCTGGAGTCAGTAGTGCCTTTCAGGAAATCCGTTCATGCAGCCCCCCATTAGGAATCGGTCGCTTAAGAGTATTGCTATTGCCAGCGGCAAAGGTGGCGTCGGCAAGACGAACGTGGCGGTCAATCTTTCGGTGTCGCTGGCACGGATGGGGCGTAGCGTGATGCTTTTTGATGCCGATCTGGGTCTGGCGAATGCAGACCTGCTCCTTGGCTTGCGCCCGACTAAAAGTCTGCACGATCTGGTCACCGGGACAGCCGACAGTCTCGAAGAGATTTTAGTCGAAGGGCCGGATGGCCTGCTGCTGGTGCCCTCTGCTTCGGGGATTGGCAGCATGGCCAATCTGAGTCCGGTTGAACATGCCGGACTGATCCGAGCCTTCAGCACCTACGAGAAACCGCTCGATGTCCTGATCGTCGACACGGCAGCAGGCGTGCAGGACTCCGTCACCAGTTTCTGCCAGGCGGTGCAGCATGTGTTCATCGTGGTCTGCGACGAACCGGCTTCGCTGACCGATGCCTATGCGCTCATCAAAGTACTGCATCAGGAACATGGATTGCGCCGTTTCCGGGTGATCTGCAATATGTTGCGCACTCCGGAATCGGGACGGCGTCTGATGCAGAAACTGTCGTCGGTGTGTCTGCAATATCTGCCGGACGTGCTGCTTGAGGCATCGGCCATGATTCCGATGGATGACCATCTGCGACACGCCGTGCAGAAGCGCACGCCGGTCGTGAGTCTGTATCCGGGAAGCCCGTCAGGGCGCGCCCTGATTGATCTGGCCAAACAGGCTGACCGCTGGAGCACGGGTGAAATCGGACTGGGCGGCATCGGCTTTTTTGTCGAACGGATGCTGCAAAGTGCCTGATGGCCGTGAAGCGTTCCATGTCAGGTTATTCAGATAGCGTCGATCAGGCCGCGCAACGGGTCGCGGACAATTTTGATCTGGTGCGCCGGGTCGCCCATCATCTGGCGGCACGTCTGCCTGCCTCAGTCCAGATCGAAGATCTGGTGCAATCCGGGATGATCGGGCTGATCGATGCGTCGCGTCAGTTTCATTCGGGTCAGGGAGCGACTTTCGCCACCTATGCGGGCATCCGTATCCGGGGCGCCATGATCGACGAACTGCGACGTTCCGACTGGACGCCGCGTTCCGTGCATCGCAACAGCCGCCGGATTGCCGAGGCGATCCACCAGGTTGAGTCGCGCGAGGGGCGCGCCGCCAGAGATACAGAGATTGCGGCGGTTCTGGAAGTGACGATCGACGATTACCATGCCATGCTACAGGATACGGCGAGCGCCCAGACTCTGGGACTGGAGGATCTGTTCAGCGAGGATATGGAACCTGACCGGTGGTTTCCCGGCCATGATCCAGAACCAAGCGAACAGGTCGAGCAGGAGCGGCGGCGCGATGCGCTAGCACAGGCGCTGGCGGTTTTACCCGAAAAAGAGCGTCTGGTGCTGTCACTGTATTACGATGAAGAACTGAATCTTCGAGAGATCGGTGCCATCCTTGGTGTCACCGAATCGCGTGTGAGCCAGATTCGCAGCCAGGCGCTGCATCGTTTGCGTGTGCGCCTCAATGACTGGGGTCAGGGCGCGACTGGTTCATGACTATTAACCCGACCAATGCCACTGGGGGTCTTGCGTGGACAAAGGCATGAAAATACTCATCGTGGACGATTTCTCCACCATGAGACGCATTATTAAAAATCTGCTGCGTGAATTGGGGTTCAACAACACCATGGAGGCAGATGATGGCAGTACAGCGCTGCCCATGCTGAAGAATGGCGGATTCGATTTTCTCGTCACCGACTGGAACATGCCCAACATGGAAGGTATCGATCTGCTGCGGGCGGTGCGCGCTGAGCCGTCGCTGAAGACGCTGCCAGTGCTGATGGTCACGGCTGAAGCCAAGCGCGAGCAGATTGTCGAAGCCGCGCAGGCAGGGGTCAACGGCTATATCGTCAAACCCTTTACGGCTGAGACCCTGAAAGAGAAGATCGACAAGATCTTTGAGCGTATCGAAGCGCCCTGATGCCGTTGACTGTCTTGAGTCAGGTTGATCACCAGCCCCAGTGAGGTGGTTGGCGTCAATCACCCCTGCAACGTTTTGCGGCACTGGTTATCTTGGTGACTGTGCTGCCAAGCCATCCGTCCGGGAACCATCATGGGCACTGACGAAGAAAATTCTGCATTACAGCTCGATTTGGCGAAACAACTGGTAAGACATCTGGAAGCGGGTCAGCAGGATGCCGCTGCCACCGTCGTCCGTCAGTTGCGCATCCCCTACGAACGTGATCTCTTTGAAGAACTCGGCAAACTGACACGCGATCTGCACGAGGCACTAAACAGCTTTCGCGGTGATTCCAGGCTGATCGAACTCACCCGGGACGAAATTCCTGATGCCAAGGAACGTCTCAACTATGTGGTCACCATGACCGAGCAGGCGACCCATCGAACGCTCAATGCGGTCGATGAAGCGATGCCGATTGCCGAATCGCTGCATGATCGATCAGCCAGCTTGACCGAAATCTGGCAGCGTTTTCGTCAGCGTGAACTCTCGCTCGATGAATTCCGTGAATTTGCCCGGGCGCTCGACAATTTTTTTCTTGCCAGCAACGAGGAAACCGAGCATTTGCGTTCATTGATGTCTGAAATCATGATGGCGCAGGATTTTCAGGATCTCACCGGGCAGATCATCCGTCGCGTCATCCGTCTGGTGCATGAGGTCGAGGAGAATCTGGTCGGACTTGTCCGTCTGTCCAGCGCCCGCATGGAGGTTAGCAAGGAGGCCAAGCCGATAGCGTCGGACACCGAGGCCGTGGCGACGAGTCATGGGCCGATCGTTCCCAATACGCATGATGTGGTCGCGGATGTCGTCAGTGGACAGGACGACGTGGATGCGCTGCTTTCCAGTCTGGGTTTCTAGCCCCGCTGATATCAGGTGACTTTGCATGGCCATCGATCCGCAAGATGAAATTCTCCAGGATTTTCTAGTTGAAGCTGGAGAGCTGCTCGAAGCACTCAATGAACAGTTGATCGACCTCGAACAGAATCCCGAGGATCGAGATCTGCTTAACGCGGTTTTCCGTAGCTTCCACACCATCAAGGGTGGCGCAGGCTTCCTTAATCTCAACGCATTGGTCGTGGTCTGTCACCATGCGGAAGACGTTTTCAATCTGCTGCGCAACAACCAGCGCAAGATTGAACCCTTTCTGATGGACACTGTGCTGCGCGTCCTAGATGTCCTCAATGTCATGTTTGGGGATCTCAAATCAGGCCATGAACCTGAGCCGGCACCCGAACTGCTGATTCAGGATCTGGCGCGGCTGGCAGTGCCGGGCGAGATGTCGCCTCGACCAGCCGAGCCGCCAGTGGTCACGCTCGCGTCAGAGCCTGAGGTGTCGTCGGAGCCACTGCCAGACAACATCGCAGTCAGCACGGTTAAGAACGCTGAATCCATTGCTTCAGAGGGTACGGTCAGTGCCTCTGATGACATCACTGAAGCCGAATTCGAGGCCTTGCTGGATGCGCTTTCTGGGACGCAGAAACCACAGCCGAGCGCGGCGGAGGTGGCGACGCTGCCCCAGGAGGCAGATGCCGCTACAACGACATCAAGTGATCTGATCACGCCTGAAGAGTTCGACGCACTGCTTGACCAGCTCCACGGCAAATCTGTGGTCAGGACGGATGTCGAGGCAGTGTCTTTATCCAAGCCTGAGCCGACATCTGAACCGACGTTGACATCAACGCCGCCGCCAGCACGGGAGCCGCTGCCTGTCGTCAGTCAACCTCCGGCACCTGCGGACAAAGATGACGCCATAACCGGGAAGAGCGCACGTAACGCCCCGGCAAACACCGGGGTTGAGACATCCGTGCGTGTCGACACCCAGCGTCTCGACGAAATCATGAATCTGGTCGGTGAACTGGTGCTGGTGCGCAACCGCATGAGCATGTTGCGCACCCGCACCATGGATGATGAACTGGGCAAAGCTATCGGCGCCCTGGCGCTAGTGACTGCCGATCTCCAGACGGCGGTCATGAAAACCCGGATGCAGCCTATCAAAAAGGTCTTCAGCCGTTTTCCGCGCGTGGTGCGCGATCTGGCGCGCAGTCTGGGCAAGGAAATCGATCTGGAGATCTTCGGTGAAGAAACCGATCTGGATAAGAACCTGGTCGAGGCGCTGGCTGATCCGCTGGTGCATCTGATCCGCAACGCGGTTGATCATGGCATTGAGATGCCGGACGTGCGCCAGGCGCATGGCAAGCCGCGCAAGGGGAAGGTGGTTCTTGGCGCGGCTCAGGAAGGCGATCACATCTCGCTGATCATCCAGGATGACGGACGGGGGATGGATCCCGCCGTGTTACGCCGCAAGGCAGTCGAAAAAGGTCTGCTGGAGCCAACGTTGGCAGAGCGCATGTCGGATCGGGATGCCTTCAATCTCATCTTTCTGGCTGGGTTCTCGACCAAGGAAGAAATCTCGGATGTATCCGGGCGCGGGGTGGGGATGGATGTCGTCAAGACTCGCATCGCCCAGCTTAATGGGGCGGTCGAGATTGACTCGGAAGTCGGGCGCGGAACCCGGCTCATGGTCAAATTGCCCCTGACACTGGCCATCCTGCCGGCGCTGATGGTGATTCTGGACGGACGCCAGTTTGCGATTCCGTTGGCATCAGTTTCGGAGATTCTCGATCTCGATCTGACACATAGTCATTTTGTCGATGATCAGGAAGCCATCATGGTTCGCAGCCATGCCCTGCCACTTTATTATATTGGCCGCTGGCTGCATCCAAACCGTCTGATCGACCCAAAGGCCGAAGCCCATGTCGTCGTGGTGCATGTGGCGCAGCGCAAGGTCGGCCTGGTTGTGGATGGTCTGGTCGGTCAGGAAGAAGTCGTCATCAAGCCATTGGGGCGTGGGCTTCAGGGCGTTCCGGGGTTGGCGGGCGCGACGATTACCGGGGATGGTGGGATTGCACTGATTATCGATATCCCCGAACTCCTGCGATTGATGGGGCGTCCTGGATATGGCGGACGTGGTTCGCGGGTGGCGCGATCCTTGGCGCAGGCAGGAGTCTGAGCGATGGCATTGCGTGTTGTCGTGGTCGATGATTCCGGGTTTTTCCGCAGACGGATCGTTGAGATCCTCAATGCCGATATCGGGATTGAAGTGGTTGGAACGGCTGCGAACGGTCTCGAAGGGATCGAGGTCATCAAGCGCCTGGATCCAGATGTCGTGACCATGGACATTGAAATGCCGGTAATGGACGGGATTACAGCAGTGCGCCGGATCATGGCCGAATCCCCGCGCCCCGTCCTGATGTTTTCGACCCTGACCACTGAAGGCGCGAAAGCAACCCTGGATGCGCTAGATGCGGGTGCCATGGACTTTCTGCCCAAGCGTTTCAGCGAAATCGCAAAAGATGAGGACGCCGCCAAGGTGATGCTCCGGCGGCGGGTACGCGCACTGGCGCGCAGTCGGCATCAAGTGATCAGCCGCCCCGCCAGTTCCGTGGCGTCCCGTGAGCGGATGTCTGAAACCGAGACCACGGCAGTACCGCCACGACGGGCGCCAGCCAGTTCAGTCTCGCTGCATTCGCTGCGCGCCGTGCTCATCGGCACGTCGACCGGCGGACCGGTGGCGCTTCAGGAGGTGTTAAAGGTTTTGCCAAAATCCTTTCCGCTACCAATTGTGCTCGTCCAGCACATGCCTGCCAGTTTTACGCCGGCCTTTGCGGAGCGTCTGAACAATCTCTGTCAGATCGAAGTGCGTGAAGCCGTTACCGGAGATGTCCTGCAACCGGGCTGCGCACTGCTGGCTCCGGGCGGATTCCAGATGATTTTGGAGGGGGCGTCTCAGACTCGCGTCAGAATCCAGGACAGCCCGCCTGGAACCATCTATAAACCAAGCGTTGATATCACCTTTCAATCGGCTGTCGTGGCACTGAAATCACAGGTGCTGGCGGTGATCCTGACCGGCATGGGCGCTGACGGACGCGAAGGGACGCGGGCACTGCAAGCGCAGGGCGCACATGTCTGGGCACAGGATGCGGCAAGCTGCGTGGTCTTTGGGATGCCGGCAGCCGTCATTGACGCCGGTCTTGCAGATCAGATTCTGACGCTGAAGGATGTCGGGCCGTCACTGGTGAAGAGCTTCTGCTGACGATGGATATCCTGAGCATGGCGGGGATCCTGCTGGGTCTTGTCGCCATCCTGGGTGGGGCGGTCGCCAAGGGGAGCAGCTTAAGCGCACTCTGGAATCTGGCGGCGTTTCTCATTGTGGTGATTGGCACGCTAGGAGCCACCCTGGTGCAGACGCGCACGCCGGTCTTTCTGCATGCCTTCAGGATCGTGTCCTGGGTCTTTCTGCCACCGCGTCTGGATCCGCCATCCATGATCAGACGCATCGTCGAGTGGTCTAATCTGTCGCGTCGGGAAGGTCTGCTGGGTCTGGAAGATCAATCGGACAGCGAGACCGATCCTTTCGTGCGCAAGGGGCTTCAGTTATTGGTCGATGGCACTGAACCACTGACACTGCGGCAAATCCTGGAAGCGGATCTCGACAACCGTGAATCCTTTGACATGCAGGGTGCGCGGGTCTTTGAGAGCATGGGCATCTATTCGCCAACCCTGGGCATCATCGGCGCGGTCATGGGACTGATGGCGGTGATGCAGAATCTGGGAGATCCCAGCAAACTGGGACATGGCATCGCGGCGGCCTTCGTGGCGACCATCTATGGCGTCGGTCTGGCAAACCTCTTGTTTTTGCCGGTTTCGAATAAACTCAAGGGGATCGTGCAGGCACGCTCGAATTATCAGACCATGCTGCTGGAAGGGCTGATTTCGATTGCCGAGGGTGAAAACCCGCGTCATATCGAAAACAAGCTGAACGGCTTTGTTCAGGGCTGAGAGACGGAGTTTCCTGCGCGTCTGACGCATCCTGGCGAGGGTGGACGTGATGTCTTGATATGGCGAGGAGACTTCAGCGGGAAGAGCATCGGAACCACGAAGCCTGGGCAATCCCCTATGGGGATCTGGTCACGCTTCTGATGGCCTTTTTTGTCGTCATGTATGCGGTGTCTGTCGTGGATGCCGGAAAATACCGCGTGTTATCCAATTCGCTGGTTGAGGCGTTTGGCTCACGGGTTCCAATCGATCCAATTCAGATTGGCGACCCCAGCATGGCGCTCAATTTGCTGAATGACGACGTGCCCCGTGCGCTCGTGCCAAGCGAATTCACAAGCCAGTCTGCATCAGGACGGGATCAGGTTGCCATCGCGGATGTCCTGTCACCTGTGGATGTCGCCGTCGAGTCGGCGTTGGATTCATTCGATGGCGTCGGGCGGGCGCGCATCCTGAAAGAACTTAGCGAGATGTCAGCCGAAATCGAATCTGCTTTTGGCTCGCTGATCCAGGATCATGAAATCCAGGTTAAGCGTAAAGCCTACTGGCTTGAAATTACGATTAATTCAAACCTGCTCTTTCAGAGTGGCTCGGCAACGCTGGATGCCGGTGCGCGTCCGGTGTTGCTGAATGTCGCCAAAATTCTCGCGAAGCGCGATGCACGTATCCATGTGGAAGGGCATACCGATAATCTACCGATCAAAAATTCAATCTATCCTTCCAATTGGGAGCTGTCATCCGGTCGCGCCGCCACGGTCGTCAACCTGTTTGCACAGAATGGAGTTGATCCCAAACAGATGGTGGCGATCGGGTATGCTGAGTTTCAGCCGTTAACCAGTAATGAAACGGAAAGTGGTCGGGCACAGAATCGTCGTGTCTCAGTGATCGTGTTACCCGGCCTGCCCCCACAAATGAACGTAACCGTCAAACCGGAGCAGCTTCGCAGCGACTTTGCATCGGGTGTTGGCCAGATTCGTTAAGGATTGCGATGGATGGTGAGTTTGAAAAGAGGATTGAAGACCGGTTTGGTCTTCGCCAATCAATATCGAGCAATGCAGCCAACAGTGTGAGGAAGTCATGACCGCAGTCGATTCAAATGCCCAGACCAGGGGCGCATCATCATCCTACGTCACCTTCAGTCTTGAGGACGAGACCTATGCCATTGATGTCTTGCAGGTTCAGGAAGTTCTGAAAATCACTGAAATTGCGCCAGTGCCTGGCGTGCCCGATTACATTCTGGGCATCATCAATCTGCGCGGTGATGTCGTGACGGTGATTGATGCGCGGCGACGGATGCAGCTCCCGGAACGGGTGCCAGATGATGCCTCGCGGATTGTGATCATTGATGTCGATAACCAGAACGTCGGCATCCTGGTTGACTCCGTTGCCGAAGTGGTGCGGATTCCACCAGACGCGGTCGATCCGGCGCCAGCGGTCGGCAATGATCAGACCAGCCGTTTTATTCTTGGCGTCAGCAGTACCGAGGATGGACTGACGATCCTGGTCGATCTCAATAAACTGCTGTCCGATGATGAATGGGCGGCAATTCGCGAACATTAGTCCAGTGGCAGTGGAACAGATGCCATCGTTTTAGCATCGATGATGCGCGAACTGAAGGTGATCGCCATGAATGATCTAATCAAGCCCTTAATACCACTCAACGCGCAGGATGCTTCGCGTTCAATCGGCGAGGAGCTGGGTCGCCGCTTGGGTTGGCGTAAACGGCTGGTCGTGCGTCGGGAGCTTCGCGGTGGATCACAGCGCCGTTCAGACGAGCGCCGTCAGATCGAGCGTCGCCTGTCAGAACGGCGCTCGGACGAGCGGCGGTTCGGCGTGCGCTTGCCGCAAGAGCGGCGAATTGTCGAACGGCGTGCTATCGAACGACGTGCGGCAGACCGCCGTGCCGTGGATCGTCGCACGGAAAGAGGGGCGCTGGCTCAGGGCAATGCGACATGGAACAGCAGGTCATCCGCGTCTTCAATCCGAAAACGCAGAGGCTATGTCGATGACTATGCCTGATGCGTCCAGGTTTTGCGGATTGCAGCGGACATGTTGCCTTGTTCGGGCATGACAGCTTCTGGCAATGAACGGGAATTTACTGTTGGGTGTGGTCGTGTCAGTGTGCGTCCTGGCGTTGCTAGCCTTCATTCTGGCGGTATTGGCTCTGCGCTCAGTCTCGACTCTCAGACGCCAGATCCGGGAGATAAGAAGCGATGCCCAACGCCAGAATACCTCTCTCTTGGCACTGCATGGCGCCATGAAGGTGATTGCCGAGGATGTGATCAGTCACGGGCAGACGCAATCTTCAGTCAGGCGCAGGTTGGAGCGGCTGACCGAACAGCAAAGCGAGATGCGGCTGCGCGAGGTCGACGAGGGACTTTATCCCCAGGCGATTCAGCTTATTCAGGAGGGTTACAGTCGTGAAGAAGTCCGCAGGCGCTGTGCATTGACGGAAGCAGAGGTTGATCTGCTTTTCAGTCTGCACGGTCAGCGTCTTGAACTGGATTCAGCGGCAGAACGGCGCTGACGTAAGTAGCCTTGCAGCCGCGCCCCAGTCCAGACAAGCGCCCTTGAGTTTAAACGCGCCAACTGATCGCGCTTCGCTGATAGTACAGTGCAGCGCGCATCAGGGCGCGTTCGGCATAAGGATCCCGGTTGGTGATGGCAAAACCTGCCGAAAGCGCGTCTGGCTTCCCGGATGGCCGCAGATTAACCAGCACGGCATCGCCAGACAGGGTCATCCTTTGATCCGGCAGTTCCATGTCGAGATACCTGAAACGCTCGCCAAGCGGCATGAAATCGACGTGGATTGCAGGTAATTCGACGCAGAAGCCCTTGATTGAAATATCGACGATCTGACCGCTAAATTCAGCGTCGGACGACTTGTGTTGGAGTGTCACAGTGCGTCGGTCATAGGCTGGAAGTGAGACGCGGAAGACATCGCGACGCTGCGACGGAGTGATTTCCACATCCTTTATGGCAGAGATGTCTGTTGATCGCATCACCGAATCGTTGATGGCGCGGCTTGCCATGCTTTTCAGGTTCAGTAACGTTTGTTTCAAGATCCGGATCTCATGCCTGGATGATGGTGCGACTTGGTAACTCTGCCGCTTCGGCGCGTCCCTGAAGATTATAAGTGGCCGCCGCGCCATCGTCACCACCATTCAGAATGCGTAGCGCAGTTGCAATGCGTTTGCGGTCGCGTTCGATCAGGCGTGAATTCGCACGGTTCATGCGGTCACAGCGGGAGCTGGCGTCACGTAATGCAGACCACAGACTGAGCAACGGCAGATCGTTGCCCAGCATGGCAAAGAATTTGGTCATCCCGGCAGGTGTAAACGACTGCTGCTGACCCTCGACAATTCGTTTCTGACTGAGCGTTTCAGCTTCAATCTGCGCCACCAGGTCGCGTTTGTTGGAAACACTGTGCAAGAGCGCATCAGTATTGCGTATCTCGATGGCGCGGGTCTCTTCCAGCAGCGTCGTTTCCAGTTGCTGAATCAGCCGCACCGAGACATCCAGTGATCGGGCAAACTGAACGGCCATGTCACAAAGCGATGTGGTGTGCTGTGCGCGATCTGTTTTCATCTTTTTCTGGGGCACTCTCGTGTTGGCTAAGACACGCCAGCATCAGGTCGAGCAAGCTGTCGTTCAAATCTGAGCATTCGATCAGCGAGTCGCTGGTTGTCAATGTTGTAACGTCCGTCGCTGACAGCCGCCTTGATTCTGGCAACCTTTTCTGCGTCAAAAGGCACGTCGCTAGCATGATCGAGCGCGCTGCTCATGGTTTTGGCGGCTTGCGTCAGTGTCACGGATTCGCTGATCGCGGCGTTTGACGCAGGCAATGCGGTCTCAGATGTTGCTGCCGTGCGCGGCTTGACCACGGAAGTTCCATCAGAGCGCAAGTTATTGGCAATCAGGTTCTTGATGTCCATGGGCAGATCCAAGTCACGGCAGAGTTGTCTTCTTTAACGGCGAAGCACACTGAAACTATAGGGGGATGTCGGCGCTGGCGCAAAATCATCTGCGCTTAGAAAGCGATGCGGATGGCGCCGGAGGGTTCCACATACCCTTCCACGATCCGTTTTGAGCTCAGATTGCGAACCCGGATGCGCTGCCCCTCAGCGCCGTCTTCCATCGCTTCACCCTTCATTCTGACCGTTAGTCCGGGTCTGGCTGAAAAGAGCGTGACCTGCTGCCCACGGGTGACAAGTTTGGGCGGAATAACCTGGTCACTGTTCATGACTTCTCCTGGACTCAACGCGCGTTTTGTCTGCTGGCCAATCACGGCAGTAGGATCATCGAGATAGCCGTGCGTGATGGTGGAGCTGTCCCGGCGTTCAAGACGCACGTCGTCAGGCTGAATGAGTTGATGACGTGAGAGCGTTTTGGCGACGACCAGCACTTCGCGGTCGCGTTCCAGCCGCGCTGGGATGAAAATCGACCAGGCGACAGGCTCCGAGCAGCGCACATTGACCGTCGTATTCCCTTCCTGATGGTTTCCCGGCGCAAATTGCGCGGTTGGCGGGTGGGCGCAGCGGGCAAGCCGCAGACGGTTATCGAGCTGACCCAGCTCGATGCGCGTTGCTGCCCGGTCATCGGTCTTAAGTGAATCGAGCAGAAATATCCGGGCGGTCTCATGGATGCGTTCCAGTGATTCAATGGCATCGTCTGGCGTGGCAGTGGCGACGACGTGGCCAACCATGAGCGCGAAGCTGACCAGCGCCAGGGCAACCCGTTTTTGATGGGTGTCAGCGGGTAACTGTGAACAGGCGTTCGGCATGGTCATGATCCGGTCTGGGTGAGTTCAAGATTGACAAGCAGAAATCGCGCCTTGACCGGTGCGCCACGAAACCTGCGGCGGCTAAACTCCGGTCGACCAGCGACGAGACTAACATGCTGTTAGACTTATCCTGGCGTTCGTCACGTCAAGGTACCCTAAATTCATGATCCATTTCGAGCTGGAGACGTGGGATGAGTCAGTTTATTGACGATATCGATCAGCGCACCCGCATGGTCGGACAGAATCGCATGGAATTGCTGCTCTTTCATCTGGGTGCCAAACAGACGTTCGGAATCAACGTTTTCAAGGTGCGCGAGGTCATCGCCAAACCGACGCTGCGCCATCTTCCGGGTTCCAGTCCAATCGTGCGTGGTGTCGCCAACATTCGCGGACGGACAGTGTCCGTGATCGACCTGGCGCTGGCGATCGGTTTTGCCGGCCTGCCAGCCGAAGAGGATCACGACGCCAAGGTGATCGTCACCGAATTCAACCGTTCGGTTCAGGGATTTTGGGTATCCGGCGTGGATCGCATCGTCAACGTCAACTGGGAGACCGTCAAGCCACCGCCGCGTGGAACCGAGCGTGAAAGCTATCTGGTCGCCGTGACCGAAGTCGATCACAAGCTGGTCGAAATTATCGATGTCGAGCGCGTCTTTGCGCAGATCAACCAGCTTAAGATTGATGTTTCGGAAGCCATTCAGAAACAGGCTGAAATACTTCCGCATGATCGCCGCATCCTGATCGTCGATGACTCACTGGTTGCGCGCAAACAGATCGAACGGGCGATTCTGGAGCTTGGCTTCCGCACCGAAACCCGTTCCGACGGACGGGCGGCGCTCGACTATCTGGAAGAAATTGCCGCAGCAGACATGGTCGAAGCATCAATTGAAATGGTCATCGCCGATATCGAAATGCCGCGCATGGATGGCTATACCCTGACGCGCAGGATTCGTGAACATGGAAAACTGAAAGATTTGCCAGTGATCCTGCATTCATCCCTGAGCGGGCAGTTTAATTTCGACATGGTCAAACGGGCGGGAGCGGATGACTTTCTGGCGAAGTTCGACCCGGATGAACTGGCCGCAACCGTGCTGAAACATGCGAAGCATCCATCTAAAGACCAGCATTGATTTTTGCACTCAATTGATTTTCTTAAGCACTTCTTAAGGTTAAGCCGTGATTGATGCGCAGGATTACGCCGAGTTTTCCCGATTTTTATCCGAATGCTGTGGTCTGGTGCTTGGAGAGAACCGTCAATATCTCGTCTCCAGTCGCCTGTCGCGCCTGCTCAATGAATTTTCATTCGCGAAGGTTGAGGATCTGCTCAAGGCGCTGCGGCGCGCTGCCGATCCGACGCTGAAATCCCGCGTCATTGATGCGATGACGACCAACGAAACCTCCTGGTTCCGTGATAACTACCCCTTTGAAATTCTGCGTCACCTGCTTCTGCCAGAGCTGGCCGCCAGACAAAAGCCAATCCGCATCTGGTCAGCCGCTTGTTCCAGCGGACAGGAGCCCTACAGCATTTCCATGATCGTCTCGGAATGGGAGGCAAGCGTTCCATCCAGGACAGCGACTATCAGCATTCTGGCGACGGATCTCTCTGAATCCGTACTGGCGGATGCCCGCAGCGGGTTATATGACGGATTGAGCATCGTGCGCGGACTGACGCCAGAACGTCGGCAACGCTTTTTTGATGCGGTTGACAATGGCCATCGCATCAAGCCTGAGATTCAGCGCCGGGTGCGTTTCCAGAAACTGAATCTGATGGAGTCTTATGCTGCGCTCGGAAAGTTCGACATTGTCTTCTGCCGCAACGTCCTGATCTATTTTTCGGCAGAAACCAAGCGTCGGATCTTTGACGGCATTGCTCGTCAGATGGATGCCGGTGGCTATTTTTTTGTTGGCGCATCCGAGGCGGTCAATTCTTACACCGATGCCTTTGAGATGCTGCGCACCCCCCACGGCGCCGTACTGCGGCGGCGCTAGACGCGGTTATCACGGCTCCCCATCTTTCTCTGCCTATGCGCGTGTTTCTGAACAGCCGTTAGTTTTCCAAACGCTGTTAGATCGCGACGCGCTTTATCCCGCCTGCCACTTTTGGCGTACGGCTTGCTTGTTCTGCTGCAAAGAGTGTCATGGGGCGGTGTGCCCCTGATCCGTCACCTGCCGAGCTGCGACCATGAGCCTGTCACTCGATAAAGCATTTGGGATTCTGCCTGCATCGATCAAGCTCCAGGATCGACGCACCGAACTGTTAGCTTCCAATCTCGCTAACGCCGATACCCCGAACTATAAATCTCGTGATTTTAATTTCAGAGGCACGCTTGCGGCGCTCGAAGGCATGGGTAAGGGCTTTGAGCTGGTCAGAACACAGCCCAATCATTTGCCGCTCAATCAGTCCAGCATTGCCGATCCTGACATGCTCTACAGGATTCCTGCCCAGCCTGCGCTCGATGGCAATACCGTCGATCCACAACTGGAACGGGCGGCCTTTGCCGAAAATGCCATGCATTACCAGAGTACGCTGGAATTTTTGAATCGCCGGGTATCCGGTATCCGTGCGGCATTGCGCAAGGAGTAACCGCTCATGAGCGATCTATTCAGCATTTTTAATACCTCAGCCTCGGCGCTCACGGCGCAGTCGGTGCGTTTAAATACCGTGGCGTCGAATCTGGCAAACGCGACCACGCCCGCAAAAACGCCGGAAGCCACCTATAAATCGAAGCAGGTGCTCTTTCAGACCGTCATTGATCAGGAAGACCCGGATCGCGCCGCGATGCCGGTACGGGTCAGCGGGATCGTTGAATCAAACGCACTGCCGATTCCAACTTATGAACCCAATCACCCTCAGGCCAATGAAAATGGCTATGTTTTTCGACCTGCGATCAGCGTGGTTGAGGAAATGGCCAACATGATGTCGGCGTCGCGCAGTTATGAAGCGAACGTGGAAGTCATGACGACCACGCGCCAATTATTGCAACGCACACTTCAGGTCGGACAGAGCTAAAACCGGCAGAATCAGGAGAAGATGTATGACTGACATGACATCAGATAACTTAAGCGGAATTGGTTTAACCAGTTATGGCGGCTCATCGACAACCACTCAGAAGAAGACCGACAAGCTTGGACAGTCGGACTTTCTCAAATTGATGACCACGCAACTGGCCACTCAGGATCCGATGAAACCAATGGAAAACGGCGATTTTCTGGCGCAGATGGCGCAGTTTTCAACCGTCACCGGCATTGAGGATCTCACCAAGCAATTCAGTGCGCTGTCGCTCTCGCTCAATCAGGGTCAGGCACTCCAGGCCGCAGCACTGGTGGGAAAGAATGTGTTGGCGCCTGCCACGTCAGCAGAACTTGTCGAAGGGCAGAGCATCACCGGTGCCACGGATCTGAGCGCGTCGGCAAAACAGGTGACTGTCGAGGTGACGGATGTCAGCGGTCAGGTGATCCGTAATCTCGATTTGGGCGCACTCAGTCCAGGTTTGCAGGAATTTAGCTGGGATGGTTTGAAGAGTGACGGGACAGCGGCAGCGGCAGGAACCTACCAGTTCAAAATCACGGCACAAACAGATGGCAAGACCGAGGCGCTCACGACGCTGCTCAATGGTCAGGTTAAAAATGTCGCTTCCGACAGCCAGACTGGCGGCTTGACACTCAATGTGCAGGGGCTCGGCAACATCAAGTTCGGCGATGTCTATCGCATTGGTTAATTGCATCATCGGCAAATTCACAGTCAACAGGGGAAGCAAACATGTCAGCTTTTAACATCGGATTGAGCGGATTGAACGCGGCGGCCGGCGATCTCCAAGTGACCGGCAATAATATCGCGAATGTCGGCACCACTGGCTTCAAGCAGTCGCGCGCCGAATTCGGCGATATCTTCACCCGTTCCTATGGGACTATCAGCAAGACCAATATCGGTGCTGGGGTGCGGCTGATCGAAAACGCCCAGCAATTCACCCAGGGGACGCTCGAATTCACCGACAACAGTCTCGATCTATCCATTACCGGGCGCGGGTTTTTCGTTCTGAACAGTGAGGGCAATAACGATAACATCTATACCCGCGCTGGCGCCTTTGAAGTGGATAACCAGGGGTACATCGTCAATAACGGTTCGCCGCCGCTGCGTCTCCAGGGGTTTCCGCCGACCGACCCGACCGATCCTAAAAGCCCCTTTCGCACCGGACTGCAGACTGATATGCAGATCAATCTGGGCGATTCGCCACCGAATGCGACGGCTGACATTGCCGCGCAGATCAATCTGCGTTCGGATGCGACGACACCGCTCGATGCGACTGGCGCGGCCATCGCTCCAGCGACTGTCGGACCGGGTGGATTCGAAATTGATAATCCTGACACTTACAATTTTTCGACCTCGACCACGGTCTATGATTCGCTGGGCACGCCACGTCCAGTCTCCATGTATTTCATTAAGGACGACGCAACGGGTTCCGGTGCATGGCAAGTCCATGTGCAGATGGATGGCGCGATCGATCCCACCATCTTTCCGACTGGATCGCCGATTGCCCTGACATTCGACTCGAACGGTCTCCTGGTTCCCCCCGCGAGTACCGCTCTGACGTTCAACATTGCCAACTACAATCCGGTGAATGGCGCAACGGTTGGCAAGGACGATCCCACGATACCGACCCCCCCTCCCAGCACCGCCGGCGATAACATCATCACGCTCGATCTCACCGGCACTACCCAATATGGGCAGTCCTATTCGGTGACCAGTTTGGAGCAGGACGGCTATACCACAGGTCGCATCACGGGCGTCGACTCTGACGAGAAAGGCGTGCTCTTCGCCCGTTATTCGAATGGACGAGCGCTGCCGCTCGGTCAGGTGGCGCTGGCCGATTTCGACAATCCGCAAGGACTTCAGCAGATCGGCAATACTTCCTGGGCCGAGACCACGGCTTCCGGTGGTCCGGTGATCTTCTCGCCCGGCACCGGCAGTCTGGGCACCATCCAGGGCGGTGCCCTGGAGACTTCAAACGTGGATCTGGCGACGCAACTGGTCAAGTTGATTACCGCCCAGCGCAACTATCAGGCGAATTCGCAGACCATTAGTGCTGCCAACACCATCACTCAGACCATTCTGAACATCCAGTAACGCCACTGGACGCAGGACGCTGCGGGTCAGTCCGGTTCGCAGGAGACGCCCGCGCCGGCCAGACTGCTAGGAGCCAACACCATGGATCGTTTTCTCTATCTTGCGATGTCCGGCGCCAAGGAGAATGAGTATGCGCAGGCCATCAATAACAATAACCTGGCAAATGCCAACACGCATGGTTTTCGTCAGGCATTAGGCGATGCTTATACCGTGCCGGTACGCGGTCCGGTCTATGATTCACGCGATTATGTCCAGACCCGCGACGAAGCCATTGATTTCTCTCACGGGACACTCGAAAGCACTGGGCGCGAGCTGGACATCGCCATCGAGGGCGATGGTTTTATGGTGGTGCGGGCACCCGATGGCACTGAAACCTATACCCGCGCCGGCGATCTTCACATTGATTCACTTGGGATGCTGCGGGATGCGCGTGGCCTGCAGGTGCTGGGCGATGGCGGCCCCATCACGCTCCCGCCGAATGAAACCCTGCTGATCGGTTCCGACGGAACCATTACCGTGCGTCCTCAAGGCTCAGGTGCCAATGCACTGGTTGCCGTCGAGCGCATCCGTCTCGTTAACCCTGACGTGCGCACGCTCAAACGCGGTGATGATGGCCTGATTCGTGCAACAAATGGTCAGGCACAGCCTGCCGATGCCAATGTGCGGGTGGTGACCGGAATGTTGGAAACCAGTAACGTGAACACGGTTTCGGCGCTGACCCGGATGATTGAGCTTTCGCGGCATTTCGAGATGCAGATCAAGATGATGGAAAGCGCCAACAATGTCGAGCAGAACCACAACCGTCTGCTGGGGATCGGCGGCGGCTAAGCGTTCGCCCGCATGATCCTGATCACCCGGTTTTTTAATTGATCCTCGCTCACCTGGGGCTAGAGTCTCAACGCAGACAAGGAGATTGACATGTTTCGAGCACTCTGGGTGGCTAAAACCGGACTTGACGCGCAGCAGACCCGCATGACCGTGGTCTCGAACAATCTAGCCAACGTCAATACCACGGGATATAAGAAGGACAGGGCGGTCTTCGAGGATCTCATCTATCAGACCATCCGCCAACCGGGTGCCCAGGCGACACAGGATCTACAGCTTCCGTCAGGATTGATGTTAGGTACCGGCGTGCGCACGGTCGCCACTGAAAAGCTGTTTGCGCAGGGCGGCTTCGTGCAGACTGAAAATTCGCTGGATATGGCGGTTGAAGGAAAAGGTTTTTTCCAGATTCTGCTGCCCAATGGCGAAACCGGGTATACCCGTGACGGCACCTTCCAGCTCAATGCTGATGGCCAGATCGTGATGTCGAACGGCTATGCACTGCAACCGGGAATCACTGTTCCTACCGATGCCCAGAGCATCACCATCGGCAAGGATGGGACGGTGTCGGTACAGCAGCCTGGCAGCCCCAACTCGACCAACCTCGGCACTATTCAGCTCGCCGATTTTATCAATCCAGCCGGATTGCAGCCGGTCGGCCAGAATCTCTATCAGGAAACCTCAGCGTCCGGCGCGGCACAAGTCTCCAATCCGGGCGAGAATGGCGTCGGAACCGTGATGCAGGGCTCACTGGAAACCAGCAACGTCAACATGGCCGAGGAGCTGGTCAACATGATCGAGACTCAGCGCGCCTATGAGGTCAACTCCAAGGCGGTCGCTACCTCGGATCAGATGTTACAGTTCGTCAATAACAACCTCGCCCGTTAAGCGGCTGACATCATGAACGCCTGCCAAACCCTCATCCGCCTCCTGGTCGCGCTTCTGGTCATGGCTAGCAGCAGTGGATGCAGCACGCTCAATCCACCCAAGCCAGGCGACTCACCCGAATACCGTCCAGTTGCGCCGCTGGTGCCAATTCCGTCAGCGTCCAATCATGGCGGGATCTACCAGGCGGCGCAGAGTCAGGGTCTGTTTGAGGACTACAAAGCACGGCGAGTGGGCGATCTGGTGACAGTTCAGTTAGTTGAAAAAACCAACGCCAAAAAGTCGGCGGTGACATCGACCGCCAAGAATTCCACACAGTCCATCGATCTGGCTGTTCCAACCGTTGCGGGCGTGAATGAACTCACGGGGCTGAGCGCACTGAGCCCCTCGCTCCTTGCTGCCAAGAATAACACTGACCGCACGTTTGACGGTTCGGGGGATTCCAGTCAGAGCAATCAGCTCAGCGGCGAGATTACCGTGACCGTAGCCGAGGTACTGTCCAATGGCAATCTGGTGGTGCAGGGCGAAAAATGGCTCGGCATCAATCAGGGTAATGAGTTCGTGCGGCTGCGTGGCATCATTCGTCCGGTGGACATCAGCGCGACTAATTCGGTCACATCGAGCCAGATCGCCAATGCCGAACTCTCTTATGGTGGCACCGGCGCGATTCAGGACAGCAATGCACAGGGCTGGCTCGCCCGCTTTTTCAATAGCCCGATCTGGCCGTTGTAAACCAGCTTTGGCCTGAACCAATCGAGGTCTGTTATGAACACCATCCATGTCCTGAGACATCTCCTGCTGCTGGCGGGGCTCGGACTCGCCGCGACTCACCTCCAGGCCGGCAATGAACTGATTGACGATGGCCAGGGAACCGAAGAGCGCATCAAGGATCTCGCCAATATTGCCGGGGTGCGCGACAACCAGTTGATTGGCTATGGTCTGGTCGTCGGTCTCACGGGTACCGGCGATCAAAGCACGCCGTTTACCGTCCAGAGCCTGAAAAACATGCTCGGACAACTCGGCGTGAGCATTCCAGCTAACGTCAATCCACAGATGAAGAATGTGGCCGCAGTGATGATTACGGCGGATCTGCCGCCTTTCGCCAAGCCCGGTCAACGCATGGATATCACGGTGTCCTCGCTGGGGACGGCCAAGAGCTTGCGTGGCGGGACGCTCCTGATGACGCCGATGAAGGGTGCCGATGGTCAGGTCTATGCCATGGCTCAGGGCAATCTGACGGTCGGCGGTTTTGGCGCAGGTGGTGACGATGGCAGCCGCATCACCGTCAATATTCCAAGTGTCGGACGCATTCCTAACGGCGCGACGGTGGAGCGCGAGGTACCAACCGGCTTTGCCCAGGGTGATGCGCTGGTGCTCAATCTCAAGCATCCCGATTTCACCACCGCCAACCATATGTCAGAGGTCATTAACCAGAGCTTCGGCAAAGCTGTCGCGCAGGCCATCGACGGCTCTTCAGTCAAGGTTTGCGCACCCAGCGATCCAGGACAGCGTGTCGCGTTTGTCTCGCTCCTCGAAAATCTGAACGTCGCGACAGGCGAACCACCGGCGCGGGTGGTCATCAATGCGCGAACCGGTACGATCGTCATCGGCTCCGGCGTCAAGGTGACGCCAGCGGCGGTCTCGCACGGCAATCTCACCGTGACCATCGGCGAAAATCCGCAGGTGTCGCAGCCCGGAGCACTGTCGCGTGGCCAGACGGCCGTCGTGCCAAACAGCAATGTCGCGGTGAAGCAGGACACAAACCGCATGTTCCTGTTTGCACCGGGAACCGCGCTCGGCGAGATCGTCCAGGCTGTCAACGATGTCGGCGCAGCGCCTGGCGATCTGGTCGCCATCTTGGAAGCACTGCGTGAGGCCGGTGCCCTGCGCGCCGAGCTGATCGTGATCTAAACCGCCATGCTGTCAGCCAACCCTTCAGCGCCGTTCGATTCCGCACGCAAAGGATTCAAATCTGGCGCGGTGCTGGCACGTCATGGCATGGTGCAGCGAGCCGTCACGGGTGGAACCGGCCTGGCCAGCGATCCGGCCAGTCTTCATGCGCTGGCCAAATCCGCCCGCGCTGGTGATCAGGCTGGACTCGATGCGGCGGCACGCGCCTTCGAGGGATTATTGACCGGGCAAATGCTGAAACAGATGCGCTCGGCCTCCGCTGGGAGCGGCCTGTTTGATTCAGAACAGAGCAAGCTCTATCAGGATCTTTATGACCAGCAGCTTGCCAGCATGTTGAGCGAAGGCGGTGGACTGGGCATCCGCAAGGCGCTGTTGCGTCAACTGACACCTAAAGCAAGCACGGCGGCGGCAAAGGTCGATCCAGCGAGCCTGCTAGTTCCTGAACGCAATCGACTGTTGAAGAGTCTGCGGCCGCATCCTGACCCCGCTGGGATATCGGTCGCAACCGATGCACTGAAGACCACGCTTTCGCCACAAGGTCAGTGGCCACCGAGTAGCCCGGATGACTTTCTGGCCTATCTCAAACCCTATGCTGATCAGGCGGCACAGGCGCTGGGGATGGATACCAGTGTGCTGCTGGCGCAGAGTGCATTGGAAACCGGCTGGGGCAAACATGTGCCGCGCCATGCCGATGGCCGCTCCAGTTTCAATCTGTTCGGCATCAAGGCCGACCGCAGTTGGGAAGGCAACAAGGTCGCGGTCGGGACGCTTGAATACCGCAATGGCGTGACCCAGCGTGAACAGGCCAGATTCCGTGCCTATGCCAATCCGGCGGAGTCATTTATCGACTATGTCGCTTTTCTGCGGCGCAACCCGCGCTATAGATCGGCGCTTACCAGCACCAGCGCCGAGGGTTTTATCCGTGGTCTGCAACAGGCAGGCTATGCGACTGATCCACGTTATGCCGCGAAGGTGCTGGCGATCCGTGAGCGACTGGCCAACATGAGCGCCACGACTCAAGGAACCGTTCCACTGGCCGATACCCAAAACGAGGGGTAAAAGTCATGTCGCAAGCACGTTTTGGCGCATGTGGCTGGCATCTCCGTCACATCATGCTGGCGTGACCGCAATTGACAGGATCGTGCAATGAGCATCCTTGGAACCGGAATCTCTGGCCTGCTGGCCTTCCAGCGCGCACTGGCGACGACCAGCCACAATATCGCCAATGCGGCCACTGAAGGCTACAGCCGTCAGCAGGTCGAGATGAATACCCGCAATCCCCAGCAAATCGGTAACAATTACATCGGGCAGGGTGTGCAGATTTCCAATATCCGACGGATGCAGGATAATCTGGTCGCCGAACAACTGCGCACCAATCTTTCGCGCAGCACCAACAGTGATACCCGTGCCGCTTTTGCCGAGCGCATCGACAGTCTGATGTCTGACGACAGCACTGGGGTAACGCCGGTGCTGGAAACTTACTTCGCGGCGGTGCATGACGTGGCTAATGACCCAACATCTATCCCGGCGCGCACCGTCCTGCTGAACGAAGCTCAAACGCTGACTAATCGTCTTGGTGCCGTCAATGGTCAGCTTGCAGAACAGCGCACGATGGTTAACGGCCAGATCAAAACTGCCGTGGATGAGGTCAACAACTATGCGCAGTCGCTGGCCGACCTGAATCGCCGGATCGTGTCTGGTTTTACCGCCGGGTCGCCGCCGAATGATCTGCTCGATCAGCGCGACAATCTGCTGAACAAACTGTCCGAAAAGATCGACGTCAGTCTCTCCACCCAGGATGATGGCGCGGTCAACGTGTTCATCGGAAATGGTCAAGCGCTGGTGATGGCGGGTCGCGCCAATGCGCTGGTAACCGGGCATCTGTCAGGCGATTCGACGAATCTGGACATCGGCATCAGCACCGGAACCAACAGTCAGCCTGCCAACATCACCCGCTTCATGAGTGGCGGAGAGATTGGCGGTCTGCTGGATACACGAACTAACATTCTCGACACCGCACAGAACAAGCTGGGACTCATTGGCCTAACGCTGGCGACCAACTTCAATGAACAGAATGGTCTGGGTCTGGATCTGAACGGCGATCTAGGTAGTGACGTGTTTACCCTGCCAGCAGTCAAGAGTTTTTTCGATACGGGCAACACCGAACGCGATCTGCCGACAGTCACCATCGACGATGTCTCACAGTTGACGCCAAGTGATTACCGCTTGCGCTTTAACGGGGCAGCGTTTCAATTAACGCGCCAGCCTGCCAATACCGCTGTCACACTCACCCCGGATGCAACCGATTCCAATATCCTCGTCGGCGATGGTCTGCGCATCGACACGACAGCCCTGGATACGGCGGCGGCGGGCGATCAGTGGCTGATTCAGCCCACGCGCTTTGCTGCAAGCGGCATTGGGGTCAAAATCACCGATCCGGAAGACTTTGCGGCGACATCCGGGGTGCTGACGGATGCCAACAACAGCGGCACCGCACATCCGCTTGACCTGCGTAGCACGGCAACACCCCCAACGACAGAATTCTATCTGCCCGCCGCGATCGTGGTTCAACCCGCAGATACCTATAACCTGATTAGCCCGCTTCCAGACACGGCGGCAGGCAATGCCAGCATCAAGAGTTTTCAGGTTCTCGATACCGCGGATGCGAATCTGCTCACGCCGACCTCCATTACATTCGACGACGCCACCAACCAATTTGATGTCAACGGCGAACGCTTCGCGCTCGATCCATCTGGAACGACGACACTGACGGCAAACGGCTGGGAGCTGAAGATTCAGGGAACACCGACGAACGGCACGGCCTTTCAGATCGGCGTCACCCCCACGCCCGTGGCGCCTGAACCGGCGACCACGATCATCGCAGGCAACGGTTGGGAACTGGATTTGCGTGGTACGCCAGACGCTTCAGATTCTTTCAGTATCGATCTCAGCCAGGGGCGCACAGGCGACAACCGCAACCTGCTGGCCATGTCGGCATTCCAGAATACGGATCTGGTTCAAGGGCGCGAGAGCTTTCAGGGCAGTTACAACAGCATTCTGTCGGAGGTTGGCACCCAGACCCGTCAGGCGCAGATTTCACGTGATTCCAATGCTGTCCTGCTGGCCGATGCCCAGGCACAGCGCGAGTCGGTTTCGGGCGTCAACCTTGATGAAGAAGCCGCCAACCTGATGCGTTACCAGCAGGCATATCAGGCGGCGGCGAAGGTCATCGAAGTCAGCAATTCACTGTTCGATACCCTGCTGAATGCCGTCGGACGCTAACGGAGCCAGGCGATGCGTATCTCAACCCCCCAGATCTTTCAGAGCGGTCTTGCCGCCATGCAGTCTGCGCAGGCCAAGCTCAATCACACCAGTCTTCAGATGTCGACCGGGCGGCGTATTCTCACGCCGTCTGATGATCCGGGCGGTGCCGCCCTGACGGTGCAGCTCGACAGCGCGATCAAGGCGACTGCACAGTATCAGCGCAACGCTGATCACGCCCAACCCCGGCTTGAACAGGAAGAAGCGCAGGTCGATGCCATGCAGACCGCTATTCAGCGGGTGCGCGAACTGGTCGTCAGCGGCAGCAACGATACCTATAATCAGAGCAACCGCAACATCATCGCCAGCGAGATCCGCCAGATCCGTGCTGACCTGTTTGGAATTGCCAACACCCAGGATGCCAACGGCGAGTATCTCTTTGCCGGAACCAGTTCACAGACCGCGCCCTTTGTGATGGCGGATGACGGGCGGGTGTCCTATATCGGCGCCGAAGGCGCAGGCGCGGTGCGTGAGCTGGCGCTCACCAGCACCCAACGGATTGCCATTGGCGATACCGGTGCCCATGCACTGATGAACATTCCAGAACAGAGCGGGCTGCTGACTGAGGCCGTGCCTGCGGCAACCAATACCGGCACACTTGACGTGACGCAGGTCGAATCCGGCGATCTGGATGACGCGCTCAATAGCGCCGGTCAAACGTTGCGGATCCGCTTCAATTATCCCGGCGCCAACCCAGGCGCTGTGTCCTACCAGATCCTGGATGCCAAGGGCAATTCGGTACGCGATGCGAATGGCGATCTGCTGAGCGGGTCATATGGCACAACCGACGCTGCCGGCACCTTCGTAACACCGGTTCCAAATGATCCCATCGAGTTCGCCGGTCGCCGCGTGACCCTGAGCGGCGCGCCTGCCGATAAAGACGAGATTCTCTCGCGTCCGGTGGCTCAAGTCAGCCTGTTCCAGACGCTCGACAGCATCGCCACGGCGCTTGAAACGCCACAGAGTGATGACGCAGCCAGGAAACTGTTCTCCAAATCGTCCAGCATGGCGCTGCGCAATCTTGATTCGGGTCTGGATCGGCTCAATGATGTCCGCACTTCAGTGGGCTTGCGTCTCTCCACGATTGATACCCAAACCAATCTGAACGAAGAACGTCGCCTGAACCTGGAATCGACTCTCTCGGACGTGCGTGATCTCGACTATGCCGGCGCCATCAGTCAGTACAAGCTCCAGGAAGTTGTCCTGCAAGCGGCGCAACAGACCTATACCCAGGTCAGCAAACTCTCGCTGTTTGATTTTCTCTAAGCGTTGGTACATAAAGAAACAGTCGGGCAGGATTCCCCTTGTAAGATGAATTTAGCCGCATCAGACCGTGGTAGTCCTGAAATCTATAGGATAGTAAGATAAAATCTAGTTTTAATAAAAAGCGATGACTCTTATGGAAACGCTGAGTAACCATCCCCGGCTCTGCCGTGGATGGTTACTAATTAGCTTTCCTTAAACTCTGGCATGGAGAATATGATGGAATTTGTCGTTAATCGAGAAGTGCTTTTACCTGCACTCGGAAAAGTGACCGGGGTTGTCGAGCGGCGTCAAACTTTGCCTATTCTCGGCAATCTGCTCCTCGTTGTACATAATGACCAGATGACTGTGACAGGGACGGATTTGGAAGTTGAAGTCAACATGGTTGTTCCTATTGAATTACATCAGGCTGGAGAAATCACGATTCCAGCTCGTAAATTGATTGATATCTGCCGAAATTTAAGTGAAGCGAATGACATCAGATTTCGCATCAAGGATGATCGCTGTTTAGTGACAGCCGGTCGCGCCCGTTTTACGCTTGGCGTGTTGCCAGCCGCCAATTTTCCTTTGATGGATTCATTGCAGGATGGATTTCAGTTTAAGGTCAATGAATCGATCTTTAGGCGGCTTTTAGATAAAACAGCATTCGCCATGGCACAGCAGGATGTCCGTTATTACTTAAATGGACTGCTGATTGAATTTCATGCCAATACCCTAACAGCCGTTGCAACAGATGGCCATCGTCTTGCACGGTTTCAAAGTCAAATTGCCGTAGGGATCGGCGAATCAAGACAGGTCATTGTTCCAAGTAAAACGGTTCTGGAACTGCGACGCTTGCTTGGCAGCTCAGATGAACTTGTCAGCGTTATCCTGGGTGAGAGATTTATCCAGATTGCAATGGGTGGCGCTATGACGATGACATCTAAATTAGTTGATGGCCGCTATCCTGAATACGAGCGTGTGATTCCGCGTGAACTTGAAAAAACAGCAAGTGTCAACAAGAATGAATTAAAACGTGCGCTATCACGTACCGCGATCTTATCAAATGAGAAATATCGCGGCGTCCGCTTGACATTTGATGCTGGAACGCTCAGGCTGCTTGCCCATAACCCTGAACAGGAAGAGGCCGAAGAGGAAATTGAGCTGAATTATGGTGATGAGTCAATATCCATTGGATTCAATGTCTCCTACCTGATTGATGTGCTTGGCGCAATTGATGGAACTGAGGTTCAGATAAAGTTTCAGGATGCTAATAGTAGTTCCATCTGGCGCGGCATGGATCTTGAGGATGAAACCTATGTCGTGATGCCAATGCGACTCTAAACGACGATTTTAGGAAACACTGATTAAATCATCTGACATGATTTTAATCTAAGGAGACGCTGATTTGGTAGTGCCCTCATCAGTAGGATGAAGGAGTGGAATTATGCGATATGATTTCTTTTTTAAGCGGATTTTTCCCATGCGCTGTCCAGCTTGCGACTCCGATCGAACAATTAAAAACGGCTTTAACGCGCTTAATAAGCAAAATTATCGATGCAAGCAATGCGGGCGGCAGTTTATCTTGATGCCAGACAAGGAGCCAATCTCCGATGAAACAAAAGATCGGATTGATCGCTTGCTCTGTGAGCGAATGTCTTTAGCCCGTATTGCAAGAGTTGCTGGGGTATCTGAGTCGTGGCTCCAGCGAGATGTGAATAAAAAATATGCGGAAGTGCCCAGAGCGGTTCATGTCAAAAAAAATATAGTGGATCGCTCATCCTGGAATGCGATGACATGTGGTCTTTTGTAGGAAAACGTTCTAACAAAAAATGGGTTTGGCTCGCACTTGATCGCGAAACAAGAACGATCATCGGTGTTTTTGTTGGGGATCGGAGCGAAGCCTCAGCTCAAGCCCTTTGGGATTCATGACCGATAGATGACCGTGAGTGTGGGGAATTTTATACGGATTTCTGGAAGGCTTATGCCGCAATTTTTCCGCCGGATTCTCATGATGCTGTTGGCAAGGACAGCGGAAAAACAAATCATATCGAACGATTCAATCGTACACTGCGGCAGCGCGTTTCTCGTCTTGTCAGACAAACACGTTCATTCTCGAAAAAAATTGAAAATCATATCGGGGCAATTTGGTATTTTGTACATCACTATAACGCTTCGCTAACATTTAAAAGACGTTTCGCATCAGCAACTACCTGAACCTATTGATGAGGGCACTACCTTATTTTCCAGCTTTCCGTGGCCGCGCCTGGTTAGCTCTACGTTAGGTGGCTCCACCACTCATGAGATTCCATAATGACTGAACCCGCCGCGCACCCGGTGTCTGATCTCGATATCAAGGATTGCGAGGTCACTGATTCCAGGCTCAATGCGTTCGCCATCGACCGACTCTCCCAAGCCTTTGAGACCAGCGCCAAACGCTGGGAACTGATCGTCTATCCGACACTCTTCGCCTTTATCATTCTCGCGGCTTATGGGTTTTATCTGATTTTCAGTCTCGCCAAGGATGTCCATGCACTGAGCATTACGGTTGACTCCAACATGACCGCCATGTCCCGCAACATGCAAACGATGGCCGATAACGTCACGCAGATGACCCGCAGTGTTCACGTCATGTCGACCAGTGTGGACACCATGTCGCATGATGTTAGGACACTGCAACCGATGCTGGCCAGCATCCAGAACATGGATCTGGCGATGCAGCAGATGACCCTGTCGATGTCCTCCATGCGGACTGATATGTCGATGATGAATCAGACCTTTGGACGTCCCATGAACTTCATGAACAAAGTCATGCCCTGGTAGTCCAAATGTCCGCTGACAGGGTGCGCCTGATCGTCGCCATCTCGTCCCGCGCACTTTTCGATCTCAGCGAATCGCACCGGATCTTCGAGACCCAGGGCGTCGATGCCTACCGTGCGTATCAGGTCGCACACGAAGGCGATCTTCTCGCGCCAGGCGTCGCCTTTCCACTCGCTAAAAAGCTGATGAACCTCAATGTGCTGCTGGGCGAGCGCGGGTGCGTCGAGGTGATTCTGCTCTCGCGCAATACGTCAGATACCGGGTTGCGGGTTTTGACCTCGGCGCACCATCACGGACTCGATATCACCCGCGCTGCGTTCACTGGCGGCACCAGTCCTTATCGTTATGTTGCCGCCTTTGGCGCACAGTTATTCCTGTCTGCCGATCCACTCGACGTGCGTCTGGCGTTGGATGCCGGTTGCGCCGCCGCGACCTTGATGCCGTCCGCGTTACCGACTGCCGGAGATGACGATGCGCAGGTGCGCATCGCCTTCGATGGCGATGCCGTGCTTTTCTCAGATGAAGCCGAGCGAATCTACCGTCAGGACGGTCTGGCGGTATTTAACGCCAGCGAAAGTGCGTCCGCCCACACGCCGCTGCCAGATGGTCCATTCAAGAGTTTTCTGTTTGCCATTCATCAGCTTCAGGCGCTGTTTCCGCACGATCATCAGTCACCTTTGAGGACGGCGCTCGTCACCTCACGCGGGGCACCCTCGCATGAGCGGGTTATCCGCACACTGCGCGCCTGGGGCATCCGTATCGACGAAGCCATCTTTCTCGGCGGACTCAGCAAGGCGCAGTTTCTGGCTGCTTTCGATGCGGACATCTTTTTCGATGACCAGTCCAGTCACTGCGACGCTGCCCGTCTGCATGTTGCCACCGGCCATGTCCCGCATGGCGTCGCCAACCTCTGAATCGCTCCGGGAACACTGGAGATTTGAACCATTGAGAGGAAGATATCGAGCAACTAGCAGCCGTCTCCTGGTGAACGCGGTCAGATCCCCATGGCCGTATTGAATTGACGCTCAAAAAGTTGAATATCGCGTCATATCATGGCCGTCATCGCGCACTTTAGACGGCGGTGTCTGGTCTTCATCTGATGACGCCGTTTGCCGAGGGAGCAACGATTCCTTTCCATGCACACTCAGATGTTTAATATGCCATTTGGCACCAACGCCTAATCCCCATCGAGGTCACGCTATGACGATCACTGCATTAAATGCCGAGTTTGCCATCCCCGGAGTGCTGCGTTTTAGCGAAGGTCGTGGCGGTCTAGCCATGATCGAGATCGACAACGGCCTTGCGACAGCTACTATCTCGCCCTATGCCGGGCAGGTGCTGGCCTATCGCCCTGCATCCGCGCCCGACGATCTGCTCTTTGTCAGCGAACGTGCCTATTACGCACCGGGCAAGGCGATCAAGGGTGGCATTCCAGTCTGCTGGCCCTGGTTCGGACCGGATCCCGAAGAAAAGGGGCGGGGAGGGCACGGGTTCGTGCGCGCCTGGCCGTGGCAGGTGCGGACGTGTGAATTGGCTCCTGATGGCGCGGTTCTGGTACGACTCGGTCTGGCTGACACGGCAGAGACACGCGCTATCTGGCCAGCGTTTTTCAATTTATGGCTGGAGGTGACGGTCGGTACAACGCTGTCCGTGGCATTGGTTACCCGCAATGCCGGGGATACGCCGCTGCGCATCACGCAAGGTCTGCATACTTATTTCAGGGTCGGTGATGTCACCGAGATTCGTGTGACTGGACTTGATGGCTGTCGCTATCTCGACAAGGCGGCAAATGCAACCACCGCTGCGCCGATCCGTCAGGATGGCACGGTGACGGTCGCCAGCGAAGTCAACCGCATCTATGAGCAGGTGCCCGCGACGCTGACCATTGAGGATCCGGTGTTGTCGCGGCGCATCTTGATTAAGGCTGAATGCAGCCAGACTGCCGTAGTCTGGAATCCCTGGGTTGAAACCGCGCAGGCGATGGATGATCTGGATGACCGGGACTATCTGCGCTTCATCTGCGTTGAAACCGTCAACACCGCATCCGAGGTCATCGAGATTGCGCCGCAGGACGACTACCGGCTCGCCGCCGAGTACCGCATTGAATCCCTGATGGCTCACGCATGAGCGAACACGACGACAGCAATCCCGCCAGCGTTCCGCTGTGGCAGCGTCTGTGGCAGGACTGGCTGGACTGGGCGGACGGGCAGGGGATTGACGTGCCAGAGGATGCCGCGTTCACGGCGGCACAGGCGCGAGTCTGGGAAGCAAGTGAATTCGTTGCCATGACCGCCGCACGGCATCCGGCAGACTTTGCACAATTGCTGGCCAGCGGCGATCTGGAGCAATCATCGGCGGATGGCGCACTGGTACGGCGGCTCATGACGGCGCTGTCCGATGTCGTCGACGAGCCACAGCTTCAGCGGGTTCTGCGACAGTTCAGACGGCGTGAGATGCTGCGCATCATCTGGCGCGATCTAGCGGGCTGGGCTGCCCTGCCGGAAACCCTCGAAGACCTGTCTGAACTGGCGGATGTCTGCATTCAAGCGGCTTTGGGGCGTCTGTATTGCTGGCTCTGCATCGAAATTGGGACGCCGCGTGATCCTGATGGACAGGCGCAGCATCTGGTCGTGCTGGCGATGGGCAAGCTCGGTGCGCGGGAACTCAATCTCAGTTCGGACATTGATCTGATCTTTGCTTTCGAGCACGGTGGCGAGATTAGCGACGGTTCGCGCCCGCTGACACATGAGCAGTTTTTCGTGCGTCTGGCGCAGCATCTGGTGCAGGCACTGGCCAATCAGACCGTCGATGGCTTCGTGTTCCGGGTTGACACACGACTGCGACCTTTCGGCGAGGTCGGACCGCTGGCAATGAGCTTTGACGCCATGGAAAGCTATTACCAGGGGCAGGCGCGAGAGTGGGAACGCTACGCCATGATCAAGGCGCGACCGGTCGCCGGTGATCCTGCCGCGATGCAGCAGTTGATGGACATGCTGCGTCCATTCGTCTATCGGCGTTATCTGGATTTTGGTGCATTCGAGTCACTACGCGATCTCAAGCGCATGATTGCCAAGGAACTCTACCGACGCGGGATGGATGCCAACATTAAGCTCGGTCCCGGCGGCATCCGCGAGATTGAATTTATCGGTCAGGCATTCCAATTGGTGCGTGGCGGGCGCGATCCGGCCTTGCAGGTGCGTCCGATCCGCCAGGTGCTTGAGCGGCTGGCGCAGCGCCAGTTGATGCCGGTCGAGGCCATTTCCCAACTCGATGCCGCCTATGTGTTTCTGCGTCTGGTCGAGAACCGCCTGCAAGCCTTTCGTGACAAGCAGACCCATCAGCTCCCGGATGATGCGCTGGCTCGTCTGCGGCTCGCCCGTTCGATGGGATTTGCCGACTGGCCAGACTTTGCAACCGTGCTGGAGGCACATCGTCAGGTGGTGCAAACCCAGTTCGATCAGGTCTTTGCAACGCCAGACGTCGCTGTTCAGTCTGAAACAGGTGACGCGGCAGGCTTTCAGGCACTGTGGACAGGCGGACAGGAACCATCCCAGAACATCGCCTTTCTGGGACACGCCGGTTTTACCTCGCCCGAAATGGCGCAGACCCGTATCGAGCAGTTCCGCGACGCAGCCGCACGCAAAGGACTCAGCACCCGTGGACGCGAGCGTCTGGCGCAGTTGATGCCGCTGGCGCTACGGGTCATCGCGGGTTGCGAGCAACCGGATCTGGCGCTGGAGCGGGTGCTGCGCGTTCTGGAGTCGGTGGTGCAACGTACCGCCTATCTGGCGATGCTGATCGAATCTCCCGGCGTCCTGTCGCAACTTGCCCGTCTGGCTGGCATGAGTCCCTGGTTTACCGACAAGATCGGGCGACATCCATTGCTGCTTGACGAGATGATCGACCCGCGCCGGCTCTATGCCCCGTTGCGCCGCGAAGATCTGGATGCCGAACTCGATGCACTGCTGGCACATGTGGATGCCGATGATCTGGAACAGCAGATGGAGCGTCTGCATCAGTTCGCGCAGGGCAACATGCTGCGCGTGGCGGCGGCGGATCTGACCGGGGTCATTCCGTTGATGGTGGTTAGCGATTATCTGACCGAGATTGCGGAGGTGGCCATCGGCTGCGTCTGGCGTCTGGCGTTTGCGCATCTGGTGCGCCAGCATGGTCATCCGACCGCGATTCTGGGCGAGGACAGCGGATTTCTGGTTATCGGCTATGGCAAGCTCGGCGGAATCGAGCTGGGTTATGGTTCGGATCTGGATCTGGTGTTTCTCCACGGTAGCCAGCAGATTAACGCCATGACCGACGGCGCAAAGTCGATCAGTAACGAACAGTTCTATGCCCGCCTGGGACAGCGCATGATTCACATGATGACCACGCGCACCGCTTCGGGCGCGCTCTATGATGTCGACATGCGCTTGCGTCCCGATGGCAGTAAAGGGATGCTGGTGCGTTCGCTCACCGCCTTTGCCGCCTATCAGGAGAGCGACGCCTGGACCTGGGAGCATCAGGCGTTGGTGCGTGCCCGTCCGGTCGCCGGCGATCCGCTGCTCGCGCAACGTTTTGGCGAGGTGCGTCATGCCATCCTCTGTCGTAAGCGCGATCCTGACACAGTGCGTACTGACGTGCGTGAGATGCGTGAAAAGATGCGTCTCACTCTGGATCGAACCAATGCCACGCAGTTTGACCTCAAGCAGGGCGCTGGCGGTATTGCGGATATCGAGTTTATGGTTCAATACGCTGTTCTGCGCTGGGCGGCAAAGCACCCCGAACTGACACGCTGGACGGACACCATCCGGCTGCTGGAAACCCTGGAACGGCTCGGCCTGCTGCCTGATCAGGCCGCCAGTGATTTGCGTGATGTCTATAAAGTGCTGCGGGCGGTCTATCATCGCAATGCACTTCAGGAACAACCAAAAACCATCCCCATCGATCAGCTTCAGTCCGAGCGTGAACGGGTGCGAGAATTCTGGTGTGTGTTGATGGGTTGTCAGTCCTGATCCTGAAAACTGAAAACCGAATAAAGCGGAGTGAACGAAGCATGGCGACGATGGATGACCGTGACGGTCTGATCTGGCTAGACGGAGAGATGGTGCCCTGGCGCGAGGCCAAGACCCATGTCCTCACGCACACCCTGCACTACGGGATGGGTGTCTTTGAAGGGGTGCGAGCCTACAAAACGGCACGGGGCGCGGCGATCTTCCGTCTGGATGATCACACCAATCGTCTCTTCAACTCCGCGCATATCCTGGGGATGGCGATGCCCTGGGATCGTGAGACGCTCAATCAGGCGCAACGCGACGTGGTGCGCGAGAACCATCTGGATTCAGGCTATATCCGACCCATGTGTTTCTATGGTTCAGAGGGTATGGGTCTGCGTGCCGACAATCTCCAGACGCACTGCATGGTTGCCGCCTGGTCTTGGGGTGCCTATCTGGGCGAGGACAACATGAAGAACGGCATCCGCGTCCGAGTGTCATCCTTCACCCGCCATCATGTCAATATCACCATGTGTCGCGCCAAGGCCAACGGCAACTACATGAATTCCATGCTGGCGCTCCAGGAAGCACTGCGCGACGGCTACGACGAAGCGCTGCTGCTCGATGCCTCCGGTTATGTCATGGAAGGCAGCGGTGAAAACGTTTTCATCGTGCGCGATGGTACGCTCTACACTCCGGATCTGACCTCCGCGCTGGACGGCATCACTCGCCGCACCGTCTTTGCATTGTGCGCGGAACTGTCAATCCCGGTCGTCGAAAAGCGTATCACCCGCGATGAAGTCTATATTGCCGATGAAGCCTTCTTCAGTGGCACTGCTGCCGAGATCACGCCGATCCGCGAGGTCGATGGACGCGCCATCGGCACCGGTACCCGTGGCTCTATCACTGAGCGGTTGCAATCACTCTATTTCGATCAGGTGCATGGACGCCGCGAACTGCATTCTGAATGGCTGACGCTCGTGTAAAAACCGGCGTCTGGTCGGCAGGCTGGCCAGACGCCTCAAGACGAACCTGATGGAGCCCCGCCCATGTCCGCTACCGCCGCGCCCACGCAGTTGATCCCGGTCAGTCGCAAGGATCTGCCTTTCTCCTGCCCGCCACCCGGCGCGCCTGTCTGGAATCAGCATCCACGGGTTTATCTACACTTTGAGGACGAACCGCAGGCGGAAGCCGCCTGTCCCTATTGCGGTGCCCGCTATCTCCTGACGGACTGAATAGCCGCCACCTGACCCAACTTTTCGTTCGTTCTGGGTGTGTCAAGGAATGAACGGAAAGTCGTCACAGTCTGAAATGGGGTCGCGCCCGATTAGGCGCTCAAACAAACTCAAGCTTGGAAAACAGGAATTAACCGCTTGGGCGGTTGCCAATCCGCTGACCGAAAACCAGTCCTACTTCATCAAGATCACGAGCCATCCGACAACATGACTCTTCGGCGAGTTGTCCGAGGGCGATGATGCCTCCATGTTCAGGGTGCAACTGCAATCAATCCGCACAGCGCAACGGCGCTCTGGCGGTTGCAGCCACCGGATTTCAGGAGCGCGAACATGGTTTCATTCAGACAGATGGCACTGGGGGTCATGATCATGGCAATACCACTCGGCGCGGTTGCAGAGACTGAATCGATTGTGCTGGGCATGGGCTGTTTCTGGGGTGCCGAAAAGCGCCTGTCGGCGCTTCCGGGCGTAATCGATGTCGAGGCCGGGTATGCCGGTGGCGATGCCGAACAGGTGGGTTACATGGACGTGCTGGGTCTGGAAAAACAGCGTCGGCGCGGTGTATCCAAGGCGCGCAATCATGCTGAAGTCATCAAGGTCAGTTTCAATCCCGCGCAGGTGAGCCTGCGCACCATCCTCATCGCGTTCTGGGAAAACCATGACCCGACTCAGGGCGACCGTCAGGGCAATGATCTTGGCAGCAATTATCGCAGTGTGATCTACACCAACAGCGATGCCCAGATGTCACTGGCAATCCAGACCCGCGATGCCTATCAGCAGGCGTTGACTGCCGCTGGGCGTGGCCGCATCACCACCGAAATTGTACCGTTGCGCCACTACAACCGCGCCGAAGAGGATCATCAGGACTATCTGCTGAAACATCCCAACGGCTATTGTGGTTTGGGCGGAACGGGCGTGAAATTTCCAGATCTTTCGCAGGATGACGCGACAACCCGTACGCAACCGCCACCATTGACCGCTGACCAGCTCCAGTTTGAACGGCAGTTGATCGTTTTCGCCGCCGCAGACTGTCCATTCTGCGAACAGTTCCAGATCGAGGTACTCAACGGCTGGACGGCGGCAACGCCGATCATCAGCACACTCAACCCAAACCTGCCGGAGGGCTGGACACTGGAGAAGACGCTCTTTGCTACGCCAACCATCGTGCTGTTCGAGAAAGGCCGTGAGGTCTCGCGTTTCACCGGTTACAGCGGCGACCGCGAACGCTTCTGGAAATGGCTGGGGTTTCAGTTGCTGACGCCTGAACAGCAGAAGATTGCATTCGAGCAAGGCACCGAGCGCCCTTTCACCGGCTCGTATCTTGACGAAAAGCGCCCCGGAGTCTTTGTCGATCCGATTACCGGCGTACCACTGTTCCGTAGCGATGCCAAATTTAACAGTGGCACCGGCTGGCCGAGTTTTTTCAATCCGCTCCCCGGCGCGATCAGCTTGCACGAAGACAATGCGCACGGGATGCACCGCGTCGAGGTGCGCAGCGCCAGTTCAGGCATCCATCTTGGTCATGTTTTCGACGACGGCCCACCGCCATCGGGCAAACGCTATTGCATCAATGGCAATGTGCTGAGATTCGTCCCGGATTAGGCGTATTCGGGGTACCGCGCTTACCAACATCGCCTTGAATCAAACGCAACCCCCCTCCCATCGAGAGATGGACAAGGGGGAAACTGCCGCGAGTCCGACTCATTGCGCTTCCCTCACCGCAACCGTCCCCGTCTCCGTCCAAGCGCGTTGTTGCGGGCGGTACATATCTTCGACGGTTGCCGCCGGATGGACAAAGACCCCCGGCGAGACCGCCCGCAGACGGTAGGCCAACTGGAACTGGCGGGGCGCATCCGGCTTGCGGTCAACGGCGGCGATGAAACGATCAGCGCGGAACTCGCTATGCGCCGCCTGATCTTCCAAACCCAGCCAGTTGATATTGGCGATGTCGCCCACCTTGATCAGGTTCGGGTTGTCGATCTCAAAACCGGCTGGCAGTGGATCGTTGACGATCAGACGCGCCTGACGCGGACTGTCAGCCGTCACGGTGATCACCGCCACCATCCGCTTGCCTTGGGTGACGCCGGAGGGCTGAATCCGCCGACCGTCGAGATCGTAATAGGCGCGTTCGATGCGGTAATCGCTGCCGCCTGCCGGTTCCGGTGTCAGTGGCACGCCCGTGACCGTGACCAGCGCCTCCAGCGGCGCCGTTCCCTGGTTGGCGACGGTCAGCGGTCGTGCCTTTAGCGTCGCGGCATCCAGCCGACGATACAACCCGCCGGTCACGGTCTCGCCATTCAGGGTCAGTTGCGGCTGACCGCTACCTGCGATCAGTGCATGAGCGGCGAGCAGGAGCCAGGCATCATCCTGAGTGCTGGCATGGGCGGTGTCTGACCATTGTTCCTGAAGCCGCCGCGCCAGTGCCGCTTGATCGACCGCCGGAGAGCCGGTTTCGGTAGCGAGCGTCAGCACTGCCGCGCCATCGCGCAGACTGGAGCCAAAATCAACACGCCAGCCACCGTCATCCTCGCCCGTTTTGAGCATCTCCAGCGCGTTGCGGAACACCGTGTCGGCGCGTGGACGATCACCATAGAGCGCCAAACCGGCGCCGAGCTGCGCTCTGGCCATTGGCGTTGCAAAATCATCGAGCTTGGTATCGGCGTAATAACGCAGATCGCCGATGGCGGCACGGCCATTGCGCGCCAGCACATCGAGCGCGTAGGCGACTGGTTCGCCGCCCTCGCTGAAATCAGCGGCATAGCTGAGCCGGTTGCGCAGATTGTCGAGCGCGGTGTCAAAGGCCACCTCCGGGACGCGATAACCCTGCTCACGGGCGCGGGTGAGAAAATCGGTGACATAGGCATCGAGCCAGCCGTCCTCGCCGCCGCCCGTTCCCCAGAGTCCAAAACTGCCATCACTGCCCTGATTGGCGAGAATCTCGGTGATGGCGGACTGCACCCGTTCCTTGACGCTGTCGTCGCCGCTCAGACCGACCGCGCTGGCGACGTCATTCAGATAAAGCAGCGGCAATGCGCGGCTGGTGAGCTGTTCGGTGCAGCCATACGGATAGCGGTCGAGCGCCAGCAGCAGACCCGCGACATCGAGCTGACCGGCACCACCGATGGACACTAGCAATGATCCTGTTCCGGGTAGTCGATCCGCCAGCAGGCTGGTGTCCAAATGCAGCGTCTCGCCGGGTGATAACGCCCTGACCTGGCTCTGCGAAGTCGGCGGCGCGTTGGAGCGCACCGGCACGGTAAGCGTTTTCAGGAGATCCTGGCCATCCGGGGTACGCAGATCAATGCTCAGGCTGTCGTCACCGACTCCCAGCGCCTCGATCGGCACCGTCACCTGAGTGCGTCCACCGGCGGTTAGGGTCAGCCTGTGCGTCATGGCGTCGGCAGGAATGCGGGCATGGCCACCAGCGGTCGAAACGCGCAGATCGACTGAGCCAGCCGAACCCTCGACATGCGCCAGATTCAGCAGCAGACGCGAACGGTCGCCGGGCGCCAGAAAACGCGGCAGCGCCGCAGAGACGACCACCGGATCGCGCACTAGCAGATCGGTGACGGCGTGGCCAACCCCGTTTGCCGTCCAGCTCATCGCCATGATGCGCAGTGTGCCGTTGAAATCAGGGATGTCGAATGACACGCTTGCCCGACCCGATGCGTCGAGCCTGACGATGCCGGAATGGTAGGCCACCAGTTGTTCTGAGGGCGGCGGGCCTTCCAGTTTCAGCAGCGAACCATCGCCGCCCGAACGCACGACCCCCGGCACGCCCTGCATCCGGTCGATGAGCTGACCATAAAAATCGCGGATCTCCATCCCCAGCCGCCGCTGGGCAAAATACCAGTCATCCGGTGCGGGTGGCTGATAACGGGTGAGATTGAGAATGCCGACATCGACCGCCGCGACGGTGACATACGCCTCCTGTCCGGCGGCAAGATTGCCAACAGCAACCGGAATCTTGATCGTTTGGCGCGGGCGCACGGTACCGGTGAGCGCAGGCGGCAGGTCGAATTTGAGATCAAGCCGCCGTTTTCCCGGATCGACACCCGCCCAGGTCAGACCGATGGCGCGAGCCGGCATCCGTTTGGCGGCGAGATCCATTGGACGATAAAGCACAGCCGTCACATAGGCGCCTGGCCCCCATTTGGCCGTGACCGGTAGCTCGACGGTTGCGCCAGCTTCGGGCACGGCGACTGTCTTCATATCGATGACCCGATCATCGACCACCATCACCAGCGCGAGACCGGGAAAACGCGGCTCGATGCGCGCCTTGATGGTCTCGCCTACCCGATAGGTCGCTTTATCGAGCGAAACCTTGAGCAGATCCGGCGTGTCCACAGCAGCCGGTTTGACATACCAGCCCGCCTCGAATTCTAGATCGACCGGGAGCGCCGACCCATCTGGACTTTCCAGCGCCAGACGATAGGCGCCCCAGTTGACCGGCGACTCGATCTGTCCGACATCCATCACGCCCGTGTTGACCGTCCCGTCGGCGACGCGCTGACTGGAAGTGATTGGTTCATAGTCCCAGGCACCATCCGACGCATACCACTGGAAGCTGGTGGTCAGACGCGACAGCGTCCAGCGCAGACCGTCGAGCGCAATGCGCTGACCGTCGGCACCCACCGCGATGATCTCGAAACGCGCATTGCCGCCTTCCTCCACCGAACCATCAAATAGCGGCTTGACGCCAAGACGCACCTGTTTTGACTGCACAGGAAGGTCGACTGACCGCTCGACCGGATGGCCGTTATCGTCAATCACCTGCACCTGAACGCTGGCCTCCAGCGGTTTGGTCGTAGGCGCCATCTCCGGGATCACTGGCGTGACTGTCGCCTGACCCTGAGCGTCGGTGGTGGTGGCGGGCAGCGAGCCGCTAACTGGCTCAACCGCTTCAGTCTCCAGGCCGAAGCGATAGCCAGGGAAAGCAGACAGCGCGTCGGTTGGCTTGACCTGGATCTCGCCCTCGACCGCCAGCCCGGCAGCAGGTGCGCCATAGAGGAAACGGGCATCCAGCGCGATCCTGGGCAGGTTGTCGGGATCAATGGCCGGAGTCTGACTGGCTAAATCGAAGGTCAGGCGCTCCGGCTCGAAGTCTTCGACCAGAAACGCCAGATCGGCCAGCGGCTGAGCTTTAGGATCGGTATAGACCTGCGCCCGCCAGGTGCCGCGCATGGCGGAGCGGCTCAGGGTCACGGCCGCCTGATGCCCGCCCGCGCCCTGATCAGGAATCAGTTTGCGTTGCTGTTCCACTCCGTCGGGGCGTTTAATGATCAGCGTGATGGGAAGATTGGACACTGCTGCTGCCGTAGCGTCGCGGATCAGCGCCGTTAGATGGACGATTTCGCCGGGACGATAGGCGCCGCGTTCGCTGACCAGATAGACATCCAGCGGCTTAGCGGGCGCGCGACCAGTGACTCCGCGATCACTGAGATCGAATGGGGTCTGGGTCAGATCCAGAAAGGCATAGTCGCCATCCGGCCCCTCGGCCACCAGTAGCGCCGGGGCATTGCCACCGGTGCCGCGCAGCAGACCCGGCTCGAAACGGGCATAGCCCTGGGCGTCAGTGGTCGCACGTCCTAGAATTTCGTTATTGACCGCCATCAGTCTCACGGCAACCTTGCCCACCGGCGCGGCGCTAGAGAGCGAACGCACCAGCGTATGCAGGCCATCGTTGCCGGAGAAGGTCGCAAGTCCCAGATCGGTGACGATGAACCACTGGGTTGCCAGGGTGCTGTCTTCACCGCTTGCGTTGTGCGCCTTGGCGGTCATGGCATAGGCGCCAGGTTTGATGTCAGTGATCAGCGCACCGACCGGCACCGCTGTCGTGACCTCGCGATTCAGTTCGGGCTTGACCTCGACCGTTCCTTTCCAGATCGTCTCGCCAGTTTGGTCAGTGATCCGGCTGGCATCCCATTCATCGAGCTGGGCGCGGAAACTGCCGTTCTCCAGCGCCTGGGTCAGTGCACGGTCGCCGATCCGGTAGACCGTGGCATCAATCAGATCCGTATTGATCGAAACTACCGGCAGCGCCGCCGCGCCGCCTTTAGGCAACACATAGGCTCGACCCAGGAAGCGCACCAGTGGCGAGCGGTCGCGCACATAAATGTCCAGGTCGACGCTTTCAGCCAGCACTTCGCCGTCGGCGGCGGGTAGTCCGGCACGAATCTGGACGCCATAACGCTCACCGTGCCGAACGCCATCGATGCAGATCTGGCGATCTTCCACCTCCACCGGCAGATCGGCATGATCCTCAACCCGCACGAAATCGGCCAGATTAGCGCGGTCTCGCGGCAGCGGGTCGCTGAATTCAACACAGAGACGCGGGCTTGCGGCATCCGAGTCAACCTTGTGGTCGGTCACGCGAAAGCCATGCTCGGCGACCATCTGATCGAGTGCAGCACGGGTCTCGGCGGACTCGGCGAGTGCCAGTGCGGCACGGCTGGCGCGGATGGCGGTTCGCCAGTCTTCACGCTGGCCAAAGGCGCGGCCAAGCAGAGCGAGCGCGGCAGCACGTCCTGTCACATCCGTCGAACGCACATAGGCATTGATGGCGGCTGAGGTGGCGTCCTGTTTGAGACGGTTTTTAACCTCCCAGTCCTCTGACTGCGCCGTCAGCGCAGATTGCGCCAGTTCCAGCCACAGCGACCGGTTTGCCGGATCAAGACGCAGCGCTGCGGCATAAAGATCGGCGGCGCGCTGGTGATCGCTTGTGCCTGCAGCCGTTCGTGCCGCGCTGATCAACTCGCGTGGCTTGGCGGTCGGTGGCGTCATCCGTGCAATGCGAGTCTCCAGCACCGTCGCCTCGACCCGTTCACGCGGAGGCAAAAAGCGCAGTTCAGCCAGCCGCGTCGCTTTCAGGTCGGCGACCGGCAGCGGCGTCCCGCCCGCCCGGATGAAGCCGGAGATCGCGCCATCAAAGGGACGGCGTTCAGTTGCGCCTTCCTTCAGAAAGCACCATTCCACCTTGACATTGAAGGTAAACGCCTGACACCGTTCGTCCTGGAGACAGGCACTTTTGCAATCGTCCAGATTCACTGATTTCAGTGTGGTGTAGTCATGACCATAGGCATCCATGCCGGGGATGACCGTCAGCTCGCGCTGGGCGGCCAGTGTTGGCAAAGCCACGCCAAACATAGATATGGCAAGCGTCAACCACAGAAACCGACAGACGGACAGTGACACGCTGGATCTGGATGCTGGCATGGCAATCACCTGATGAACGGCAAACCCGGATGGCGTAACTCTAGTGCCTCCCTGCCAGAAGGTAAACCTCGTCACAGTGCCGCGTCGCTGGGTTTGACGTTGCGCTGATGTCACGAATTTCACGCGGAGAACCCGATGAAAGCAATTGAGATGCGCGAGACCGGCGAGCCGGAAGTTCTGCAATGGGTTGAACGTCCACGACCCGACATCACCGCGCCGCAGGCGCTGCTGGTCAAGCTCAGCGCCGCCGGGATCAATCCAGTCGATGCCAAAATCCGCCGCAATGGCTCGTTGATCGCGGCTGGTCTCCCGGCGGTTCCAGGCTGCGATGGCGCGGGTGTCGTCGAGGCCGTGGGCGCGTCAGTGACCCGTTTTCAGCCGGGCGACGCGGTCTGGTTCTGTCACGGCGGCGTTGGCGGAACGGTGGGTAACTATGCTGAGTATCTGGTGCTGGATCAGTCGCTGGCGCAGCCCAAACCACGCCATCTCGACATGATTGCGGCAGCGGCGGCACCTCTGGTGCTGATCACGGCTTGGGAGGCGCTGCATGACCGGGCGCGGATCAGGGTCGGTCAGCGCGTGTTGATCCACGGTGGCGCGGGCGGTGTCGGGCATGTGGCTATCCAGCTTGCCAAGGCCGCCGGAGCGCGTGTCTGCACGACTGTGAGCAGCCCGGAAAAGGCGGCGTTTGCGCAAGCACTGGGTGCGGAACACTGCATCAATTATCAGGATGACGATGTCGTCGAGTCGGTGATGGAGTGGACGGCAGGGCAGGGCGTCGAGATTGCGCTGGATACAGTCGGTGCCGCCGTTTTTCGTCAGACCATCCCGGCGATGGCATACTATGGCGATCTGGTAACGATCCTCGATCCAGGCGCGGATCTGGATCTGAAAGAAGCGCGTCAGCGCAATCTGCGCATAAGCCTGGAGCTGATGCTGACGCCTATGCTCAGGGATCTGTCCGAGGCGCGCGCCCATCAGTGCGACATCCTGCGACGCTGTGGCGAACTGATCGACCGCGGTGAACTGCGTATCCAAGTCTCCCAGACTTTTCCGCTGGAACAAGCCGCCGCCGCGCACCGACTGATCGAACAGGGGCATGTGACCGGCAAGCTGGCGCTGGTCATGGCGTGACCAGCGGCTGGTTGTTGAGACCGGTGACTTGCATTGGATTCTCAACCCGGACGCTCGCCATGGCGATTCGTTCTGTCTGGGGCTGACCGCCACGCTGGCAGGTTGAAACCCATCGTTATTCGGTTATTCGCGGTTCCTGTCACAGCAGGACACCTCCCCTCCATCTATGCAGGATCAATCCATGACAGATGAACGCCGTCCACCGCCGCTACCCTCCACTGAAGCGCCCGTGCGACTCCAAAAACTCCTAGCTGAAGCCGGTCTCGGTTCACGCCGCGAAATCGAGGGCTGGATCACCGAAGGCCGGGTGCGGGTCAACGGGAATCTCGCCCAACTCGGTGATCGCGCGACCAGTGCCGACCGGATTCGCATCGATGGCCGCGATGTTAAACTCAAGCGTCAGCGCGACACGCCACCCCAGATCATTGCCTACCACAAACCCGAAGGCGAGCTGGTGACGCGGCGCGACCCCGAAGAACGCCCGACTGTCTTCCGACGTCTGCCACGACCCAAGGAGGGGCGCTGGATTGCGGTTGGCCGTCTGGACATCAATACCTCCGGTCTGATCCTGTTCACCACTCACGGTGAACTCGCCAACCGTCTGATGCACCCGTCGCGTGAAATCGAACGCGAATATGCGGCGCGCATTCTTGGCGAGATTCCGCCCGGTACACTGGAGCGTTTGACCAGCGGCATTGAGCTGGAGGATGGCCCGGCCAAATTCGACACCGTGACTGATCAGGGTGGAACCGGAGCCAATCACTGGTTTCACGTCGTGCTGCGCGAAGGCCGCAACCGCGAGGTGCGACGGCTGTGGGAAGCCGCTGGCTGCACGGTCAGCCGACTGATCCGTATCCGCTACGGCAATATCGAACTGGGCCGCCGACTCTTTACCGGCAACTGGCGTCCACTGACCGATACTGAACAGTCTGACCTGATGACACTCGCCGGACTAAAGCTGCCGGGACGGACTTCGCCACGCAAAGTCGGGCTGAAACGCCATGCAACACCCAATCCGCTGCCGACCAGCAGACCGACATGGGGCAGGGGCGGGCGGTCGCGGTAGTCTGGTGGCCGTGCATGACCAGTGATGGAATTTTGGAGGATCGTTCAGGGAAATCCGCTCTGCGCCAACTGCTGAAGGGAATGCCTCTCGATCCAGGGGTCTACCGGATGCTGGATGCCGACGGCACGGTGCTCTATGTCGGCAAGGCGAAGAACCTCAAACGGCGAGTGAGCAGCTATTTCGGCCGTGCGCTGACCGGGCGTATCCAGCGCATGGTCAGTCTGATCGCCAGCATCGACGTGACTGTCACCCGCACCGAGGCCGATGCGCTGCTACTTGAGGGCAATCTCATCAAGGCGCTGCAACCGCGCTTCAATGTGCTGCTGCGCGATGACAAAAGTTACCCCGACATCCTTCTGACCACCCGGGACGAATTCCCGCGTCTGGCCTTTCATCGCGGGTCACGCAAAGGCCAGGGACGTTTTTTCGGCCCTTATCCCAGCGCGTCAGCCGTGCGCGAGACCCTGCAACTGTTGCAGAAACTGTTTCCGGTGCGTCAGTGCGAGGACAGTTTTTTCAGGAATCGGTCACGCCCCTGTCTTCAGTATCAGATCAAACGCTGTCATGCGCCCTGCGTGGGTCTGATCAGCGCGGATGACTATGCGCAGGATGTGGCCGCAACCATCAAATTTCTTGAGGGACGAGCGCAGGAGGTGGTGGACGATCTCGGTGCTGCGATGGAACAGGCAGCCGGTGCGCTGGATTTCGAGCGGGCGGCGATTCTGCGTGATCGCATCCTGACGCTGCGCCAGATCCAGTCGCATCAGTCAATCAATGGCGAAGTCGGCGATCTGGACATCATCGCCTGTGCTCAGGAAGGCGGGCTTTATGGCGTCCAGGTCTTTTTCATCCGGGGCGGACGCAATCTCGGCAACCGTGGATTTTTTCCCGTGGCACCGGAAGAGACCAGCCTGGAAACGCTGATGGCTGGTTTTCTGGCACAGTGTTACACCGACAAAAACGCTCCGCCAGCGCTGATCGTGAACATCGAGCCGGATGATCGTGAACTGCTCGAACAGGTCTTTTCCGAGCGTGCTGGATATCGCGTCCATATCAAGTCCAGCGTGCGCCACGACCGCGCCCGCTGGCTGGAGATGGCCTGCGACAATGCGCGGATCGCGATCCGCGCCCGTCTGAGCAGTCAGGCCGGCTATGCGCGGCGGCTGGAGGCACTGCGCATGGCGCTTGAACTCGACAGGGTTCCAACCCGCATGGAGTGCTTCGACATCAGCCATACCCAGGGCGAATGCCCCGTCGCCTCCTGCGTGGTCTTTGATCATGATGGGTCGCGCCAGTCAGAGTACCGGCGTTTCAATATCGTGGGGCTGACGCCCGGCGATGACTATGCCGCGATCGCGCAGGCATTGACGCGCCGCTATGTCCGCGTCCAGCAGGGTGACTATCCGCTCCCTGATCTACTCTTGATTGATGGTGGACGTGGTCAGCTCAGTGCCGCAGACCGCGCCTTGCAGGCGATTGGGGTGACGGGAGCGCGGCTGGTCGGCGTGGCCAAGGGCGCGGCACGACGCCCTGGAACCGAGCAGCTCTGGTTGTTGGGGCGCGAAGCGCCAATTATACTGCCAGGCGATTCGCCGGCACTGCATCTCATCGTGCAGATCCGCGACGAAGCCCATCGTTTTGCTATCACCGCACATCGTCAGCGTCGGGCGAAAGCGCGGATCACTTCGACGCTTGAAAATATTCGCGGGGTTGGCGCGACGCGACGCCAGCGGCTCCTGAAGCAGTTCGGCGGTTTGCGCGGTCTGGCACGGGCTGGGGTCGATGAGATTGCCGGAATCGACGGCATCAGTCGGCAGTTAGCTCAACAGATTTACGATGCCTTTCATCATGATGTTTCAGGATCCTGACCGATGTGTAAGCTGCCAAACCTGCTGACGATGCTACGAATCGCGCTGATCCCTGTGTTTGTCGTGGTGTTCTATGTGAATGCCCGGTGGGCGCCCTATGCGGCAGCCGCCGTCTTTGGCGCCGCCGCGCTCACCGACTGGCTCGATGGCCACCTAGCGCGTCGCTGGTCGCAGACCTCGCCGCTGGGAACCTTCCTCGATCCGGTTGCCGACAAGCTGATGGTGGCGGTGGCGCTAGTGGTGCTGCTCCAGGCCGATCCGCGCATCCTGCTGACGCTGCCGGTGATGGTCATCGTTGGACGCGAGATTACCGTCTCGGCACTGCGCGAATGGATGGCTGAGGTTGGCGCGCGCGCCACCGTGGCGGTGTCCGGGCTGGGCAAGATCAAAACCACGGCGCAGATGGTGTCGATCATCCTTTTAATCCTGCGTGACTCAGTTTTCGGCCCTTGGGTGTACGATCTTGGACTGTTGCTGCTCTATCTCGCTGCCGTGCTGACACTCTGGTCGATGGTGGTCTATCTGATCGCCGCCTGGCCTAGCCTTTCGGGTCAGACAGGTCGCTAATACGGTTGGAACGCGCCGGTTGCAGCTCACGCCGAAACCGGCTTTGTTTTAGAAATTGGCCGACAATCCCAGAAAAACCGTGCGCGGCGCACCATATTGATACGTCGAGCCGTTGCCGGTCACGCTATTGATCGCCGCAACGTAGTACGCGCTTCCGTTTAATCTTGCATAAGCCTCATTGTAGACACATCTCGTCAGGCAAGTTCTCAAGAGGTGCATCCAATGATCAAGTATGTTGTCCGGCTCACCGATGACGAACGCTCGTCGCTGACGCAGTTAATC